>JBKPNC010000123.1:0-55461 GCA_046732435.1 Actinomycetota bacterium
GGCCATCCCCGCCTTCTACGCGGTGGGCCTGCTGGCCCGGCCCGGCGCGCACTTCACCCTCAACGACTTCTGGCGCTTCTGGGTGGTGCACCTGTGGGTGGAGGACTTCCTCGAGCTGGTCACGACGGTCATGGTCGCGTACATGTTCGTGCTCCTTGGCGTCGTCCGCGAGCGGATCGCGCTCACGGTCGTCTTCCTCGACATCCTCCTCTACTCCGTCGGCGGCGTGATCGGCACCATGCACCACGTCTACTTCTCAGGCGAGCCGGCGGAGCACATGGCGCTCGGCGCCTTCTTCTCCGCCGCCGAGGTCATTCCGCTCACGTTCCTGACGGTGGAGGCGTGGTCGTTCCTGCAACTCGGGGCGGCGCAGGAGTCGCACTCGCGGACGCCGTTCCCGCACCGCTGGGCGGTGATGTTCCTCGTTGCGGTCGGGTTCTGGAACTTCCTGGGGGCGGGCGTGTTCGGCTTCCTGATCAACCTGCCGATCGTCTCGTACTACGAGATCGGCACCGCCCTGACGGCGAACCACGGGCACGCGGCGATGATGGGCGTCTACGGGATGCTCGCCCTGGGGCTGGCGCTGTTCTGCCTGCGCTACCTGATCCCGGCCGACAGGTGGCCGGAGCGCTGGGCGCGGATCTCCTTCCGGTCGACGAATCTCGGCCTCGCATGGATGTGCTTCGCGACCCTCTTCCCGCTCGGGATGCTCCAGCTCTACAAATCGGTCAGCTCCGGCTACTTCGACGCGCGGGAGCTCAAGTTCCTCACCAACCACACCAATTCGCTGATCGAGTGGCTGCGCTTTCCCGGAGACGTCGTGTTCATCGTCGGCGGCGCCATATCGACGCTCTACATTGCCTATCTCGGCATCCGCCACACCGTCAAGCAGGTGACGCTCGACGAGCCGGACGACATCCTCTTCACGGAGGTCCGCGAGCCGGCGGAGATCGGCGCCATGGGTGAGGAAGAGGCGGCCGCCGCGAGGCTCGTATGAGCGCCGAGCTCCTTCTCGCCCTGGGGTACGCGGGCGCCCTGACCGCGGCGGCGTTCGCGCTCGAGTGGCTGTCGGAGCATACGCACCGGCGGGCCCTGCGGTTCCGCACGGCCGGCTTCACCTACCACGACACGCAGGACTACTGGCTGTGCCCGCAGGGCGAGCAGCTATGGCCCAGGGAGGTCGATCGAGAGCGACGCCTCGTTCGCTATCGGGCCCGCGCCCATGTGTGCAACGCCTGCGCGAGGAAGGAGCGCTGTACCGACTCCGATCGGGGGCGTGAGATCGTCCGTCCGATCGATCCGTGGCCGCGGTCGGAAGCGGGCCGGTTCCACCGGGTAGTTGCGCTGACGCTGGTCGGGCTCGCCGCCTTCATCCTGGTCGTCGAGCTCGCCCGCAACCGCTCCGCTCTCGGGGTCGCGGCCACGGCATCGCTGCTTGCCGCTGTCGGCGTCGCCGCGCGGTGCTTGCTCCGGGACCTCCGCGCACATCCGGTCGGGGCTCCCGGGGCGCGGCGCGAGGCCCGGCGCATCGAGCTCGCGGAGTGAACTTTGCGTGAACGGACAGGACCCGGCGAAACCACGTCTTTCAGGCGCGTCTGGAGGTGAAGTGGTGAAGATCACGATCGTTGGTGCGGGCAACATGGGACGCGGAATCGCGACCCGCGCCGCGGCAGGCGGACACGAGGTCGAGATCGTCGACCGCGGCCCCGGCGAGGCGCAGAAGCTGGCAGACGAGGTCGGAGGCTCGACTGTCGCGCTCGAGCCGGGCGCGCCGTTCGGCGGCGAAGTCGTCGTGTTCGCCGTCTATTACCCGGGCATCAAGGATGCCGTGCGCGAGTACAAGACCGTCTTGCCGGCCGGGTCGTCGTCGACATTACAAACCCGCTCGATCCGGAGACGTTCGATCGGCTGGTCACGCCGCCCGGGAGCTCGTCCGCCGAGGAGGTCGCCGAGGCCGTACCGGCCGGCACGCCGGTCGTGAAGGCGTTCAACACGACCTTCGCCGGCACCCTGGTCGAGGGGAAGGTCGACGGACAGCAGCTCGACGTCCTGATCGCCGGCGACGACGAGCAGGCGAAGGAGAAGGTGTCGCGGCTCGTCGCCGACGGGCGGGCTACGACCGGTCGACGTGGGGCCGCTCGCGCGCGCGCAGCAGCTGGAACAGCTCGGGTTCCTCCACATCGCCCTTCAACAGCCGCACAACCTCGGCTTCGGCAACACGATCAAGCTGCATCCGTAGCGCGGAGTCTCCGCGCCCGAGACCCGCACCGGATCGGGGCCGTTCTAGACGGCCTGCGGTGTGCGCTGGGCGAGCTGCAGCCGAAACGTGGCAGGCGCCCGATGACATGCTGCCGCGGAGACGGTCTATTCAGCTGACACTGGACGACGACCGAGAGGAGGGCGAATGCCCGGCGACATCGTTCACTTCGAGATCCCCGCGGACGACACCGCCAAGGCGCGCGAGTTCTGGGGCTCGCTGTTCGGGTGGCAGTTCAACGAATACCCGGGCCCGTTCGAGTACCACATGACGGAGATCAGTCCGGGCCGGACGGGCGGCGCGATCACGAACATGGAGCCCGGAAAGCAGGGCACGCGGGCCTACTTCGACGTCGAGGACATCAACGGGGGCGCGTCCCGCGTTCGCGAGCTCGGCGGCGAGGCCGACGAGCCGCGCCCCGTACCGAACATGGGCTGGTTCTCGACCTGTCGCGACCCGCACGGCAACGAGTTCGGCCTCTGGCAGACCGACGAGTCGGCGCCGGCGACGGGGTAACGAACGAGCGTGGTGGCGGCGCCCATCGCGGGCGCCGCCACCCTAGGCCGCGACCGCGGCTCGCTCGAGCGCGTCGATCTCGATCTTCTTCATGCTCAGCATCGCCTGCATGACCCGTTGCGACTTCTCCCGATCCGGGTCGCCGAGCAGCTCTGGCAGGCGAGCGGGAATGATCTGCCACGACACGCCGAACCGGTCCTTGAGCCAGCCGCACGGCCCCTGCTCGCCGCCGTCCGAGAGCGTCTCCCAGTACCGGTCGACCTCGTCCTGGTTCTCGCAGCTGACCTGGAACGAGATCGCCTCGTTGAACGTGAAGTCGGGACCGCCGTTCAGCGCGACGAAGCGCTGCCCGTCGAGCTCGAAGGTCGCCGTCATCACCATTCCCTCGCGCCGCGGCCCTGCCGAGCCGTAGTGGGCGATATCGACGATGCGGGAGTTCGGGAACACGGAGGTGTAGAACCGGGCCGCGTCCTCGGCCTCGGTGTCGAACCAGAGACAGGGCGTGATCTGCTTCATCGCGGCCTCACCCGGCCGGGGTCGGCGAGGTCACCGAAGCCACATAGCCGCGCACGTCCGCCGCGGGCTCCGCGTAGGCGTCTCCGAGCGTGGACTCCATCCGCGACATGTACTCCTCTGCCCAGTCCGGGAAGGGGTAGTCGATGGCGCGGAGAAACTCGAGCGTCGCGGCGAGCCGGATGTCCGCGATCGACGGGTGGTCGCCGCCGATGAACGGCCTGCCCGCAAGGAAGAAGGAGCGGAAGACGTCGAGCGGTCCCGCAAGCGCCGCCTCCGCGTCCCGCTGTGCCTGCGCCTTGACCTCGTCGTCGACGTCGGCGGTCGCCGCCTCCCCCGGGTACTGCGGGAAGCCGAGCGCCGGGTACGTCGCCCGCGCGAGCAGCGGATAGAACGTCCCGATGAGATAGAACATCGCGCTGTCGACCATCGCCCGCTCGCCGGCATCTCGCGGATAAAAACGGTCGAGGCCGTGCTTGTTGCAGAGGTACTGCATGATCGCGCAGCTCTCCCACAGCGAGCCGCGCGGCAGTCCCTCTTCCTCGAGCAGCGGCGTCAGGTCGGCCGGGTCCTTGGCGAGGAACTCCGGCGTGCTCTTCTTCCCCCAGACGTCGAGCTCTTCGCACTCGAGCCCGGCGGCTCGCACGAAGATGCGGGTCGTCAGGTTGTTGACGCTCGGCCTCAGGATGCTCAGCGTGTTTGCAGCCATCTCTTCCTCCTCTTCCCTTCTGCCGTCTAGCGCTCGACGAGCGTCGATTTGTACTCGCTTCTCCGCAGCGTGCCCCAGGGCACCAGATCGACGTGCGCCTGTACGAGAAGCACGCTGCGGAGTGTCTCACGGAGCCGCTCGGCGAGCGCGGCGTCCGCGACTGTCCCCGGCGCGAGCTCGACCTTCATCGGCAGCGGCGGATCCTGCTTGACGCCCGGCACCCGCGGCCTGACGAGGACGTTCCCGCTGACCTCGGCGAAGCCGCTCACGACCTCCCGGATCGCCGAGGGGAACACGTTGACGCCTCGCACGATCAGCATGTCGTCGGTGCGGCCGATGCAACGGATTCGCGGCCCGGTGCGGCCGCACGTGCACGGCGCCGTCCGGACGCGGACGTGATCGCGCGTCCGGAAGCGCAGCAGCGGTGCCGCGCGATGCCGAAGGTGGGTCAGGACGAGCTCACCGGTGGCGCCGTCGTCCAGCTCGCGCGGAGCGCCGGTCTCGGGATCGATCAGCTCCGCGTGGACGAATCCGCGGGCGCCCAGGTGCATCCCGTCCTGCGCCTCGCATTCGCCCCAGAGTGACACGCCGATGTCGCCGATTCCCATCGCCTCGGTGACGCGCGAGCCCCAGCCGGCCTCGAGCCTGGTGCGGAACGCCGCCTCACCGCCTCCGGGCTCGCCCGCGACGAGGACGCGCTCAACGGTCGAGCCGGCGAGGTCGACGTCCGCGTCGACGGCGCGCTCCACGAGGTAGGCCGCGTAGGACGGGGTGAGCACAACCGCCTCGGCCCGCAGGCGCTCGATCGAGCGCAGGAGCCGCTCGGAATTGGCCGTTCCGACCGGGATATGGCACAGCCCCAGGCGGTCGAACGCGGCCAGCGCGGCGCCGGCGACGAACGGTCCGGCGTTGTACGTGGTGACGATGCGCTGACCCGCTCGAACGCCCGAGGCTGCGTAGCTGCGCGCCGAGGCGGTGACCCAGTTCTCGAGATCGGTCGCGGTCAGCGGGATGTAGCTCGGCTCGCCGGTCGTGCCGCTCGTCGAGTAGATGCGAATGATCTCCGACGGCTCGACGCAGAGATGGGAACCGAAGGGGTTGTCCGGCGTCCGCGTCGCCCGGATCTCGTCCTTCTCCGTGAGCGGCAGCCGGGCGATGTCTTCGAGGCCGCCGGCCGCATCGGCCGAGGTATATCCCGCCGCGGTCAGCTTCTCGCGGTAGAACGCGGAACGATCGAAGAGGTACTCGAGCTGCGCCCGGTAACGCGCGTCGTCGAGCGCCAGCTGCACAGGCCACGGGCGGCTCTCCACCTCCGGAGCGAGCATCAACCGGGCTCGGAGCCCCGCCTGCGTTCGTACGTGACTGCCTCGTCGGCGGCGTGCGCCATCAGGAGGCCGAGCGGGTGCTCGCGCTCCTCGCCCAGGTGCGCGAGCAGGCCGGCGGTGCGGGCGAGAATCGGAACGGCCTTGACGTCGCTCGCTGCATAGCCCAGATCGAGCATCACCGCCGCGATCGGCATCGCGACGTTCATCGTCAGCGGCCTGCCCCAGGCGTCGCGCACGGCTTCACGGAGGCAGCGAGCGAGCCGGACGTGCGGCCCGCTGACGTCGCGGGCGCCCGCCAGCTCGAGGATCCGCTCGGCCCGCGGGTCGACGGGGCGATGGAGCGGGTGGCCGAAGCCCGGCACCCGTTCCCCCGCCGCGCGCATCGCGCTCGCGACGTCTGCGGTGACCGCCGCCGGGGCCGAGCCGGCGTCCACGCGCTTCTGCGCCTCCTCGAGGAGGCGGGCGCATGACTCGGAGGCGCCGAGGATGACCGGGCCGCTGCCCAGGATCCCGGCCGCGACCGCGCCCTGCAGCGACCCCGGATCGGCGGCGAGCGTCATGCGGGCGGCGACGTTGCTCGGCATCAGGCCGTGCTCGGCGATCGCCACGAGGAGCAGGTCGAGAAAGAAGCGCTGGTCGTCGGTCGGCTCGCGGCCGGTGAGCAACAGGTGGAAATACTCGGTGAAGGTGACCGACCCCATCAGGTCGGCGGCAAGATCGCGACCGCGGACCTCGACCCGATCGGGATACGCCTGGCTGATGGAGGTGAACGGGGCCCCGGCCTTGCCGGGCGCGTCGCCGCGGGCAGGTGACACTGACTCCTATCGTATTGCCGAGGTGCAGCCGCTCGCGACGACCGTCATCGGCAGCTACCCGCAGCCCGACTGGCTGGTCGACCGCGAGAAGCTTGCCGGGCGCTTGCCGCCGCGGGTGCCGGCACGGGAGCTCTGGCGCGTCGACGAGGCGTGGCTCGAGCAGGCCCAGGACGACGCGACGGTTCTCGCCGTGCGCGAGATGGAGGAGGCGGGCGTCGATGTCGTCACGGACGGCGAGATCCGCCGCGAGAGCTACTCCAACCGATTCGCCACCGCGCTCGAGGGCCTCGACCTCGACGACCCGGGCACGGCGATCGACCGGACCGGCCACCCGAACCCCGTGCCGCGCGTCGTCGGGCCGATCCGTCGTGCACGACCGGTGCAGGTACGCGACGCGCGGTTGCTGCGAAGCGTGACGTCGAAGCCGATCCGGGTGACGGTCCCGGGCCCGTTCACGATGAGCCAGCAGGCTCAGAACGACTACTACCCTGATTCGCGCGCACTCGCGCTGGCCTACGCCGACGCGGTCAACGAGGAGCTCCGGGACCTCGTCTCGGCCGGCGCGGACGTCGTCCAGATCGACGAGCCGTACCTGCAGGCGCGTCCCGAGGACGCCCGGCGCTACGCGCTCGAGGCGATCGATCGCGCCTTCGCAGGAGTGACCGGCACGAAGGCGCTCCACACGTGCTTCGGCTACGCCGCGATCGTGCACGAGAAGCCGAACGGCTACCCGTTCCTCTCGGAGCTCGACTCCTGCCCTGCCGACCAGATCTCGATCGAGGCCGCGCAGCCGCGCCTCGACGCGCGCATCCTCGAGCAGCTGCCGACAAAGACGGTGGTTCTCGGCGTCCTGGACCTCGGCGACATGAACGTCGAGGAAGCGGAGGTGGTGGCCGGT
This sequence comes from Actinomycetota bacterium, assembly GCA_046732435.1. Classification (GTDB taxonomy): domain Bacteria; phylum Actinomycetota; class Thermoleophilia; order Gaiellales; family Gaiellaceae; genus JALZFG01. The sequence goes on from JBKPNC010000123.1 coordinate 7,034, forward strand.
CGAATCCGAGCCGCCCTCCGGCACATCGACGCCGAGCGGCTGCTCCTCGGGCCCGACTGCGGCATGAAGTACCTGCCCCGTGAGGTCGCCCGCGGGAAGCTGCGCGCGCTCGTGGCGGGCGCCGCGATCGTTCGCGAAGAGCTCTACGCCTAGACCAGCCGAAGTAGACCTCGACCCGCCCGATCTTTCCATCGCGCAACATTAGCGTTGCGGATATGCTTCGTTATCGATTCCCGCGAAGGAGGGCCAATGACACTTCCCTATGCGGAGCCGCTCGTCCCGCGCGAGCCGAGCGACCGTGAGATCCCCGAACCGCCACGACGCGGCGAGCCCGGCGGCCCGCCGTGCGCGATCTGCAACGGGACGACGACGCCGGCGGCCTGGTCCGACGAGAACTGGACGCTTCACCCACCGGTCGGAGGCAGTCTCCCGGGTGCGGTCTGGCTCGCGAGCCGGCTGCATGCCGACTCGTTCGCCGACCTGCCGGAGCCGGTCGCGGCGTCGTTCGGCCCCGTCGTCGCCCGCGTCGAGCGGGCGATCCTGTCCCTGGGTGACGTTGCTCGGGTGCACCTGTACCGCTGGGGCGACGGCGGCGCGCACTTCCACGTCTGGCTGTTGCCGCGCCCGCTCGGCATGCTCGAGGCCGCGGGGATGATGCTGCCGCTCTGGGAGGACGTGCTTCCGAACGTCCCAGACGAGGAGCTCGCAGAGGCAGCGAAGCGCGTCGCCGCGGCGATGTGACATCCGTACGCTTCCGATCGTGTCCGCCGGAAACGCGATCCCGGTCGACACGCCGCACGGGCGAGCGAACGTCCACCTGCATCCGGTCAAGGCTCCGGTCGCCGCGCTGATCCTCGGACACGGCGCCGGCGGCGGCGTGACGTCACGCGACCTGGGTGCCGCGACGGATGCCGCACGAGCGGAAGGCGTCTCGGTCGCGCTCGTCGAGCAGCCGTACCGCGTCGCCGGGCGGCGCTCGCCCGCTCCCGCGCCGCAGCTCGACGCCGCCTGGCTCGCCGTGGTCGAGTACCTGCGGGAGCACGAGCTGCAGGGCCTGTCGCTCGTCGTCGGCGGCCGCTCCCTCGGTGCCCGGGTCGCGTGCCGGACGGCAGCGGCGGCGGGCGCGATCGCCGTGCTGTGTCTCGCCTTTCCGCTGCAGCCACCGCGCCGCAGCGGCTCGCCGCCGGCGCCGAGCAGGCTCGCAGAGCTCGAGGGAGTCGGCGTGCCGACACTCATCGTCCAGGGCGCGTCCGACCGGTTCGGCATGCCCCCGGCCGCGAAGCTCCGGGAGGTGGTCGAGGTGCCGGGCGACCACAGCCTGCGAAGTGATCTTCAGGCTGTGGCCGCCGCGGTGCGGGCCTGGCTTCCGAGCGTCGTCGGAAGCGGTTAGGCCGCCTTCTCGAGCTGAACCTCCGGCTCGATCTCCGGCTCCTCGACCGGCACCTGCCGCGGGCGGAGACGGAACGTCATCGCGATCACGCCCAGCGCCGCGACGGCGACCGAGACGGCGATCGCCGGATGGAAGGCATCCAGCAGCGCTTGCGGCGACCCGCTGGCGTCCGTGTTTGCGTTGATCACGGCCGTGACGACGGCAAGCACCAGCGCACCGCCGAACTGGAACGACGTGTTGAGCAGGCCGCCGGCGAGTCCCTGCTCCTGCGGAGCGATCCCGTTCGTCGCCGCGACGTTCAGCGGGCCGAACGCGAGCGCGAAGCCGAGCCCGGCGAGCAGGAACGTCGGCAGCATGGCGATCGCGTACCTCGAATCGAGCCCGATCGGCAGGAAGAGGGCGTAGGCGGCGACCGTCGAGATCATTCCGACGACGATCATCCGCGCGACGCCGAAGCGGGCGATCAGCGGCGCGATGCGCGGCGCGAGGAGGGCGACGAGCAGACCGCCCGGGAAGATGGCCAGGCCGGTCTCGAGCGGCGACCAGCCGCGCAGCTGCTGCATGTACAGCGTGGCGATGAACTGGAAGCCCACCCAGCCGCCGAAGAGCGTCATGGCCCCGAGGTTCGCCCGCACGAGCGAGCCGGAACGCAGGATCCCGAGGCGCACCAGCGGGGCGACGGCCCGCCGCTCCTGGACGACGAATGCCGCGAAGATCGCGACCACCGCCGCCAGCGAGCCCAGCGTCCGCGCGGAGGCCCAGCCGACCTGCGGCGCCTCGACGACGGTGAAGACGAGGAGCAGCATCCCCGCCGTCATCGCGATCGCGCCGGCGAGGTCGAATTCGCGCGACGAGCGGGACTGGCGATCGCCGGCAGGCACGAGGCGGACGGCAGCGAGCAGCGCGACGAGCGCCACGCCAACCGGCAGGAAGAACACCCAGCGCCAGCCGATCTCCGTGAGGAGACCGCCGAAGACGAGGCCCAGGGAGAAGCCCGTGGCCCCGGTCGCGGTGTAGATCGAAAGCGCCTTGTTCCGAGCCGTGCCCTCGGGGAAGCTCGTGGTGATGATCGAGAGCCCGGCCGGCGCGGTGAACGCCGCGCTGATGCCCTTGATGAACCGCGTGGCGATCAGCACCGTGGCGCCCGTGGCCAGGCCTCCGAGGCCCGAGGCGACGAGGAACACGGCGAGCGAGATCAGGAACATGCGCCGGCGGCCGAAGAGGTCCGCCGCGCGGCCCCCGAGTAGCAGGAAGCCCCCGTACCCGAGCACGTAGGCGCTCACGACCCACTGCAGCGAGCTGGTGGACATGTCGAGGTCGTTGCGGATCGAGGGGAGGGCCACACCGATCATCGACACGTCGAGCGCGTCCAGGAAGAGCGCGCCGCAGAGGACGAGGAGGGTTCCCCAGGCGCGCCTGCTCAGGTGCCCCGTCCGCTCGTCCAGCAAGGACGGGTGCGTCGTTAGGTTGGACACGAATCCCTCCTTCGATGAGTCGTGGTCAAAAACGAGGAAGCCGACCGACGGTGTCGATCGGCTATTGTTTGATGGCGATCGTACCTAGATTGTTCGATCCACGTCAAACAAGATGTCCCCAACAGTGCCACATGGGTCCGAAGCCGCTGAAGTGGCGGACCAGGGCGACGTCCTGACCGTGCTCCAGGCGCTGTCGGACCCGGTCCGGCTCGAGGTCGTGCGGCAGCTCGCCGCTGCCGAGCCGGACGAGCTGATGTGCCGCGAGGTCCACCTCGCGGTGACGAAGTCGACGGCCAGCCATCACCTGAAGACGCTCAGCCAGGCCGGGATCACCGCCGAGCGGGCGGTCGGGACGTGCAAGTACCTGCGCCTGCGCCGCGAGGAGCTCGACGAGCGGTTCCCCGGGCTGCTCGACTCGGTCCTCCGCGCCGGCCGGACCGCCTAACGCTTCGGCTGCCAGAACGCGATCTCGCCGCAGGCGGGGTCGGACACGACGCTACGCCACCCAGCCGGCCCCTCGCGCGGGGCGAGGAGAACCGACGCGCCGAGACGCCGAGCGCGACGCGTGGCGGCGCCCACGTCGTCGACCTCGACGTAGGGCAGCCAGACCGGCCGCTCCGTTCCACACTCCACGATGCCTCCACCCAGGCCGGGGCCCAGCTCCAGCGCGAGGTACGACCCCCACGGCCCCCCGATCGGCTCCGGGCTCCAGCGGCAGAGGCCGGAGAGCGCCGCCGAGGCGCGCTCGAGGCTGCTGGTATGGAGCTCGAGGTGGACGACCGGGTCGCCGGCGATTGGCATCATGCTCGCTCCCACAGGACCTGGGAGCGGCGGCAAACTCATCGCTCCCGGCCGACCGGTTGAGCATGGCGGCGGAATCGACAGGCGCGAGCGTCCAGGAGCGCGAGCTGCTCGCGGCCGCGCGCGCCGGAGACGAGGACGCCTTCGCGAGGCTGATCGCGCCGTACCGCGCCGAGTTGCACGCGCACTGCTACCGGATGCTCGGCTCGGTTCACGACGCGGAGGACGCGCTTCAGGACGCGATGCTGCGGGCGTGGCGCGGCCTGCCGAGGTTCGAGGGACGGAGCTCCCTGCGCTCGTGGCTGTACCGGATCGCGACGAACACCTGCCTGGACGTCGTCGCGCGACGGCCCAGGCGAGTGCTTCCGATCGATTACGGCCCCGCGGCCGATCCCCATGCGGGCCCCGGCGAGCCGGTGGTCGAGTCGGTCTGGCTGGAGCCGTACCCGGACGAGCAGCTCGGCCTCGAGGACGGGTTCGCAGCGCCGGATGCACGCTACGAGCTCCGCGAGAGCGTCGAGCTGGCGTTCGTGGCGGCGCTCCAGCATCTGCCGCCGAGACAGCGCGCCGTCCTGATTCTCCGTGAGGTGCTCGGGTTCTCGGCCCGCGAGGTCGCCGAGACGCTCAACACGACGACCGCGTCGGTGAACAGCGCGATGCAGCGCGCCCGCGCAGCCGTCGACGAGCGGCTGCCGGAGCAGAGCCAGCAGGCAACGCTCCGGTCGCTCGGTGACGATCGCGTCCGCGAGCTCGTCGAGCGGTACGTCGACGCCTGGGAGCGCGGCGACATCGAAGCCGTGGTCACCATGCTCGCCGAGGATGCGTCGTTCGCGATGCCGCCGCTGCGGACGTGGTTCCAGGGTCGCGACGCGCTGCGCACCTTCCTCGCCGGCTGGCCGCTGTCCGGTCTGTGGCGCTGGCGCGTGATCGGGAGGCGGGCCAACGGGCAGCCGGCGCTCGCCTTCTACTGCTGGGACGACGGGGCCGGCGCGTACCTGCCCTTTGCGCTCAACGTGCTCACGCTTCGCGGCGAGCACATCAGCGACGTCACCGCGTTCGTGACGCGCGCGGCGGACCTCCCCGAGCGAGAGGTCTATGCGCGCTGGCCCGAGCAGCCGGCGGACCCGCGCACGCTCGAGGGCACGTTCGAGCGCTTCGGCCTGCCGGCCCGCCTCGACTGACTCGCGGCCGCGACTAATTGGGCTGCGGCACGATCCGGATGTAGGGCTTCGGCTCCTCCCAGTCCCCGAAAATCTCCTTCGCCTCGTCGTTGGAGACGGAGCCGGCGATGATCACGTCCTCGCCCTGCCGCCAGTTCACCGGCGTCGAGACCTTGTGTTTCGCCGTCAGCTGCACCGAGTCGATCACGCGCAGCACCTCGTCGAAGTTGCGACCGGTCGTCATCGGGTAGACGAAGATCAGCTTGATCTTCTTGTCCGGGCCGATGACGAACACGTTGCGGACGGTCTGGTTGTCCGCTGGCGTCCGCTCGCTCGGGTCGCCGGACGTGCTGGCGGGGAGCATGCCGTACATCTTCGAGACCCTGAAGTCGGCGTCGCCGATGATCGGGTAGTTCGGCGCCTGTCCCTGCGTCTCCTCGATGTCCTTCGCCCACTTCGCGTGGTCGCTGGTCGTGTCGACCGAGACGCCGATGATCTTCACGTTGCGGCGGTCGAACTCCGGCTTGATCTTCGCCATGTAGCCGAGCTCTGTCGTGCAAACCGGGGTGAAGTCCTTCGGATGCGAGAACAGGATCGCCCAGGAGTCACCGATCCACTCGTGAAACCGGATCGGACCCTCGGTCGAGTCGGCCTCGAAGTCGGGCGCCGTGTCGCCAAGCTGCAATGCCATCGTTCCTCCTCTGAGTACGTCGTGCTAGAGAACGCCTGCGCCGCAAAAAAGCTTCCGGTAGCTGCGGTGTGTAGCAGACCGGGCGAGGTCGCGGCTCGCCGGCAGCACCGTCGACGAGCAGACATCTGACCACAAGGAGGAGTGATGGGGACCACAGGCCGAGACCCGAAGATCGTGAGTTCCGCCGACGGCACGGAGGGCTTCCTCGGGAGCATCGGCGCGCGCTTCCTGATCGACGGGCCCGACGCGGGCGAGCGCTTCTCGCTCGTCGAGCACCCGATGTCGCCACGCGCGCTTGCCGCGCCGCTTCACCTCCATACGCGCGAGGACGAGTACAGCTTCGTCCTCGAGGGACGCATGGGCGCGCTGCTCGGCGATGACGTGGTCGAGGCCGGCCCGGGCGACCTCGTCTTCAAGCCGCGCAACCAGTGGCACACGTTCTGGAACGCCGGCGACGCGCCGTGCCGGATTCTCGAGATCATCTCGCCGGCCGGCTTCGAGCGCTTCTTCCAGGAGCTCATCGAGATGGGCGGTGTGACTCAGGCGGACCCGGAAGCGTTCGCGCAGCTCAGGGCGCGCTACGGACTCGAGATGCGGCCGGAGACGGTTCCCGACCTGCTTGAGCGGTTCGGACTGCAAATGGGCGAGCCGCTCTCCGGAGGATGGAGGCCGTGATCTGAGCCGCATCGCGTGGGGATGTTGGTAGGTTCGCCGGCGTGGTACACGAGGTGCGCGACGTGGCGCCGGGCCTGTGGATCTGGCGGCTGGACTATCCCGGCTGGACCCCGGGGAGCACGCCGGGTTGGGAGCCGCCGGTTACCTCCACCTGCGTCGAGTCCCGGGGCGAGGTTGCCCTGCTCGACGCCCTCGCGCCCGACGACGAGGCGACGGAGGTCTGGGAGCGGTTGGACGCGCGACCGCCGACGCTCCTCATTGTGCTGAAGCCCGATCACGTCCGCGACGTGGACCTCTTTGCCACCCGCTACCGAGCTCCGGCGTTCGGTCCCGACGTCTTTCATCGCGGCGACGTGCCGGAGACCGACCTCGACTGGGTCGGGCCGGGCACCGAGTTGCCGGGCGGGCTCGTCGCCCTCTACGACGGAAGGGGGCGGAACGAGACGCCGTTGTGGCTGCCCGAGCAGCGCGCGCTCGTGTTCGCGGATGCGCTCACCGCGCCGGAAGGCGAGCTCCGGATCGGGTGGACGCCCTGGCACGAGGAGCGCGTCGTGCCGGCGCTCGGCGCACTGCTGGAGCTGCCGTTCGAGCTGGTGATCGTCTCGCACGGCGAGCCGGTGCACGACCGCGCTGCCTACGAGCGAGCGCTCGAGCGACCCCCCTGGAAATTCTGAGCCCCTACCAGTCGGAGTAGAGGGCGAGGTGCGCCTCGGCGTCGGGGCGCCCACTGGCGATGACGGCCTCGCGTAGTCGTTCCACCGAGTACGGGATGCGGCGGAACTCGACGGAGACGGCCCCGTCGCGGACGAACGCGATGGCGTACTCCGCGACCGAGCGGACCCGCACGTCGTCCTCCGACTGATGTTGGTCGAACGCGACGCCGACGCTGCCCGGGTTGACGAAGAGCGCGCCTCCGATCTGCCGCGTCCACTGGCGATGCGTATGGCCGCCGGCGAGAAGATCGGCGTCGGCGAGCCACGGCTCCACCGAGACGCCCTCGGCTTCGGGAAGCAGCACGTCCTCGTACGAGCGCGGAGAGCCGTGGAAACACAGCAGCGCCTGGCCTTCGAAGTTCAGCTCGATCGTTGGCCGGAAGCCGCGAATGAGCTCGAGATCGTCGGGCGCGAGCCGGCTGAGGGTCCAGTCGCGCACGGCGAGCTGCGACTCGGTGATCTCCTCGGCTGAGTCCGTCGGCACCTCGAGCAGGAAGTCGTCGGCGTTCCCCAGCACGGTCTCGGCACCGAGGCGGCGCAGGCGGGCGAGTGTCTCGACGGGCTGCGCCCCGCCCTGGGCGATGTCGCCGAGGCAGATCACGTGGTCGACGCCGATCCGCTCGATGTCGTCCACCACCGCTTCGAACGCGATGTCGTTCGCATGCTGATCCGACATGAGGGCGATTCGCCGTCCCACCGTGACGGAGTATCACCGACGCTTGTCGCCCCGGACGCTGGGCAGCAGGAACGCCACGACGAGGCCGACAGCCGTCAACCCGAACGCGATCCAGAACGTCGTGCCGAAGGCGTTCGCAAGCGGCGGTGCGAACCGCGCCGGCGCCCGTGCCGCCAGCGCCCCCGCCTCGGCGAGGCCGCCGTCGAAGCCGGGTAGCTCCGCCTTCATCGCGCGCTGCAGACCGACGGCGAGCAGCGCGGTACCCAGAGAGCCGGCGATTCGCTGGATCGCGCTGATCGCGCTCGTCGCGCGAGGCACCGCGGCGCGCTCGAGCGTCTGGTACGCCACGGCCATCGACGGGGTGATCGTCGCGCCGAGCCCAGCCCCGATCAGCAGGAGCGCCGCGGCGAGGTACCAGTACGCCGTCGTCGCCGCGATCTGCGTGTACGCCGCAGTGCCGATCAGCGCGAGGACAACGCCTCCGGGCACGACGCGCCGCGCGCCGATGCGGTCGGTGAGGGCGCCGGCGATGGGCATGGCGATTGCGGCGCCCAGCCCTTGCGGGATCAGCAGCAGACCGGTCTCGAGCGGTGTCGTCCCGCGGACGATCTGGAAGTACAGCGGCAGCAGGAGCGCGACGCCGAACAGCGCCACGCCGAGCGCGAAGTTGGTCGCGGCGGCCGTCGCGAAGCCGCGGCGCGCGAACAGCCGGACATCGATCAGCGGGTTCGGTACGCGCAAGGCATGGACGCAGAACCCGGCGACGAGCGCGACCCCCGCCGCCAGCGCCGCGAGCGGGACCGGGTCTCGAAAGCTGTCGTGGGAGCCGACCTCGGCGAGACCGTAGAGGAAGAGTGCGATACCACCCGACAGCAGGCCCGCGCCCGTGACGTCGAGGCGCTCTTGCCGCCTCTTCGGCACTGTCGGGAGGAGCCTGACCGCCAGCAGCAGCGCGATCGCGCCGACCGGCAGGTTGATGAAGAAGATCCAGCGCCAGCTGGCCGCCCCGACGATCGCACCCCCGAGCACCGGCCCGAAGATCGGCGCCAGCAGCAGCGGCACTCCGACGATGCTCATGACCCGGCCCATGCGCTGCGGCCCGGCGGCCTGCGCCAGGATCGTCTGTCCCAGCGGAATGATCATGCCGCCGCCGACGCCCTGCACCACGCGGAAGGCAATCAGCGCCCCCACCGACCACGCGAGGCCGGCCAGGAGCGATCCGAGCATGAACAGGGAGAGCGAGGCGAGCCAGACGCGCTTGGCACCGAACCGCTCGCTTGCCCAGCCCGCCAGCGGAATCACGCTGGCGAACGCGAGCAGGTAGACCGTCGGTACCCACTGGATCGTCGTGATCGACGTTCGAAAGTCGCGGCCGAGCGTCGGCAGGGCGACGTTGACGATGGTCGCGTCGAGGATGGTCATGATCGCGCCGAGGATGAAGACGACTCCCGGTGCGACGATTTCCCGCGTGAGCACCGGCCGACGAGCTGCAGGCGCTTGGTCGGTCTTCCGTGCTCTGGAACCGGAGTGGAGTGCTGCCCGTATGGTCATCGTGTTCCTCTTTTCTAGAGTTACTCTAGAATTATAGTACCATAAAAGTTAGATCGCAAACACGAATTGCGGTACGATCGAGGGCATGAGCGCCAGCCCGGGCCTGCGCGAGCGCAAGAAGCAGCGGACGCGAGAGGCGATCACCGAGGCCGCCTGGCGGCTGTTCGCCGAGCGCGGCTTCGACGCGGTGACGGTCGCGGACGTCGCTGCGGCCGCAGAGGTGTCGCCTGCGACGGTGTTCAACTACTTCGGGACGAAGGAGGACCTCGTCTACGGCCGGATGGAGGCCTTCGAGGAGGAGCTGCTCGACGCCGTCCGTGAACGCCCCGTCGGAGAGTCGATCCTGCAAGCGTTCTCGCGGTTCGTACTGCTCGCGCGGGGGCTGCTCGCCGAGACTGACCCCGAATCCGCCGCTCGGCTCGCCACGATCACGCGCGTGATCACCGAGAGCCCGGCGCTACTCGGCCGTGAGCGCCAGATCTATGCCCGTTACACGGATTCGCTCGCGGAGCTGATCGCGGCCGAGACCGGATCCGAGGCCCGGGATCCCGAACCGTGGGTCGTTGCGCACGCCCTGATCGGCGTTCATCGCGCGCTGATCGACTCGGTGCGGCGTCGTGTGCTCGCCGGCGAGCGCAGCCCCCGCCTCGCACGGGACGTACGTGCGGAAGCGGATCGCGCGCTCGGCACGCTCGAGCGCGGGCTCGGGCGCTACGGCGTCAAGGCCTGAGCTAGGCGTCGAGCCGCACGGACACGCCGCCGTCGATCTCGACGACCGCGTAGTGGCCGTTCATCACGGGCCCGGGATTCGCGATCTGCGTCTTTCCCATCGCGTCGGTGCCCCGCGACTCATGGATATGACCGCAGAGGACGACGTCCGGCTGCTCGCGCTCGATGAACGTGCGGATGACGGCGCTGCCGACGTGCTGACCGTTCGGCAGCCGGTCACAGGCGGTGTCGCTCGGCGGTGCGTGCGGGCAGAACACCTTCACGCGACAGTCACGAACCCCTTCGAGCCCGCGTTCGATCCGCTCCTCGAGCTCGTCGTCGTCGAGCTCGTACGGCGTGTGAAGCGACGATTTCGGGGCGGCGGAGAGGCCGAAGATGCCGACGTCCCCGACCCGCGTGCCCCGCCCGTCGAGCGAGACGCCCAGCTGGGCGAGCCGCGCATCGATGGCCGGCGAGTCCATGTTGCCCGCGACGGCGAAGAGGCGCGGAGCAAGCGGTCGCCACTGCTCGATCGCCTGCGCCGCGGCGTCGGGCGTTCCGCCGGTCGTGATGTCGCCGCCGATGACGAGCGCGTCGACCGGCCCGATCGCCTCCATCGCGCGCGGCACTCCCTCGAAGCGGTCGTGGACGTCGACCAGGTACGCAATCTTCATCGGCTCGCGCAACCTATCCGGTGATCAGCATCGCATGCGGAGGCGACGATCGATGCAGCCGACTTGATCGATCTATCTCAGTTGATGTAATATCCCACGCGCCCGTGGCCGCCGCAGTAGAAACCGACGTGCCCGCGATCCTTCGTCTCGCCGGTCACCCGCTGCGCTGGCGCCTTCTGCAGGAGCTGGCGCGAAGCGACCGCCAGGTACGCGAGCTCACCGAGGCCGTCGACGCGCGGCAGAGCCTCGTCTCGTACCACCTCTCCCGGCTCCGGGCGGCCGAGCTCGTGTCGATGCGTCGGAGCTCGGCCGACGCCCGCGACGCCTACTACACCCTCGAGCTGACGCGGTTTCGCGACTCACTGGCGACGGTAGGCGGGGAGCTCCATCCGGGACTGCGCCTGGCCGTGGCTCCCGAGGCCGGCGGACGGCGCGGTCGGACGCGGCAGATCCTCTTCCTCTGCACGGGCAACAGCGCTCGCTCGCAGATGGCCGAGGCGCTGCTCGAGCACCTCGGGGGCGACGGTGTCCGCGGCTTCAGCGCGGGCAGCCATCCCAAGCGACTGCACCCGAACGCCGTTCGCGCAATGCGCGAATACGGCATCGATCTCAGCGGCCGGCAGGCGAAGCACATGAGCGCGTACGCCCGCAGGCGCTTCGACTATGTCGTCAGCCTCTGCGACCGAGTCCGCGAGGTCTGCCCGGAGTTCCGCGGCGATCCCACCGTGATCCACTGGAGCATCGCCGATCCCTCGGCCGAGCCGGGCAGCGACGAAGAGACGCTCCCCGTCTTCCGCCGCACCGCGGCCGACCTCGAGACACGGATCCGCTTCCTGCTTGTGCTCATGCGGCCCCCGCAGGTGAGCTGCGAGGGGAGTCGATGACCGAGGCGGAGCCGGTCTACGTCCGCTACCTGGTCGACGACGTCGAGGCGGCGCTGGCCTTCTACACGACGAATCTCGGATTCACCGTCCGCTCGAACCTGGCGCCCGCCTTCGCGGGGGTCGCGCGCGGACATCTGAGGCTGCTCCTGAGCGGGCCGCGGAGCTCCGCCGCCCGGCCGATGCCCGACGGGCGCCGTCCCGGCGCGGGCGGCTGGAACCGCATACATCTGCTCGTCGACGATCTCGCTCATGAGGTCGACCGCCTCCACCGGGCCGGGGTCCGCTTTCGCAGCGACATCGTCAAGGGCCCGGGGGGATCCCAGATCGTGCTCGACGACCCGTCCGGCAACCCTGTCGAGCTCTTCGAGCCGGCCGCGCGGTGAGGCGTGGGAGCTCCGCCTCGGTCGCGGACACCCTCGACGGGAGCTCGGTCGATGAGGCAGCGCCGGCTCACCAGGCTTCGCTGGTCACGGTCGTGCGGGAGTGGGGGCGAATCGGCTGTGTCGGCTTCGGCGGTCCGCCGGCGCACATTGCTCTCCTGCGCCGACTTTGCGTCCAGCAGTGGGGCTGGCTCGAGCCGCGCGACTTCGAGGACGCGATCGCGGCGTGCAACCTGCTCCCGGGCCCGGCGTCGACACAGCTGGCGATCTACTGCGCCGGGCGGGTTCGCGGCCGCGCGGGCGCGCTCGCCGGCGGCGTCGTCTTCATCGTTCCGGGCCTGATCCTGATCCTTGCGCTCTCGGCGCTTTTCCTCGCGAGCTCACCGCCGGCGTGGGTGCGGGGAGCAGGCGCCGGCGCGGGCGCGGCAGTCGCGGCGGTCGCCGTGCAGGCCGGATCGACGCTGCTCCCGGGCAGCTGGCCGCGCGCCGAGGTTGCCCGGCGCGTTCGCTGGCTCGTCTATCTGGTTGCCGGGGGGACGGCCGCGGCAACGGTCGGTCCCTGGCTCGTGCTCGTCCTGCTCGCCTGCGGCGCCGTGGAGATGGCGGCCCAGCGGGCGCTGCGGCCGGGCTCGGAGCTCGCGGGGATCGCCCCGGTCACGCTGCTCGCCACCGGCTCGGTCGCGACCGGCGGCTTGCTCTCGCTCGTGTGGGTCGCGTTCAAGGTCGGCGCCCTTTCGTACGGCGGCGGCTTCGTGATCATCCCGTTGATGCAGGCCGACGCCGTCCACCACTACCACTGGTTGTCAGCGACCGGATTCCTCAACGCCGTCGCCCTCGGGCAGGTGACCCCGGGGCCGGTCGTGCACACGGTCGCCGCCGTCGGCTATGCGGCGGCGGGCGTCGGCGGCGGCCTTCTCGCCGCCCTCGTCGCGTTCTCGCCCTCGTTCGGCTTCGTCCTGCTCGGCGGCGAGCGGTTCGATCGGCTGCGCCGGAACCGGCTCGCACGGTCGTTCCTCGACGGCGCGGGGCCGGCGGCCGTCGGCGCCATCCTGGGCTCGGCGATCCCGCTCGCGCGCGCTCTCTCGGAGCCGTGGCAGCTCGGCGTCCTGGCCGGGGCGGCGCTCGTCCTGTTCGTCGCTCGCCGCGGCGTCGTCCTGACGCTCCTGCTGGCGGGCCTCGCGGGGACGATCGTCGCGCTCGCCGGCGGCCCGCTGCCGGCGTGAACGCAATGCGTCTGTCCGCGAAGCGGACCAGTGCCGGCATGGTCTCTCGAAGTTCCTCTGGGGCGCCTCTGGGGAAAGCGTCGCGCGATGCCCCAGGCGGAGCGCATCGACGGCTTTGCGCCGATCCGGAGCTACGCCGCGCTCGGCGACGGACGTTCGGTCGCGCTCGTCGCGAAGGACGGCGCCGTCGACTGGCTGGCAGTGCCTGCGATCGACGGCGTGCCGGTGTTCGGCGCGCTGCTCGATCCCGAGCGGGGCGGCTCGTTTCGGCTCTCGCCCTCCGGCGAGCACGAGGTCACCCGGCGCTACCTGCCCGGATCGAACGTGCTCGAGACGACGTTCACCACGAGCACCGGCATCGTCACGGTGCGCGATGCGCTGACCCTCCAGGACGGCGGCACGCTTTCCTGGATCGAGCTCGTGCGCAGGGTGGACGGCGTGCGCGGTCGCGTCCCCTTCCAGTGGACGATCAGCCCGCGGTTCGACTTCGGGGCCGGCGAGCTGCGGATCACACGCCAAAACCAGCTCATCCTGGCCCAGGCGGACGAGCTCGTGCTCGCCTTTCGGTGCTGGGACGGCGGCGACCCCAGCGTCGACCGCGCGACCATCATGGGCGAGTTCGAGGCGCAGCCCGCTCGGTCGACCCTCTTCTCCTGCGCCCTTGTCGTTCGTGAGCCGATCCCGTTGCCGCCGCGTGAGGAGATCGAGATCCGGCTCGACCGCACCGTCGACGCCTGGCGGCGCTGGCTGGAGTTCCACTCGTACGACGGGCCATGGCGCGAAGCGGTCGAGCGCAGCGTGCTGGCGCTCAAGGTCCTGATCTACGCGCCGTCGGGCGCGGTCGCGGCCGCCGCGACGACCTCGCTTCCGGAGCGCATCGGCGGCGCGCTCAACTGGGACTACCGGTTCGCGTGGGTCCGTGACACCTCACTCGCGCTCGACGCCCTCGGCGCGCTGGGGTATCGCGAGCAGGTGCATGCATCGCTCGCATGGCTACTTCACGCGTGCGAGGCCACGCACCCCCGTCTCGTCCCGTTCTACGCACTCGACGGCTCACGGGCGCGCGAGGAGGAACACGTCGATCTGACCGGCTACCGACGGTCGCGTCCCGTGCGCCGCGGAAACGCCGCCGCTGGCCAGCTGCAGCTCGGCTCCTACGGCGACCTCCTGGAGACGATCCGCCTCTACGTCCACCACGGCAACACACTCGACTCCGCGACGCGGAGCCGGCTTGCCGAGGTCGCCGATCACGTCTGTCTGATCTGGGAGCGCTGCGACTCAGGCTTCTGGGAGCTCGACGAGCCTCGTCACTACACGATCTCCAAGATCGGCTGCTGGGTCGTGCTCGACCGGGCGATCTGGCTCGCGAACCGTGGCGAGGCGCCCGACAACCACACCGACCGCTGGCGCCGGGAGGCCGAACGCCTGCGCGCGTGGGTCGACGACCGGTGCTGGTCGAACGCTCGGAATGCCTACGCGTTCTATGCGGGCGGCGACGGGCTCGATGCCGCCGTCCTGCTCGCGGTTCGCCTCGGCTACCTGGGCGCGAACGACCCGAGGACGGCGGCGACGATCGACGCCGTCCGCAACGAGCTGAGCGCCGGCGGGCCGCTTCTCTACCGCTACTCCGGCCAGCGAGGGAAGGAGGGCGCCTTCCTGGCCTGCTCGTTCTGGCTCGTCGACGCGCTCGCGCGCACGAACCGCGTGCAGGAAGCGCGACAGGTAATGGACGAGGTGCTCTCCCTGGCCAACGACGTCGGGCTCTACTCCGAGGAGCTCGACCCCGAGACCGGCGACTTCCTCGGAAACATCCCGCAGGGTTTGACGCACCTGGCGCTCATCAACGCGGCAGTGGCGGTGGCCACGGCCGGCCGGGACGAGTAGGCCACGGGCACGAGCCGTCGTCTTCAGCTTTGCTTAGGGACTAGTCAGATCCGACGCCTCGGTGCACAATGCAACGCGCAGGGGGAGACTGAGGGCCAGCAGATTCCGCCTAGGAGGGGCCAGTTTCGCCGGGGAACCCGCCGGCCGCAAGGAGCGTCTCCCCCCTGCCCCTCAGGGTAGCCACCGATGCTCGCCTGCCGTCGCGGTCCCGACGCCGGCGCACATCAGATAAACAACTCGAATGCAGGGCAATTCCATTCCAGCCATCGGAGGTGTCGTGCGTCCGCAACCCGTCCGCGTCCCGGCCCTGTTTCCGGATCCGCCCTACGACTACGCTGCCGTCGCGCCGGAGGCCCGCCTCGTCTTCACTGCGGGTGCTTGCCCGCTCGACGCGACCGGGCGGGTCACCGAGCCGGGAGATCTCGAGGCGCAGGCGTCGAGGGCCGTCGCCAACCTGCTGGCGACGCTGGCAGCAGCCGGCTCCGGGCCGGATCTCGTTGTCAAGACGACCGTGTACGTCGTCGGGCAGGAGCGCGCCGACCTCGTCCGTGTCTGGAAGGTGATTGCGGAGAGCCTGGCTCCGCACCGCCCTCCGAGCACGCTCCTCGGCGTCGCCATGCTCGGCTACGCGGACCAGCTCGTCGAGATCGAGGCGGTCGCGCTCGTCCGGCCCGAATAGGGCAGCCCGGCTGGTTTGACATTCCCGCGGGCGCGTGTCCCCTCGGCTCCTTCCCTTTGTGCCCCCTCCGTCCTCCCTGGGCCGTAGGGTCGCACTGTTCTTGCCGATCAGTGGCGCAAGCGCGATGGGAGGTGGATGGATGCGGTTCGTGCTGGGGTTGCTCGTCGTCGGAGCTCTGCTGCTGCTGGTCGCCGCGTGTGGCGGCGGCAGGACGAAGTCGGTCGGAGGCTGCAAGATCGAGCCGAACACGTCGTGCCCGAACGCGGATCTCAACGGCAGCGACCTGTCGGGACAGGACCTCACTGGGTCGAACTTCTCGGGCGCGGACTTCGAGAACGCGGATCTCTCCGGAGCAAACCTGACCGAGGTGAACCTGACCAACGCGCGAATCGTCAACGCGAACATGCAGGACACGAACCTGACGAGGACGAACCTGAGCGGCGCCACGATCGAGGGGACGGACCTGAGCGGCGCCACGAGGTGCGGGACGATTCGGACCAACGGGACGGTCGACGACACGGACTGCCCACCGTCGGGGGGCACGACGACGACATCCACGACCACGACCACGCCCACCACGACCACGACGCCGCCGACCACGACGACCAGCTCGACGCTCCCCGAGATCGTTTACCTCAACGGGCCTGCGACGGCGAAATGTCCGCAAGGGACAGCACAAGCTTCCGTAAAGCTGAGCTGGCAGACGCGGAGGGCGACGATCATCCAGTGGCGACTCGACGGGCAGGAGATCAACGGCCCCGACCAGCCGAACGGCTCTGCGTCCTTTGCGTTCGCCTGCGCGCAGGCGAAGCACACGTACACGCTCCGGGCGAGTAACACCAAGGGCGGATACGCCACCTTCGACGTGACCGTGCAGCGAGCGGGGTAGAGCGGCGCGGCCGACCCGGCTACGCTCGGGCCATGCGCTTCCCTCTCTGGTGTGCGGCGACGCTGGTCGCCCTCGCCGCCTTCGCGTCGACCGCCCTTGCCGCCGGCCCGATACAGACGGCGCTGGTCGACAACGGCGAGCTGGCGGGGCCGGATGCGCAGCTCGCGCTGGCGCGGTCCCGGGCAGCCGGGGCGACCGCCTTCAGGCTCACGCTCGAGTGGTACAAGGTCGCGCCCGTCGAGCGGCCGAAGGGCTTCGATGCGACGAATCCCTTCGATCCCGCGTACCGCTGGGACGACTTCGACCGCAAAATCCGGATGATCGTCTCGGCCGGGCTCGAGCCGATCGTGACCCTCCACTACCCGCCTGTCTGGGCCGGCGGGGGCTACCGGGCGACGCCAGACCCGGTCGAGTTCGCGAAGTTCGCGCACGCGGCAGCCGAGCGCTACGCCGGCGACAACCTCGGCCTCCCGCGAGTTCGTAACTGGATGGTCTACAACGAGCCGAACCTCGAGCAGTGGTTCGGAAAGCAGTACGAAGGCGACCAGCTCGTCTCGCCGGCGCGGTACCGGACGCTTCTGAACGCGGCCGCGGAAGCGCTCCACTCGGTCCATGCCGACAACAACGTGATCGCGGGCGCGCTGTCACCGTTCGGTTTCTGGGATGCCGCGACGAACCTCCGGACCGCGCCGCCGCTCGACTTCATGCGCAGCCTGCTCTGTCTGGGACCCGACAACCAGCCGACGTGCGGCGACAAGGTCGAGTTCGATACGTGGGCGCATCACCCGTACACGCGCGGCGGCCCTACCCATCACGCCGAGGATCGGCACGACGCCTCCTTCGGCGACCTCGCCACGATGCGCGCGATCCTCGATGCCGCCGTCCGCGCGGGGCACGTCGTCTCGAGCCGTCCACCGCGGTTCTGGATCACCGAGTTCAGCTGGGACACGAAGCCGCCCGATCCCGGCGGCGTCCCGCTGTGGCTCCACGCCCGCTGGATCTCCGAAGCGCTGCACGACGCCTGGAAGCTCGGCATCTCCATGCTTGCCTGGCTCGAGGTCCGCGACTATCCCTACCCGCAGAACCAGGTGCAGGCCGGGCTCTGGTTCCGGGGCGGCGATCGCCTCTCCTGCGACTCGCCGAAGCCCGGGACGCTCGAGTCGTTCCGCTTCCCCTTCGTGGCGTACCGGAAGGGCAAGTCCTTCGACGTCTGGGGCCGGACGCCGTGGGGCAGGCCGGCGCGCGTCGCGGTCGAGCGGCTCACGGCGAAGGGCTGGAAGCGGCTCGTCACCATGAAGACGGATGCGAACGGCGTCTTCAACGGCCGCGTCGCCGCGAGGAAGCCCGTTGGCGGTCGTTTCCAACAGCGGCTGGCGACGCCGCACCACTACGACGAGGCGGTCAGGTGCGACGGGCCGCGGGCGTATTGGCGCTTCGAGGAGCGATCGGGGACGACGGCGCGCGACGAGATCGGCGGCCCTGCCGGAACGTACGACGCCGGCATCGGCCGGGCGACTGCGGGCGCGCTTTCCGACGACCGCGATCGCGCTGTGACGCTGAACGGCTCGTCCCGCATCTGGCTCGGCTGGCAGCCGTCGCCGCGGAGCGTCGAGGTCTGGGTCAAGACGACGAAGCGGCAGCTGGCGGCGGCGTTCAGCAACCGCGACAGCAAACACCAGAACGTCTTCGTCGGCACGGCTGCGGACGGCCACGCGCTGGCGTTCGACTCGCATGCGCTCGAGAGCCCGAAGTCCGTCGCCGACGGGCGTTGGCACGACCTCGTCTACACGTACGACGGCAGCACCGGCCGGCTCTACGTCGACGGGAAGCCCGCGGCGAGCGCCGCCTACCGGCGGGCCGGCGGCGCCGAGACGGGAACGCTCGGCTACGACAAGCCGCTCAACACCTTCTTCCGGGGCTCGCTCGATGAGCTGTCGCTCTACGACTTCGCGCTCACCGGCGCGCAGGTCCGCGAGCACTACGCCGCCCGCGTGCACCGACGCCGCGGAAGCCTCGCCTACAAGGGCCCGTACCTCCGGGCACGCCTCCTCCGGGGCTCGCTCGCCTCGGAGCCGTTTTCGCTGACCGCCGTCCCCGACCGGCACTACGAGCCCTTCGGGTAATCTCGATCGCATGGGGAGAGAGAAGGCCGTGGAGCTCACGGTCACGTGCCCACACTGCGGCCGGGAGTTCACCGCGGCGCCGATGACCGATGACGCCGGCCGGCCGACGGGCTTCAAGTGCCGGCACTGTCGCCTCTTCGTTCCGTACGACCGCGCGCAGGACCAGGACCTGATCCAGGAGTGATACGGGGGAAATGGGGTTTCCCCCGTGCGCCCCCTCCCCGACCCAAAGGCAGACGCGCCTGCGCGCGTGGTGGCTGCGGCCGGCCCAGCCGGCCTGCGGCAAAAGGAACAATCGCAACGGAGGTTCCCGATCATCAGCGGAGCGGGGCGTTCACCGGGAGGTGCAGCGCGTCAACTCAAAGCGACCGAGCCGAAGGCGACAGGAGCTAGGGAGGGGGCCCCGTGGGGGAAACCCCATTTCCCCCATGAGTATGCTCGCCCGAAGCATGGGCACGCCTTCCGCCGTACCGCTCGTCGCGGAACGTGGCGTCGGCCGGGTGCCGCCGAGAGCAGCCGCGCTCTGGGCGGTCGCAGTCGCGGGAGCGGCCCTTGCCGCCATGGAGCTCGGCATTGCGCTGAGCAGCGACGCCAGCGACCTCCAGGTCGCGCTGCTCCTCTGGATCACGGTTCCGTACATCGCCGCCGGGCTCGTCGCGTGGTGGCGACGGCCGGACACGCGTCTGGGCGTCCTGATGATCGCCGGCGGGTTCGCGATCGGCCTGTCGGCACTCCAGCTCGCCCGGCACGACGTCCTCTACACGATCGGCGCTCCGTTCGACATCCTGCCGGCGGCGCTGTTCCTGCACGTCTACCTCGCGTTCCCGAGCGGACGACTGCGGACGAGCTTCGAGCGCGTGCTCGTCGCAGCCGCGTATGCGGCCGCGATCGGCCTGCAGATCGTCAAGGCATCGCTCGGGGGCATGGGACCGCAGAACCTCCTGGAGATCTCGCTCCAGCCTTCCGCCGCCCAGGCGGTCGAGCGCGTCCAGCTTGTGTCGCTCAGCGTCTTCTGCCTGGCCGGCATCGGCGTCCTTGCTGCTCGGCGACGACGTGGCGAACGGCCGCACCGGCGGTCGCTCGCGCTGCTCGTCGACTCGTTCGCCGTCGCGCTCGTCATGGTGGCGGTGCTGTTCCTGTTCGGCGCCTTCCAGGGGCCCGCGTTCGTCGAGATCCAGCGGGCCACCTTGATCGTGCTCGGGATCTCTCCGATCGTGTTCCTGGTCGGCCTGCTCGACGCGCGGCTTGCCAGGTCGGCGGTCGGCGACCTGATGATCGAGCTCCGGTCGGACCCGACGCCGGCCGATCTCCGCGACGCCCTTGCGCGCGCCTTGCACGACCCCGCGCTTCGCCTCGTCTACTGGCTCCCCGATTACGGCCGCTACGTCGATCTCGATGGCTCGCCCGCCGAGGTGACGAACGAGCACGGAAGGTCGATGGCCGTCATCGACCGCAGAGGCGAGCCCGTCGCCGCGCTGATCCACGACAGCGCGCTCGAGGACGAGCCCGAGCTCCTCGACGCCGTGGGCGCCGCGGCGGCAATGGCGCTCGAGAACGCCCGCCTGCAGGTCGAGCTCGCGGCCCGGCTCGAGGAGGTGAAGGGCTCGCGCGCGCGGTTGATCCAGGCTGGGCAACGAGAGCGCGAACGACTCGAGCGCAATCTGCACGACGGGGCGCAGCAGCGGCTCGTCGCGCTTTCGCTCGAGCTGAGCCTGCTCGAGAAGCAGGTGGGCGGGGATCCCGAGGCCGGCAGACGGCTCGACCAGGCGCAGCGCGAGATCGCCCGGTCGCTCGAGGAGCTGCGTGACGTGGCGCGCGGGTTGCATCCCGCCGTGCTCACCGCCCACGGACTCGAGGTTGCGCTCGAGCAGGTCGCCGCTCGCGCTCCCGTGCCGGTCCGGCTTCGGGTCCACCTCGACGGACGGCTGCCCGAACAGGCCGAGGTTGCCGCCTACTACGTCGTCACCGAGAGCCTTGCCAACGTTGGGAAGCACGCCCAAGCGACCGGGGCAAGCGTGGCGGTCGAGCAGGCGGGCGAGAGCCTGGTGGTCGAGATCGTGGACAACGGCGTCGGCGGCGCGGACACTGAGCGCGGGACCGGACTGCGCGGCCTCGCCGACCGCGTCGAGGCGCTCGGCGGCCGGCTTCGCGTCTGGACGCCGCTCGGAAAGGGGACGCGCGTCAGGGCCGAGATCCCGTGCGCGTAGCGATCGCGGAGGACAGCGTCCTCCTCCGCGAGGGCCTCGCCCGAATCCTCGTTGACGCCGGTCTCGACGTCGTCGCACAGTGCGGCGACGCGGACGACCTGCTGCTGAAGGTGCGCAGCTACAAGCCGGATGCAGTCATCGTCGACATCCGGCTCCCGCCCAGCCACAAGGACGAGGGGTTGCGCGCCGCGCTGGAGATCCGCGAGCAGCATCCGGAGACGGGCGTCCTCGTGCTGTCCCAGTACGTCGAGGTGGGCCTGGCGCTGAAGCTCCTCGCGGATTCGGCGGACGGCGTCGGCTACCTGCTCAAGGATCGGATCAGGGACGTCGACGAGTTCGTCGCGGCCGTCCGCCGGGTTGCCGACGGTGGCTCCGCGCTCGACCCAGTCATCGTGTCCACGCTGCTCTCGCGCGAGCGACCGGACGATCCCGTGGCCAGGCTGACGCCGCGCGAGCGCGAGGTGCTCGAGCTGATGGCGGCGGGCAACTCGAACCAGGGAATCGCCGAGAAGCTCGTGGTCACGCTCGGGGTCGTCGAGAAGCACGTCTCGAGCATCTTCGACAAGCTCGGACTGCCGTCCACTCGCAGCGATTCGCGGCGCGTGCTCGCGGTGCTGATGTTCCTGCGCTCCTGATCGCGGGCGCAAGACCCCAGAAAACCCGCCCCCAAACGCCAGCTTTCCCTCTGTCGCCGCCGGCCATGTGTTGCGAGCGTGAGCGCAACCCGGGCAACTCGAGAGAGGAGCAGCCATGAAGACACGCATCATCCAGACGGAGCCGGAAGAACAGGCGAAGTCGACCAGGGTCGGCGACTCCGACGTCGCCAGCCGGCGCATCGACCGCTGGAAGGCATCCTTGCGCCGGCTTTCGCATCGTCGCTCGCGCGGACGGCGCGGCTGGAACGCTGTGGTCGCCGCGGCCGTCCTCGCCTGCCTCGCGCTCGCGATCGTCGGTACCGCTTCGGCGAGCGCACCGCAGGGGAACCTGCACCAGGACCTCCAGGGCGATCTCGATGCCCTGGTCGCCGGCGGCGCTCCGGGGGCGATCCTCTTCGTCCGCGGGCCGCACGGCGAGGCCCGGCTGACCTCGGGCCTGGCCGACATCGCGCGGTCGACGCCGATGCAGCCGAATGACCGCTACCGCATCGCGAGCCTCACAAAGAGCTACACCGCGACCGTCGTCCTCCAGCTCGTCGCGGAAGGGAAGCTGGCGCTGGACGACACCGTGGAGCGATGGCTGCCGGGCGTCGTGCCCAACGGCGCCGAGATCACGGTCCGAATGCTGCTCAACCACACGAGCGGCATCTTCAACTACGAGTTCGACCCGCAGGTGTTCGAGCCGTACTTCAACGGCGACTTCGCGTACTACTGGAGCCCGCTCGAGCTGATCGCAATCGCGACCTCGCACGATCCGCTGTATCCGCCGGGTCAGACGTCGCAGTCGACGTACTCGAACACGAACTACGCGATCCTCGGGCTCATCGTCAAGGCAGTAACCGGAAGGTCGATCGAGGCGGAGACGCGGAGCCGCATCTTCGAGCCGCTGCACCTCGCGGCGACCAGCTATCCCGTCGCCGAGACGGCGATCGAGGGCAAGCATGCCCATGGCTACTTCCTCCTCGGCGCGCCGCCTCTGGTCGACCTCACCGAAATCAGCCCGTCGATTTCCGGTGCGGGCGGCGCGATCGTCTCCAACGTTGCGGACGTGGCCGGCTTTTACCGGGCACTGTTCCAGGGGCGTCTGCTTCCGCCGAACCTGCTCGCAGCGATGAAGACGACAATTCCCTCCGGCGGCGACCTCGGCCAGCGCTACGGCTTCGGGCTCGAGGAGTACGAAACGCAGTGCGGCACCGCCTGGGGCCACAGCGGCTCCTTCCCCGGTTACCTGAACTACGCGTTCTCGAGCGAGGACGGCACGCACCAGGCCGTGCTGATGATCAACATCGACCCGACCGCGATGCCGACGCTGACCGGTTTCTACGACCTGCTCTTCAAGAGCTTCTGCAGCACGTCGTAGCGGGATTGGTGCCCGCTCCTGCGGCCTGTCGCAGGAGCGGGCGACGTCCTAGCTGCTGCAGTCTTTGAGCGCCTGCGCCTCCGGAAGCGACTCGAGCTTCTTGAGCGTGTTGTTCTCGATCTGGCGGATCCGCTCGCGCGTCACGCCGAACTCGCGCCCGACCTCCTCGAGCGTCGAGGGCTGCTCGCCCTGGAGGCCGAAGCGCAGCTCGATCACCTTGCGCTCGCGGTCGGGCAGCGAGGCGAGCGCGTTCTCGATGTCCTCACGGCGCAACGTCAGCGACGCGGTGTCGTACGGCGACTCGGCCATCTCGTCCTCGACGAAGTCGCCGAGCGAGGACTCCTCCTCCTCGCCGATCGGCTTCTCGAGCGACACCGGAAGCTGCGACATGCGGAGGATCTCGCGGACCTCCTCCGCGCTCATGTCGAGCTCGACCGCGATCTCCTCCGGCCGGGGCTCGCGCCCGAGCCGCTGCACGAGCTGGCGCTCGATGTGGACGACCTTGTTCAGCTTCTCCACCATGTGGACGGGGATGCGGATCGTTCGCGCCTTGTCGGCGATCGCCCGGGTGACCGCCTGCCGGATCCACCAGGTCGCGTAGGTGGAGAACTTGTAGCCCTTGCGATAGTCGAACTTCTCGACGGCGCGGATGAGCCCGAGCGACCCTTCCTGGATCAGGTCGAGAAACGACAGGCCGCGGCCGAGGTAGCTCTTCGCGATCGAGACGACGAGACGGAGGTTCGCCTCGATCATCTGGGTCTTTGCGCTCATGTCCCCGCGCTCGATCCGCTTCGCCAGGTAGACCTCCTGGTCGGCGGTGAGCAGCGGGACCTTGCCGATCTCGCGGAGGTACAGCCGGAGCGAGTCGAGCGACGGCTCCACCGTGAGGTCGAGCTTCGGAACCTTGTCCTCCTCGGGCGGCGGTTGCTCGTGGGGGGGATGCTTGTGCTGCTCGCCCTCCATGAGGTCGATCGAGTGGTCGATGAGGTACGTGTAGAAGTCCTCGATCTGCTCCTTCGACAGCTCGACCTCTTCGAGGGCGGCTGCGATGTCGTCGTAGGTGAGAAAGCCCTTCTCCTGACCGTCCTGAACGAGCTTGTGGAGTTCCTCCACGTCGGGCAGTGAGATGTCGACCGTGAGCATCGAACCTCGACTTTCGGGGCGGGGGTGGACGGGGGTCTGCCTCTGACGAAGAAGAGCCGGTGGTGGCCGGCTCTTTCCCGCGGGCAGGAATCTAGCACCGCTTCGAAGCCATGGCTAGGTTTTTTCCCCCATTTCAAGCCTCTTTCGGAGCAATTTCTCCGACGACCTGGCCGCGGCTGTCGAGGACGGGGTCGGAAACGAGGTCGCCGGGCTCGATGCCCAGCCGGATGAGGAACGCGCCGACGCCCGGCCCGACCGCTCTGGAGCCGCCGTCCTCAACCTTGACCGCAATGGCGAGGCCGTCGGGAGACGCGGCGCAGAGGAGCGCCTCGGCCCCGCCCTTGGCCACCCAGCCGGGATGCAGGCGCATCAGGCGCGCGTCGGCCGAATCCGGACCGCGGATCAGGTCGGGGTCGCGCTGCATCGCGGCGGCAACCCGGTCGCCACCGTCGAGCCCGCTCAAACGAGCGAAGGCGATCGCCATCCGATCGAGCGGGAGCGCGAAGGTGAGGACACCGCAACCGTCGCCCGCGGTGCCGACGCGCTCGAGCGGGACGTCCGCCGCGGCGGCGATTTCCGAGTGGAGGAGGCGCTGGACGGGGTGCTCGGGGCGTCCGTACCCCTCGATGTCCCAGCCCCGATCGCGGCAGACGAGCAGCATGCCCGCGTGATTGCCCGAGCAGTTGTGGTTGAGGCGCGACGGCGGCTCGCCCTCGGGCCCGCAGACCAGCTCGTCCTCGTCCGCTCCGGCGCGGCGGAGGAGCGACCGGACCGCGTCCACCTGCTCGGGGCGCGCCAGGTGGGACGCGCACGCGATCGCGATCTCCCGATCCTCGAGGTCGGCGGGCAAGCGGGCGAGCGGGAGTGCCTGCAGCGGCTTCGCCGAAGAGCGCATGAACGTCACCAGCGAGCTGTTGCCGGCCGAGACAACGACTTGGCCGTCGAGATCGACGGCGACGGCGTGCACGCGGTGGAGCGCCTCGACCGTTCCGCCGCGCACCGCGGCTACGCTGATCGGATCCGCCATCGACTGAGACGTTAGTTGCCCGAGATACCCGAGATCGAAGCGCTCAAGCGCGTCCTGGACGATCCGGTGCGCGCGTTTCCGATCGCGAAGGCCGGGCCGGCGCACGTTGCGACGCTGAAGACGTTCGACCCGCCGCTGCGCGTGCTCGAGGGCCGGCGTCTCTCGGGCGCAGAGCGTCGGGCGAAGCGACTCCTGTTCCCGACTGACGACGGGGAGCTAGTCGTGCTCGTGCACCTGATGACGAACGGGCGGCTGCGCTACCTCCTGGCCGGCGAGCAAGGCCCGAAGGCGCCGGCCTTCCAGCTCGAGTTTGCCGGAGGCGGAACGCTCGTCCTCACCGAGCCCGGTGCCCGGAAGCAGGCCGGCGTCTGGCTGGTGACGCCGGCGGAAGCCGAGGCGCAGCTGGCCCACATCGGCCCGGACGCGCTGGGCATGAGCGCCGACGAGCTCGGCGACATCCTGCGCCGGGAGTCGCGGCGGCTGCACCCGCTGCTCCGGGATCAGCGGGCGATCGCCGGCATCGGGCGGGCCTGGTCGAATGAGATCCTCCACCACGCGCGCCTGTCACCGTTCGCGGTCTCGACCGAGCTCGAGGACGAGGAGGTCGACCGGCTCTCGGTCGCGATGCAGGACGAGCTCGAGCGCGGCCTCGACCTCCGGCTCCGCGGTTGGTCGGACAAGCGCACGTACCGCGTCCACGGCAAGCTCCGTGAGCCGTGCTACGTGTGCGGGACGTCGATCGCCCGGGTCGAGTACGAGAGCCACACCGTCTACTACTGCCCGGGCTGCCAAACCGGCGGCCGCGTGCTCAAGGACCGCCGTCTGTCACGGCTGCTCCGCTGAGCTCTTCAGGCCGCGGGTAGCCTGACCGTCAGCTTCTCGCCTGCCAGCTCGAACGAGCCGCCGAGGGCCTCCAGGACGGCGCGGGCCGTAGCTGCGCCGAGATCTCGCAGGTCGTGCGCGAGCACGACAGCAGCTGCCTCGGGCTTGACCGGCTCGAGCGTGATCCGTGTCTCGGCGACGTCGATCTGAATCCGGTCGACCGCTCCGTACCGCTGCATACAGACGGCGAGCGCGGCGATCGCCCGCTCCGCGGCGGCCGCGTCGACGGCCACGGACGCCCCTGATTCTCCGGCGACCTCGACCGCGTCCGATCCCGCGAGCTGCCGCGCCCCGCGCGCGACCGCGAGCGGGTCGGTCGGGCGGAGCACGGGCCGGTAGCGCCCACTCTCGATCTGTGCCACGAGCCCGAGCGAGTCGACGAGCTCGCCGATCTCGGCCGATGCCTGCTCGATCATCCCGACGTACCGTGTCTCGGCCTCGCCGAGCGACCCCGCCCGGCTGAGCGTCCTCGCGAAACCGTGCGCGGTCGCCAGCGGCGTCCGGAGATCGTGGCACGCAAGCGACACGAAGCGCGCGAAGCGCCCGGCCTGATCGAAATTGCTCGTTGCTACCGTTGCTCCCTCTCCCCGATGAGCGACGCCCGCAAGCTACTCGAACACGATCTCCAGGCAGCGGCGCCTGAGGTACGCCTGGGGCTCTCTCGGGCCGGTGTCACCGGTGTCAACAAGGCTATCCGCATCCGCCACGGCGACGTCGAGAAGCTGATTGCGGCCACGATCGACTGCACCGTCGATCTCGATCAGACCCAGAAGGGCGTGCACATGTCGCGCTTCCCGAGCCTGTTCGAGGAGGCGATCGACGAGGTCGTGATCGGGGAGGCGTTTCTCGTCGAGGACCTCGCCGAGCACATCGCGGTCCACATCGTCCAGCGCCAGCGAGCGGGGCGAGCCGAGGTCCGGATCGTTGCCCGCTACCCGCTCGAGCGCCAGACGCCGGTGACCGGGCTGACGACCCAGGAGATGGTCTCGCTGATCGGCCTCGCCGCCGCCTCCGAGGAGTCGGTCCACCGGCTTGTCGGCGTGGAGGCCACCGGCATCAACGCGTGCCCCTGTGCACAGGGGCTGGTCCGCGGCCGGTCCGCCGATCGGCTTCGCGAGGCCGGCTTCGAGGAGCTCGACGTCGAGCGGATTCTCGAGCTCGTCCCGATCGCGACGCACAACCAGCGTGGCCGCGGGACTCTCTACATCGGAACCGGCGAGCGCGTGAACGCGGAGCGCCTCGTCCGCATCGTCGAGGACTCGATGAGCTCGCCGATCTACGAGCTGCTCAAGCGCCCCGACGAGCTGTTCGTCGTCGAGCACGCCCACCTCCAGCCCCGCTTCGTGGAGGACTCGGTACGCCTCGCGCTCCGCGGCGCACTCGGCGAGTATCCGGCCCTGGCCGACGGCGACTTCGTCCTTGCCCGGCAGGTGAACTTCGAGACGATCCACAACCACGAGGTCGTCGCCGAGCGGTACGGCACCGTGGGCGAGCTCCGCGCCGAGCTGGACAAGGGCACGCCGGCAGAGCACCACACGGAACTCCGCGACTGGCTTAGAAGCACGGGGGAAACCGGGTTTCCCCCGTGAGCCCCCTCCTCGTGTAGACGCGTTTCTCGCGGAGTGGCTTCGGCGAGCAAAGCTCGCCTACGCCGAAAAGCGCTTGTATTGACGGAGCCGGGCTTTGCCCGTGCGTAGTCACTGCGCGGGAAGCGCGTCTTCTAGTGGGTCTGGGAGGGGGTCAGCGGGGGAAACCCCATTTCCCCCGCTAGCGGAGCGGGATCGCGTAGCCGGAGACCCAGCTGTTCACGACGGCCCAGTCGAGGTTGTTGAAGAAGGCCTCGATGTACGACGCCCGGTCGGTGCGGTAGTCGAGAAAGTAGGCGTGCTCGTAGACGTCGAGCGCCACGAGCGGCGTCGCGTTCCAGATCGGGTACGTGTTCTGCGCGTCGCCGGCGTAGTTGAAGAGGCGCCCCTCGTCCCAGTCGTACGCGGTCCACGCCCAGCCGCGGCCGGCCATTCCCGTCGCCTTCAGGTCCGCGCGCCAGGTCTCGACGGACCCGAAGCCACGGGCGATCAGCTCCCGGACGGGGCCGTCCGGGTCGCCGCCGTCTCCCCCGAGGTGCTCGAAGTAGATCTCATGGTTTTTCACCCCGCCCACGGCGAAGCTCAGCTCCACCTTGAGCGCCCTGATCTCCGAGTAGACCTGGTTCGCGGCGCCGAGGTCGACGTCGGCAAGGCGCCCGAGAATCTCGTTTCGCTTCGCGACGTACCCCTGGTAGAGCGTGTAGTGCGCTTCGACCGTCTCGCGGGAGATCCCGTCGAGCTCGTACAGCGCCGGCTTCAGGTCGCGGGCGGCAATCTCTTCATAGGTCACCGTGGACAAGGGGAGGTCTTATAACACGGCGGGCGAGGGATGCCCCCAGCCCAGGCATCTCTGGAAGACTCCACCGCGATGAACTTCATTACCGAAGGAGGGCCTTGCGATGCCGTTCGAAGTCCCGCCGCTTCCCTATGCCTACGACGCGCTCGAGCCGCACATCGACGAGCAGACGATGCGGC
The DNA here is from genome assembly GCA_046732435.1 of Actinomycetota bacterium. Classification (GTDB taxonomy): domain Bacteria; phylum Actinomycetota; class Thermoleophilia; order Gaiellales; family Gaiellaceae; genus JALZFG01. Next base: position 35,446 of record JBKPNC010000123.1, read on the forward strand.
TGCATCACGACAAGCACCATCAGGCCTACGTCGACAACGCGAACAAGGCGCTGGGGGGCACCGAGTGGGCCGACCGACCCGTCGAGTCCGTCCTGGCCGACATCGAGACACTTCCTGCCGACAAGCAGACCGCGGTGCGAAACAACGCCGGCGGTCACGTCAACCACACGTTGTTCTGGGAGATCATGGGGCCGGACGGCGGCGGCGAGCCCTCCGGCGACCTCGCCGCGGCGATCGACGACACGTTCGGGAGCTTCGCCGAGTTGAAATCGCTCGTGAACGACACGGGCGTGAAGCGATTCGGGAGCGGCTGGAGCTGGCTCGTGTGGGACGGGACGGGGCTTGCGGTCTACTCGACCGCGAACCAGGACTCACCGGTCATGCAGAGCGACGTGCCGCTTCTCGGCATCGACGTCTGGGAGCACGCCTACTACCTCAAGTATCAGAACCGCCGGCCCGAGTACCTGGAGGCGTGGTGGAACGTCGTCAACTGGGGGGCCGTCGAGCAGCGCTTCGCGAGTCGTGGCTAGGTGACATGAGGCGGTGGGGACCGGCGCGCCGGTCCCCACCGGATGTCATCGCCGGCGGACGGTCTGCGTCCCGCTCCACGACGCGACGTAGCCGGGTGCCGCCTGCTTGTCGCTCAGATAGACGCGGTAGACGCTGCGTCCGTGCCTCCGCGGCACGCGGATGAGGCGGCCGGAGTGCTGCCCGAGCTTCACCCGCTTCACGCCGACCCATGTGCTTTTCGCCGATTTGCGCTGCAGGATGAGGTAGTGGCCGGCGAAGCTGTTCGATGAAAACACCTTGGCGAACAGGTTCTTCCCCGAGGGGACCAGGCGGACGTGCGGGCGCACGAGAATCGTGGCCTCACCGCTGCTCGTACCGCGGAACCGCGCCTGGAAGGCCGTCTGGATATCGGGGTAGAAGTCGTACGTCCATGTCCCGCCGGTCGTCGTAAGCACCGTCGCGAGCAGAACCGGCGAGACTTCGCTGAAACGCCGGCGGTAGATCGACACCGTCTCGTTCGGTTTCTTGCTCGAGACCACGCCCGACAGGCGGATCGGCTGGCCGAACGTGACCACCGGGCTCGAGAGCGCGAGCGAGACGGCCGGTGGTATCGGCCGTGCCTGCACGACGATCTTCGCCTTGTGTGACGGGTAGAGCCCGTCGTGGTACCGGAATGTCCCCGTCTTGTTGAACGTGTACGAGTAGGTCCGGCTGCCGCCGAGAATCGGCGATGCGAATAGACCGCCGTCGGAGACGACCTGGTGCGTCTTCGAGTCGACATTCTTCCAGGTGATCTTGTCGCCGGTCTTGATCGTGACCGAGGTCGGGCTGAATCCCCCCGACTTGATCGAGACGTTCTTGGTCGCGGACGAAGCGGCCTGGCCGGCCGCAGGAATGACCAACAGGCCGAGCGCGACCAGGACGGGCACGAGTCTGGACCTCCTAACCATATGCATCTCCCCTTTCGTTCCTTGAGACGTCCGGAAAGACACAAATTGGCGGCCTGCTATCACATTCCTTACAGAACGCAGGCAATCGGCGGTACGCTCAATCGGCGGTACGCTCACGGAATCCGGGGCGACGCGTCCCGCGTACCAGGGAGGAGAAGGCATACGTCATGGAGGCCGGCCCCCGCATTACTTCGCGGACTCGGGCGGCTGACGTGCGTTCGATGCCGGGACACGAAGAGTCGGACGGTGAACTGCTCCAGCGAACGGGTGAAGGCGATCATGACGCTTTCGAGACGCTTTACGGCCGGTACTCCAGGGCGGTGTTCGGTCTGGCCTTACGTCGGCTCGGCGACCGCGAGCAGGCCGAGGACGCCGTGCAGGACACCTTTGCGTCGGTCTGGCGATCGGCGCGGAGCTACCGGCCGGATCGCGGTCCCGGCGGCCCCTGGCTCTACACCGTGGCGCGGAACGCCATCGTCGACAAGGCGCGCGCCCGCCGCCACGACGTCGGAGGCGATCCACCCGACGTGGCGTCGACCGAGCCCGGGCCGCACGACCGGGCCGAGGCCGGGTGGCAGGCATTCGTGGTGCACCGCGCGTTCGCGGAGCTCCCGAGTGCCGAGCGCGCCGTGCTCGAGCTCGCCTACTGGAGCGGGCTCTCGCAGAGCGAGATCTCGGAGTTTCTCAACGTCCCCCTCGGCACGGTGAAGACGCGTACGCGCAACGGCCTGGCCCGGCTCGCCGATCTCCTCGAGACGGAGGATCTCCGGTGACTCGCGAACCCGATCTCCGCGATCTCGTGGGTGAGGACCTTCCCCAGGAGGAGGAGGCGAGGCTCCAGCGGGTGCACGACCTCCTCGTGGCCGCCGGTCCGCCGCCCGAGCTTCCGCCTTCCCTGCAACGAGCGCCGGTCCCCGGCACCGAGCGCGAGGCGCGCGTGATCGGCCTGCCGGCACGGCACCGCGGGCGGGTCCTCACGCTGGCCCTCGGATTCGCCGCGGCCATGCTCTTCGTCGGGTACGTCTTCGGGCTGCGGCACGGCGGTGGTTTCGACTCCGACTTCTCCGTCCAGATGAACGCCACGCCGGCAGCCCCGGGAGCCTCTGCCGTCATCGATGTGCAGGAGAAGGACGAGGTCGGCAACTGGCCGCTCCGGTTGCGGGTTCGTGGCCTGCCGACCCAGCCGGCCGGCGGCTTCTACGAGCTCTACTTGACGCGACCGGGCCACGCCCGGGCGACCTGCGGCACGTTTCGCGTGCAGCACGATGGAACGACGACGGTCCGCCTCAACGCGCCGTACAGCTTCAAGCGGCCGTACGGCTGGGTGATCGTCCGGCAGAAGCCGGGTAGGGCTCCGAGCAGGCCGCTGCTCCGCGTCCAGATCGCGTGAGCCGCCTGCCCTAAGGCGCGACGCGTCCGCCGGCGACGAACGCCTCGTGCGTGACCGGCATCAGGCGCTCGAGGAATCCTTCGGCCGCCGCTGCGTACTGGCGGATCTCGAACTGCGCCGACTCGTGGTTCCGGAGCGAGCAGAAGTGCATGAGGCTCCGCGGATTGCAGCTCCACAGGTACTTCGTGTACAGCGAGAGCGGTAGCACCATCCGCGCCACTTCCTTCGCAACGCCCTGCTCGAGCAGGCGCTCGTAGGCGGCGAAGGCGCGCTCGGCGTTTTCCTCGATCTCCTGGCGGGCCGCCTCGCGCGTGTCCACGTCGACCGGCTCGAAGCTGTACGCCCCCGGTTTCCCGACCTGGGTGCGGACGAAGTCGGGCACATAGAACTCCGCCTCCAGCTTCGAATAGCGCCCGCTCCATTCGTTGTATGCGTGGCCCGCCCTGTGACGGTGGTGCTCGCGGACGACGAAGATCGGCGCCTTGACGATGAAGCGGAAGTAGCCGTGCTCGAACGGCGAGCCGTGCCGCTCGCGCATGAGGAAGCGGATCAGGCCGGCGTCGCGCTCGCCGAGCTCCTCCGACGCCTGGTTGAACGAGACCCGCGCACCGTTGACGACTGCGAGGTCGGAGGCGAGCGCGGCGTCGAGGGCGAGGAAGCCGTGATCGAGGACAGGAACGACGTTCTCCGCTACGACTTCCGGCATGACGACCACGAAGCCGAGTCTAGCTTCGGCCCATGTCGGATCCTCCGGCTTCTCCTACCCGAGCTGGCGCGGCGGCTTCTACCCGACCGACGCCAAGCCGAAGGAGTTCCTGCGCTTCTACGCCGAGCGTCTTCCGACCGTCGAGGTGAACAGCACGTTCCACCGTCTACCCGCCGAGGAGCAGTTCGCCGCCTGGGCCGCGCAGACGCCTCCCGGATTTCTCTTCGCCGTGAAGATGACCCGGAGGATCACGTACGGCAACGACCTGCGCTTCCTCTCGACCTTCAACGAGCGCGTCCGGGCACTGGGCGAGCATCTCGGGCCGATCCTGGTCCGGCTGCGCGACACGCGGCCGCGCGACGACGGCCTGCTGCAGCTCATGCTCGGCTCTGTCGACCCCGACTTGCGCTACGCCTTCGACCTACGGGATCCGAGCTGGCACGCGCGCGAGGTGGCCGACACGCTCGCAGCGCACGGCGCCGTGCGGGTCAATGACCTCGAAGCCGACGCACCCTTCCGCTACCTGCGGCTGCAGGAGCCTCCATACGACGATGCGGCCCTGCAACGTCTCGCGGGGTCGATCCGGGCGGAGCTCGTGGCGGACATCCCCGTCTATGCCTACTTCAAGCACGAGGACGAGCCGACCGCGCCGCGTTACGCGCAGCGGCTGCTCGACCTGCTCGAGCGCTGAGCCCACGCATAGCGGCAGAGGAATCCCCTGATTTCGCGGTATAACCCGCGCGGTGTTCCGGCCGGCCTTGCTTCTGACGCTGACAGCGGCGCTGCTCGTCGCTCCGGCTGCGCGCGCGTACCAGTGGCCCGTGGCGCCGTTGCACCAGCAGCACCCGATCCGCGGCTACTTCGGCGATCCGCGGACGGTCTACTTCGATCCGTTCGATCCGAACCGGTTCCCCGAGAACGGCCACGTCTCGTTCCACAACGGCGTCGACATCATGGCCAGGCCGGGGACGGCGGTCTATCCCGTCCTGTCCGGGGTCGTCCGCCGCGCCGGCGGGGATCGAGTGGTCGTCCAGGTCCCGGACGGACGGCGGTTCCAGTACATCCACATCCACCCGGCGGCCGACGAGGGCGAGCACGTGCGCGCCGGCAAGACGGTGCTCGGCCGCGTGACCGTCCTTGCGGCGCACGTCCACCTGAGCGAGATCTCCCCCGCGGGCCACCCGGTCGACCCGCTCCTCGCCGGCCACCTCCGGCCGTACTCCGACACGACCGTGCCGCACGTCCGCGCGATCGACTTCCGGACGATCGGCGGGCTGGCGGCCAACCCGTACGACCTGAGGGGAGACGTCTTCATCGTCGCCGATGCGTTCGACGAGCCGGCGATGGCGCTGCCGTCGCCGTGGGACGGCGTCCCGGTCGCCCCGGCGTTCGTTCGCTGGTCGCTCGAGAAGTCGCCGGGTCATGTGATCCGTCACGGGACAACGGTGGACTTCCGTGCGCACCTGCCGCCGAACAGCCGCTTCTGGGACGTCTATGCCCGCGGGACGTATCAGAACCACCCGCAATTCGCGGCGCGCATCTACCCGACGATGCCGGGTCGCTACTACTTCCGGCTCGCCGACCTCAATACGGAGACGCTCGCGGACGGCGTCTACATCGTCCACGTCACCGCCGGCGACACGCGAGGAAACACCGGCACCGGCCGGCAGGTGATCGGGGTCTGCAACCAGGACCCGGCGCCGTGCGAGCGCCTGAACAGCCAGCACGGCCGTTAGAACCGCGCCGCCGCTCCCAGGTGTCGCTCGTACGCGCCGGAGGCGACGATGTCGGCGATCTGCGCGACCGCGAACGACAGCTCGTCGTCGGTGGTGAAGAAGTGCGGGCCGAGCCGGAGTCCAGTCTCGGGTCGGAAGTCGCAAATCACTCCGCGCTCGCCGAGCTCGCGGTGGACCGCCTCGAAGGCGGGCGTCGCGACGGTGACCGTCCCGCCGCGACGCTCGGGCTCGCGCGGGCAGGTGACCTCGAACCCCTCGGCGTCGAGGAGGGTGATCAGCAGCTCGGTCTGGCGGAGCGAGTTCTGGCGGATCCGCTCGACGCCGATCTCCTCGATGACGTCGTACCCGGCCGTGGCCGCATAGAGGGCAGGGACGTTCGGCGTGCCCGTCAGGAAGCGGGCGATCCCCGTCGCGTACTCGAGGCCTGGCTCGAAGTCGAACGGCCGGGCATGCGCCTGCCAGCCGGCGAGGACCGGCTCGAGCCGCTCGATGAGGTCGGATCTGACGTAGAGCCAGCCCGCTCCAGGTCCACCGCAGAGCCACTTGACGCTGCCCCCGGTCGCGAAGTCGACGCCGAGCGAGCCGACATCGAGTGGGACGGTGCCGACCGACTGGTACGCGTCGAGCAGGACGTGGGCGCCGGCCTCGTGCGCGCGTCGCGTCACGGCCGCGACGTCCAGGACCTCCGCCGTCTTGAAGAGGACGTGGCTGAGCGGCACGAGCAGCGTCCGCTCGTCGATCGCGCCCAGGAGGGCGTCTAGATGCGGCACGACGGTCACCTCGGCATCGCGTTGCGCCTGCAGCAGGTAGCGCACGGACGGAAACTCGCCCTCCACGTAGACGATGCGCCGGCGTTCGCCCGCGAACGCGAAGGACGAGAGCACGATCGCGGTCGCCACGGTCACGTTCTGGTGCATGGCGACGGTCCCGGGCGGTGCGCCGATCAGGCGGCCGATCTGGTCGCCGACGGTGAGCGGCAGGTCCCACCAGCCCTCTCCCCACGCGCGGATCCCACGTGTCTTCCACACGCGCGCGTACTCGACGAGCCGGTCTTCTGCCGCGGCGGGCATGGCTCCGAGCGAGTGGTTGATCAGGTAGGTCGTGTCCGCGAGGATCGGAAAGCCGTCGCGATACGCGAGGAGCTCGCCGGTCGTCACGGAGTCTGAGCCGCCTGCGCGGGACTCGGCGTCACGGCCGGCGGGGGCTGAGAGTCCACGAGGATCGCGGCGGCCAGCAGGATCGCGATGCCGACCGCGCCCTCACCCGCGAGGCTCCGGACCAGACCCGCAGGCGCGGGCCCACGCTCGAGCAGCGGACGGACGAAGAAGTGGTGGGCGCCGCCCCACGCGAGCGCGAGGCTGACGAGCCCGAGCTTCACGAGGAGCACGCGGCCGTAGCCGGCCGACCAGAGATCCGACACGGCGGGAAGACGCAGCACGCTGAGGTAGATGCCGGCGCCGACGACGAGTGCGATGAGGACGATCGCGAGCCGCGAGAAGCGCAGGAAGCTGTCGCGCCGGAGCTCCGGCGCAACGGGCCAGACGCAGACGGCGAGCGAGACGACGCAGCCGAGCCAGATCGTCCCCGCGGTCAGGTGGATCCAGTCCGCGAGCTCGGACGCCCACGACGATCCGGGGTCGACTGCCGAATGTCCCGAGAGTGAGAGGCCGGACGCGAAGCCGATCCCAACGAGGAGGGCGGCCCAGAGCAGTTCCCGCCGGTCGGTGAGCCAGCCGAGGAAGAGCAGCGCCGCCACCACCGCGAAGCCGAGCGTCATCGCGATGAAGGCGAGCCCGAAGCGCGTCCCGTCGGTGATCGCCGCGAGGTTGCCGTACAGCAGGCGCTCGAACGGCAGTTGCAGAGCATCCTCCGCGCGGAGCAGGAACGCGAGGATCCCGACCTCGATCGTCGCGACGACGCCGATGCCGGCCATGCGGTAGAAGCGGCGCTCGTATGCGGGCGATGCGTTCCCGCGCACGATGAGCAGCCGGAAGGCGAGCCCGCCGAGCAGGAGCGCGAGCGACACGAAGTACGCCCACCGGACGAGGTGGTCGCGAAGCGTCGGCCCCCTGGCACCGTACGCCTCAGACGGCGGCGGAGCGGGGACGCGGACGCCGAACGTGAACACGCCGGAGACGACGTGGCCGTCCGCCGACATGGCCTGCCACCTGACCGTGTAGGCGCCGCGGGGAAGCCGACCGACCGGCGCCTCGAGAACGCGCGGGTCGGGGCCTCGGCGCGCCGGCAGTGAGACCAGCCGTCCGCTCGCGCTCAACACCCGAATCGACCGCGGCATCACGGTCACCTGCTGGTCGAACTCGAGCGTCACTCGCGCCGGCGAGCCGTCGAGGCGCTGCCGGTAGCTGGGCGATGTGCGCTTCAGCGTCGCGTGTGCCCAGGCGGACATGGGCAGCGCGAGGCCGGCGAAGGCGACGAGGGCGAGGCAGAGGAGCCGTCTCACCGGGCGAGCTCCGAGAGGTGGCCGAAGATGGGGGCAAGGCTGCGGTCGCAGTACAGGAGGACCGCAACGGCGAGCATGGTCGCCGCGTAGCCGGCCCGCAGGGGAGCCGAGCCGGGCCGGAACGCGCGTGCGAGCGGAAACAGCGAGCCGGCGATCGCCGTCCAGCCGAGCGCGTGGTGCAGGAACGCGGAGCGCGAGAAGAGCCACGGGTTCTGCTCGTGGACGAGTAAGGCCACGCCGGAGACGAAGAGGGCAATCGCGACGGTCAGCTCCCAGCGCGGGTCTTTCAGCTTGCCCCGCACCAGGCCGAGCTCGGCGGCGCCAGCCAGCATCATCACCTGTGCCCAGACCCCGTGCGCGAGCATGTGCAGCGTCGAGCTCGTGAAGAAGACCATCACCGGCCACATGGCGAGGCCCATGGCAAAGGCCGTCGCCGGCCAGATGTAGGCCCGCCAGCGGCGGCGCTCCCAGACTTTCGAGCCGACCAGGGCCTCGCCGAGCTGGCAGAGGCCGAGGACGAGAAACCCGGTGGCGAACAGCCAGTGGATGTTTTCTGCGGGCGGGATCATGCGCGCCTCTCCGCCTCTTCGGCCGCCACGTCTTCGACGAGCCCGGGCGCGACGAGCAGGTGGAACAGCACGCCGACGAGCAACACGAGCAACGGCGGCTCGACGGCGAGCGACCAGAAGCCGTGTCCGGCGGGGTCGAGGAAGGTGAGTCGATACGGCTGGACGAATGCCCAGACGACGCCTGCGACGACGGTCAGCGGGCCGATGAAGGACACGGCCACGGCGACGGACGATCGGCGCGAGGAACGTTCGAGATGCGGTAGAGCCTGCGTACTCATCAACTGCCTCCAGGGTCCGAGGGCCGACGGCCCGCGGCCAGGACAGGCGCCGCGGGCTAGGCCGGGAGCGGAGGCGGACGGCTGTCGAACGCGAGCCCGAACAGCTGCCGAAGCGGCGGCGTGCGCGGAACCGGCGGCCGCGGCGCCGCGGGTTCGGGCCGTGCGAGCCGGTACGCGCGGGCGAGCTCCGCCTCCGCGTAGCTCTCGTAGGCCGAGAGCCACCCGGCGACTACTCCCCAGAGCACGGCCGCCAGTACCGAGAGGACGGCGAAGATCGACAGCGCAGACGTGTGTACGAGCGGAGCGAAGAGCCCCGAATGTCCCGACGACAGCCGCTCGGCATCGGACTGGACGAGGTACAGCGCCGACGTGAGCACGAACGCGGCGGCCCAGAGTCGCGGCGAGAGCGAGACACGCGGCCGGGGACGCGGCGTGCCGGGAGCGCGCCCGAGCCGGCCGACCATGCGTCGGGCGGTGCGCTCGGTGGCGTGAGCCTTCACGAACCGCCACAGGAGGCGCGCCAGCAGGAGCGCGATCGCGAGCTTCACCCCGAGTAGCAGGAACGGGTAGTAGTTAGCGCCCGCGTAGCTCGGCGACGCAATGTGCCTGCCGACGTCGATCCGCTCGGTCAGGCTGCGGCCGAGCAGCTCGGTGACGAGCGCGAGCAAGAGGAAAGCGGCGAAGGAGGCCACCCGAGGATGCCGCCGAGCCCGCGTCACGTAGAGAGTTTGCCGCCTCGTGCGGACCGTGCGCAACAACCGGCACGGTTGTCCGTCCAAGTGAGTACGCTGTGCCTTCGATGAAGCTCCGGGGTCGGGTCGTCCTGGTCGCCGTGCTGGCGGCCGTTTGTCTTTCTGCCGCCGTCACGCCTGCGTCGGGCCGGATCGTGCTGCAGCAGGGCCTCGCCGGCATCCGGCTTCAGATGACGCCGAGCCAGGTGAAGCACGTGCTCGGCAAGCCTCGGGGGGTCAAGTCCGGCCACAACACCTACGGCCGGTACTTCCAGTACCGCTATCCGAAGCTCCTCGTCGTCTTCCAGGGTCTCAAGACGGTGACGTCGATCATGACGAGCCGCAAGACCGAACGGACGCCGAGCGGCCTCGGCGTCGGCTCGACGAAGGCGCAGGTGAAGCGAATTACGGGCATCCACTGCCGCAGCGCCCTGCTCGCCAACTTCTGTTACATCGGCGTCGCGGCGCCCGGCCGGCGCATCACCGAGTTCCGGTTCAACGACTCGAAGCGCGTCACGCAGGTCGAGATCGGCGTCGTCCCGACGCGCAGCTAGCCGCGTCAGGCCGCGGCGAGCTCGCGCTCCCGGACCTTCGCCACAAGCTTGGCGAGGATCTCGCGCAGTTCCACGCAAGCGTCCTCCGGCAGCAGGCGACCGGCGCCGTCGAACTGCCGATCGGCATGGCGGACGGCGATGCCGTCCTCCACGATCCGTGCCCCCAGCGCGCGAAGCACCTTGCGCAGCTCCTGCTGGGACCACACCGCGCCGAACGCGCCCGTGCTGGCGCCGATCACGGCCACAGGCTTGTTCCGCAGCGGGTTCGTCCGAAGCGGCCGGGAGGCCCAGTCGATCGCGTTCTTCAGCTGACCGGGAATCGACGTGTTGTATTCGGGCGTGGCGAAGAGGACGGCGTCGGCGCCGGCGAGTGCGTCGCGCAGAGCCGCGACGGCCGCCGGCGCCGGATCGACGTCGTCGTCCTCGTCGTACGGCGGCACATCCTTCAGCCCTGTCCACAGCTCGAGCCCGATCCCTTCGGGGAGGAGCTCAGCCGCGGCGTGCAGCAGCTTCGTGTTGTGTGAGCCGTCGCGCAGGCTTCCGGAGATGCCGAGGATCCGCATTATTGCTCCTTGATGAAGAAGAGCTCGGCCGTCAGCAAGACGTCGTTCGCGAGGGCCGGAGTCCCGTCGTCGAGCGGTGCGTTCCAGTTGAGGCCGAACGCCGTGCGATCGACCTTCGTCTCGACGCTGATGCCGAGCCGCTGCTGGCCGTAGGCGCCGATCGGTGGCCGGACCGTTCCGTTCAGCTGCACGGGTTGCGCGGCCCCGCGAACGGTGAGCTCGCCGTCGATCTCGACGGCATCGCCTTGCGTGCGGATCTCGGTCGAGGTGAACGTCAGCTCCGGCGTCCGCTCCGAGTCGAAGAACTCCGGCGAGAGCAGGTGTGCCTCGAGGTTCTCGTCCTGGACGCGGACGCTCTCGGCCCGGGCGACACCGCTCAGCGTCGCCTCGCCGTCTTCCGAGACGCGAAGCTCGGCCTCGAAAGGCGAGAAGGCGCCGCGGAATGTGCCTCCCAGGTAGTCGACCGCGAATTCGACGCGCGAGTGGGCCGGATCGGCTTTCCACAGGCCGGCCGGGAGGACTTCCGTGGTGTTTGCGATGGTAGTCATGGTTCCCCTTTCGCGCTATAGTTGAGTACGCAACGATCGTAGCGGACAAAACATGAGTACGCAAGTATTGACAAGTCAAGGATCGGTGGCTCTGGGGAGCTGGGTCGCTCTGCTGCGTGCCCACGCGGTCACGATCAAAGACCTCAGCGGAAAGCTCTATGCCGATCACGGCCTCACGATCAACGACTACGAGGCGCTCCTGCGCCTGTCGCAGGCGGAGGGCGAGCGCATGCGGCGAGTCGACCTCGCCGACGAGCTCATCCTGACGGCGTCGGGCGTGACACGGCTCCTGGACGGGCTCGAGCGCTCCGGCTACGTCGAGAAGGCGTCGTGCAAGAGCGACGCGCGCGTGACGTACGCGGTGCTGACGCCTGCGGGCCGGGAGAAGCTCGTCGAGGCATCGCGCTCTCATATCGCGCAGGTGGAAGGGCTCTTCGAAGAGCACCTGACGCCCGAGGAGCTCGTCACGCTCGCGGCGCTGCTTTCGCGGCTGCCCGGCGTGGGCGAGACAGACGAGGCGGCCTGCTCGGCAGTCGCGGACGGCTGAGCGGGTAGTCGAGCCGCGCAGACGTCGCGGCTACACTGTCCGCGCTCCCCGGGGGTGTGCCCGAGCGGCCAAAGGGAACGGGCTGTAAACCCGTCGGCTCAGCCTACGGAGGTTCGAATCCTCCCGCCCCCAAGCTCCTGTCGCCTTCGGCTCGGTCGCTTTAAGCACCGGCCGGAGGCGTCACGACCTCCGTGATGGCGCCCGATGCGCGGGAGGCACATACCATGGCGGCCGTGGAACGCTTCGACGCCGTCGTCGTCGGCGCCGGGCCGGCCGGCTCGGTGACCGCGTACCGGCTCGCGCGCGCGGGAATCTCCGTGCTGCTCGTCGATCGCGCTCGCTTCCCGCGCGACAAACCCTGCGGAGGCGGGCTCACGGGCCGGGCGCTTCGCCAGCTTCCATTCTCGGTCGAGCCGGTGGTCGAGGACATCGTCGACCGCTTCGAGTTCCGCCTCCGCTACGGCCGCCGCGTCGTGAAGCAGAGCCGGGGCGAGCTGGTCCGGATGACGCAGCGGCGCCGTCTCGACCTCTTCCTCGCCGAGCAGGCCGCCGATGCGGGAGCCGACTTCCGTCACGGGGTTCGCGTGACCGGCGTCGAGCAGCCCGACGGCCGGGTCGAGGTGGCGGCCGGAGGCGAGCGGTTCCGCGCGGACGTCGTCGTCGGCGCGGACGGCGTCAACGGCGTGACCGCGCGCGCGCTCGGCCTGCGTGGCGAGCGTACGTACGGCGTTGCCTTGGAAGGCAACGTTCCCTACGAAGCTACGGTCGAGGAGCGCTTCCGTGGGCGGGCGGTCCTCGAGCTCGGCATCGTGAGCGGCGGCTACGGCTGGGTCTTCGCGAAGGGCGACCACGTGAACGTGGGTGTCGGCGGCTGGGAGTCGCAGGGTCCCCGTCTCCGGTCGCTCCTCGATCGCCTCTGCGTCGAGCACGGGATCGAGCCGGACCTTGTGTCGGACGTCCGTGGTTTTCGGCTTCCGCTGCGCGGCTCGAACGATCGAGCGGTCAGCGGGCGTGCAGTGCTCGTCGGCGATGCAGCGGGCTTCGTCGACCCCATCTCCGGCGACGGCATGTACGAGGCGTTCGTCAGCGCGCGTCTCGCCGCCGAAGCCGTCGCCGACCTGCTCGCCGGTCGCGCAGCGACGCTGGACCGCTACGCCGAGCGCGTCGGCGACGCCCTGTACGGCGACTTTCAGGCTTCCTGGGCGGCCAAGCTCGCCTTCGATCGCTTCCCGCGATCAACCTTCGCCTTCATACTCGCGCCGCGCGTGTGGGCCTTCGTCGACGCCCTCTACTGCGGGGACGTCGAGCACGTGCGCGACGCCCGCGGCACGGTGCGGGTGCCGCTCCGCGGCCTGGAACGGCTCGGAAAGATCGCGACCACAGGCCGCTACACTTCAGGCCTCCGGGCGGCGTAGCTCAGCGGTTAGAGCGGCGGACTCATAACCCGCAGGTCGGTGGTTCGAATCCACCCGCCGCTAAATCTGGCCGAAAGTACAAGCACTTTCGGCCACGGGCGGTGGTCCAGCGGCGTGGCTGGCCCACAAGTCCGTAGCGGGCGGAGCCAGGCAAAGCCAGGCTCCGCGGCGAGGCTTGGCCGACCGCAAGGTCGGCGCGGAGGCGGGCTTCGCTCGCCTCCGCCGCAACGGCTCTGAGGTCGACCAGGCGGACGGCACTCCGCCGGTGGCCCAAAGTGCTTGCACTTTGGGCCAGATCGACGTTCGCTAGAATCGTCTGGCGTGTGGGAGGCGCAGCCTCCCACTGCCTTTTCACGCCTAACGAAACAGAGAGATGGCGAAGACCGGAGTCAGAGTTGCAATCACGCTCGCCTGCACCGAGTGCAAGCGGCGTAACTACCAGAGCGAGAAGTCGAAGCGGAACACGCCTGACCGGGTCGAGTTCCGCAAGTACTGCCGCTGGTGCGGGCGTCACACCCTGCACCGGGAGACGAGGTAGTGGCCCGCCCGACAAGGTCCCAGCGCCGGGCGCGCCGCCGCCAGCAGGCTGAGCAGGAACAGGCCGCGGCGGGTCGTTCGCGCGCGCGTCAGACTTCCAGCGTGCCCGCCCAGCAGGCTGCCGCACCCGAGCCACGGCGCGAGCCCCGGCAGGAGGCGCGTCGAGGCGGCTTCATCGGCTTCGTCGGCGAATCGTGGGCGGAGCTCAAGAAGGTCGAGTGGCCGGGCCAGCGTCAGGTGATGACGGGTACCGTCGTCGTCATCATCGCCTGCCTGATCGTCGGCGGGTATCTCTGGCTCGCCGATCTCGGCGTCAAGCGCCTCGTCCAGAACGTCTTCCTCGGCTAGCCGGCAGCGAAGGCCTCAGCATGTTCCAGTGGTACGTCATCAACACCTACTCCGGGCACGAGAACAAGGTGAAGACGAATCTCGAGCACCGGATCGACTCGCTCGGGATGCAGCGACGCTTCCGACGGGTCGTCGTCCCGACGGAGACCGTGATCGAGACGAAGGACGGGCAGAAGGTGCAGTCCGAGAAGCGCGTGCTCCCCGGATACGTGCTCGTGAACGCCGATCTCGACGACGACGCGTGGACGCTCGTCCGGAACACGCCCGGCGTGACCGGCTTCGTCGGTGCCGGCTCGAAGCCGTTGCCGCTGTCGCAGCCGGAGGTCGACCGCATCCTGCATACGGGCGCCGGCGCCGACGCACGGCGGGCGGCGACGGTCGAGTATTCGCTCGGCGAATCGGTGAAGGTGACGTCAGGCCCGCTGTCCGACTTCGACGGCGAGATCATCGACGTCAACCCCGACCAGCAGAAGCTGAAGGTGCTCGTCGATATCTTCGAACGACAGGTTCCGGTGGAGCTGAGCTTCGATCAGGTGAAGAAGATCGACTAGAGGAACGATGGCGAAGAAGGTTTTGACACTCATCAAGCTGCACATCCCGGGCGGCCAGGCCAACCCGGCACCGCCCGTTGGCCCGGCACTCGGCCAGCACGGCGTCAACATCATGGAGTTCTGTAAGGCGTTCAACGCGCAGACCGCTGACCAGAACGGTCGGATCACGCCGGTCGAGATCACGGTCTTCGAGGACCGCTCGTTCACGTTCATCACGAAGACGCCGCCGGCGGCGGTTCTGATCAAGGAGGCGCTGAACCTCGAGAAGGGGTCAGCCGAGCCGCACCGGGACAAGGTCGGCCGTCTGTCGCAGAGTCAGGTGCGCCAGATCGCCGAGACGAAGATGCAAGATTTGAACGCGCGCGACGTCGACCACGCGATGAAGATCGTGGCGGGAACCGCCCGGTCCATGGGAGTCGAAGTTGAGGCCTAAAACACTCCGGACCGTGCTTAAAGCGACCGAGCCCCGAAGGGGCGACAGGAGCTGGGAGGCGTAATGAGCCATGGCAAGGCATACAAGGAAGCCCGCGGCAAGATCGACCGCGAGCACGCCTACTCGCCGCTCGAGGCGATCCGGCTGATCAAGGAGCTGCCGGCGGCCAAGTTCGACGAGACGATCGAGGCGCATTTCCGGCTCGGCCTCAACGTGCGCCATGCCGACCAGCAGCTCCGTGGGACGCTCATGCTTCCGAACGGGAGCGGGCGCGAGGTGCGGGTGGCGGTGTTCGCCGACGGCGAGAAGGCGCGCGAGGCCGAACAGGCCGGCGCCGACGTGGTCGGAACCAACGACCTCGCGTCGCGGATCGAGGAGGGCTTCGACGAATTCGACGTCGCGATCGCGACGCCGGATCAGATGGCCGTCGTCGGCAAGCTGGGCCGGATCCTCGGCCCGCGCGGGAAGATGCCGAATCCGAAGGCCGGCACGGTCACGTTCGACATCGGCAAGGCGGTCGAGGATTCCAAGGGTGGCAAGCTCGAATACCGGACCGACCGCGGCGCGAATGTTCACGTGGCCGTCGGCAAGAAGAGCTTCAGCGAACAGCAGCTGCTCGAGAACTACGCCGCCGTGGTCGATGAGATCGTCCGAGCGAAGCCCGCGGCCGCCAAAGGCCGGTATATCCGCTCGATCACGCTCGCCAGTACCATGGGCCCCGGCGTCCACGTCGACTCGACACGAACACGGGACGTGACCGAGGAACTGCAGGAGGAGCAGCAGGTAGCAGCGACAGCCTAAGGCCCGTTCGCCAGAGACAGCCGGCAGCACAACGCAGAAGTCCGGCCGAGGCGGTCAGCACCGAGCTTCGACCTCGCTTGCCTGCCCGCCTTCTCGGCGGGCAGGCAAGCGAGGGAGGAGCATTTGCTTAAGAAGGACAAGGAACGCATCGTCGCCGAGCTGACCGAGCGGCTGCGCACGACCGACTCGCTGATCGTGGCCGACTACCGCGGTCTTTCGGTCTCCGAGATGGACGACCTGCGCACGAAGCTGCTCGAGGTCGGCGCGCGGTTCTCCGTCGTCAAGAACACACTCACACGCCTCGCCGTCGAGGCCGCGGGCACGACCGCGCTGCTCGACCTGCTCGACGGGCCGACCGCGATCGCGTTCGTCCAGCCTGACGGCGACCCGGCGGCCGTTGCAAAGGTTTTGAGCGAGACGGCGCGGTCGGGCCGCGTCCTCGTGATCCGAGGCGGCCTGTTCGACGGTCGGCCGATAGGCGACGCCGACGTCGAGGAGCTCGCGAAGCTGCCGCCGCTCGACGTGCTGCGCGGTCAGGTTCTCGGCGCGGTCGTCGCGCCGTTGAATGCGATCGCCGCGCTGGTCAACGCCCCGCTGCAGGAGCTGGTGGGGCTCATCGACGCTCGCATCGAGCAGCTCGGGGGAGAGCCCGCCGCAGAGCCCGAGCCCGAACCGGCCGCGGAGTCGGCGCCGGCGCCGGAAGCCGAGGCGGCACCCGAGGAGCAGCCGGCCGCAGATGCCGAACCGGCAGCCGAATCAGCTGTGGTGGAAGAAACCGACACGCCCGAGGCCGCGGAAGCGACGGGCGACGAAGAGGAGGAGTAGCAATGGCAGCAAGCCCCGTGGACAAGGTGTTCGACGAGCTCGGCAAGATGTCGGTGCTCGACCTCGTCGAGCTGAAGAAGAAGATCGAGGACGAGTGGGGGATCACGGCGGCGGCTCCGGTCGCGGTGGCGGCTCCCGGCGCGGCCGCCCCCGCGGGTGACGGTGCCGCGGCGGCCGAGGAGGAGAAGACGTCGTTCGACGTCGTCCTCGCCGGCGCCGGCGACAAGAAGATCCAGGTGATCAAGGTCGTTCGTGCGATCACGGGCCTCGGTCTCAAGGAGGCGAAGGACCTGGTCGACAGCGCGCCCAAGCCGGTGAAGGAAGGCGTTGCGCAGGACGAGGCCGACTCCATCAAGACGCAGCTCGAAGAAGCAGGGGCATCCGTCGAAGTGAAGTAGTTGAGATGAACGGCGGTGGGTCATCCCACCGCCGTTCGCTTGCACTCAGAAGTCGCAGTTCCCGGGAGCCGGAACGTCGATTCTCCGCGGTTGGCCTGCCGCGATCAGCTGCACGGAGACCGTCTTCGCGGGCTTGTCCGTGCGGTTCCAGAGCAGGTGCACGTGGCCGCTGCTCATGAAATCCCCGGCTGGCTGCAAGGTCGACACCCGCGAGCCACAGTGCCGTCTTGCCGATCCCGGCCTCGCCGGCGAGGACGGCGACTGACGGCAGCTCGTCGGGCGCGTCGACAACATCGAGGAGTGCGGCAAGCTCCGCCTCCCTCCCGATGAGATTCGGAACGCTGACTTCCACGCGTGCCTGCCAGGGCGATTCTATGACCCTCTCGACAATCAAGACCACGTGCCGTTGCTATTGCCGCGAACTTCTGCACTTCCCCACCTCCCGCCGGCCTTCCCCCCATCTGTACACTGGGTCGTGGCGAAGTAGCTCCGCTCGCACGAGCGGGGCTTCTTCTGCTATCTTCATGGGTTCGCGCCCGTCGACGCCTGTCCGCACGCCTTAAAAGCTGAAGTACCAACGCCCTAAGGGAGGCTCCGCTTGAGCAACAGGGTTGCCGCGCCTCGCGCGCGGAAGAGTTTCTCGCGCCTGAAGCACGTTCTTGATCTTCCGAACCTGATCGACATCCAGAAGGCCTCGTACGACTGGTTCCTCAGCGAGGGTCTTCGGGAGACGATCGACGACATCTCGCCGATCGAGGACTACACCGGCACGCTCGCCGTCGAGTTCGCCGAGTACGACTTCGGCGAGCCGCAGTTCTCGATCCAGGAGTGCCGGGAGAAGGACCTCACGTACCAGATGCCGCTGTCGATGACGGTCCGCTTCGTGAACAAGGACACGGGCGAGATCCGCGAGCAGCGGGTCTTCATGGGCGACTTCCCCAAGATGACCGACTGGGGGACGTTCATCATCAACGGGACGGAGCGCGTCATCGTCACGCAGCTCGTCCGCAGCCCCGGCGCCTATCTGATGGAGCCGAAGGATCCGACGAAGCAGGTCTTCACCGCGAACCTGATGCCGTCTCGCGGCTCGTGGCTCGAGCTCGAGATCGACAAGAAGGGCGTCGCGTACGCGCGAATCGACCGCAAGCGGAAGCTGCCGATCACGACGCTCCTGCGTGCGCTGCCGACTGAGGACCCCACGACCGGCTTCGAGCTGGACACGAGCTCGAACGAGGCGATCCTCAAGCTCTTCGACAACTCGATCTACATCCTCAACACGCTCGACAAGGACCCCTCCACGCGCGAGGAGGAGGCGCTGATCGAGGTCTTCAAGAAGCAGCGTCCGGGCGAGCCGCCGACGCTCGACAACGCGCGCAACCTCCTGCGGGCGCTCTTCTTCGACCCGAAGCGCTACGACCTGACGAAGGTCGGCCGCTACAAGCTCAACCAGCGGCTCGGCATCGACGTCCCCGAGGAGACGCGGGTGCTGACGACGCAGGACATCGTCGCGCTCGTGCGCAAGCTGATCGAGCTGCCCGCGAACCTCGGCGTGCCCGAGGACTCCAAGGACTACGCCGCCGATGCGGCCGGGCTGCCGCGCGACCCGATCCGCGGCGAGCTGGACGAGTACGAGCACTTCGGCAACCGCCGGCTGCGGACGGTCGGCGAGCTGATCCAGGAGGCGTTCCGTGTCGGGCTCTACCGCATGGAGCGCGTCGTGCGCGAGCGGATGACGACCGAGGACGTCGACGCGATCACGCCGCAGACGATCATCAACATCCGCCCGGTCGTGGCGGCGCTGAAGGAGTTCTTCGGCTCGTCGCAGCTCTCACAGTTCATGCAGCAGACGAACTCGCTCGACGGCCTGACGCACCGACGCCGGCTCTCGGCGCTCGGCGCCGGCGGGCTGACGCGCGAGCGCGCCCCGATCGAGGTTCGAGACGTGCACCCCACCCACTACGGGCGCATGTGCCCGATCGAGACCCCCGAAGGTCCGAACATCGGCCTGATCGGGTCGCTGGCCTCGTTCGCCACCGTCTCGGAGTTCGGCTTCATCCAGACGCCGTACCGCGTGGTGAAGAACGGCAAGGTGACGGATCAGATCGTCTACCTGGACGCCGCCGAGGAGGCGCAGTACACGATCGCGCAGGCGAGCGAGAGGGTCGATCAGAAGACCGGGCGCTTCGAGCACGACTACGTGCTCTGCCGTTCGCGCGAGGGTGAGGCCGTGATGGCACCGCGCGACGACGTCGACTACATGGACGTCTCGCCGGCGCAGATCGTCTCGGTGGCGACGGCGCTGATCCCGTTCCTCGAGCACAACGACGCGAACCGCGCGCTCATGGGCGCGAACATGCAGCGCCAGGCGGTGCCGCTGATGATCACGCAGGCGCCGCTCGTCGGCACCGGCCTCGAGTACCGGGCCGCCTTCGACTCGGGCGACGTGATCGTCTCGGGGAGCAAGGGCAAGGTCGTCGACCTCGACGCGGAGCGGATCGTGGTCGAGGGCAAGGACGGCCGCGACAGCTACGAGCTGACGAAGTTCATGCGCTCGAACCAGGGCACGCTGATCCACCACAAGCCGATCGTCGAGCTCGGTGAGACGGTCGAGGCGAACCAGGTGCTCGCGGACGGCTCGTCGACGAAGGAGGGCGAGCTCGCGCTCGGCGCGAACCTGCTCGTCGCCTTCATGCCGTTCGAGGGCTACAATTTCGAGGACGCGATCGTCATCTCGGAGCGCCTCGTCAAGGACGACGTGCTCTCGTCGATCCACATCCACGAGTACGAGATCGACGCGCGCGCGACCAAGCTCGGCGACGAGGAGATCACGCGCGACATCCCGAACCGCTCGGAGGAGTCGCTCAAGGACCTCGACGAGCGCGGCATCGTCCGCATCGGCGCCGAGGTCGGATCCGGCGACCTGCTCGTCGGCAAGGTGACGCCGAAGGGCGAGACCGAGCTGACCGCCGAGGAGAAGCTGATCCGCGCCATCTTCAAGGAGAAGGCGCGCGAGGTGCGCGACACGTCGCTGAAGGTTCCGCACGGTGAGGGCGGCAAGGTGATCGACGTGAAGACGTTCTCGCGCGAGGCAGGCGACGACCTGCCGCCGGGCCTCAACGAGCTCGTCCGCGTCTACGTCGCGAAGAAGCGCAAGATTGCCGAGGG
>JBKPNC010000124.1:0-10411 GCA_046732435.1 Actinomycetota bacterium
GGCGTGCCCAACGCCCTCGCCCGCTTGGAGAGGTTCATCCGGCTGACCCGGACTCTGACCGAAGCGCGGCACGACCCTATGCGCTAACGACAGAGAGGTGCCGCGGCCACGACCGGCGCCCACTCGGACAGGCTCAAGTATGGCGCCGGTGTCATCGGAGCGATCCTGCCCGGGCGTCCTATCACCTGCTCGTCACCACCGACAGGGACGCCGCGCCTACTTCCCCTGCACGAGCAGCAACCGTCGGCGTCCTTCGCCACGTGGCTGCTTGGGACGAGGCGCAGTCGTCCGCGCGGGCGCCGAACTCGCGCCTGCTTTCCGCGGCGGAGCACATGTGTCCTCACACCACCTACGTGCGCGAACTCGCGAGCCAGACCACTAGACACTTAGTTCGAGCTTCGCCGTTCGGCCTACGACTCCGTAGGCCCGCTCCCCCGCTCCAGTTCGGCTCCTCAGCATCGCCAGCGGCGACAACGTCAAGGCGCGGAAACGGACGGTTTCGCCATGCCTAACTTTCGCAATGGGATAAAAAGGGGTATAAAATCGGCGTCGTTGCGCCTATCTCGCAAACGAAAGGCCCCGCTTAGCAGGGCCTTTCTAGTAGCGGGGGCAGGATTTGAACCTGCGACCTCCGGGTTATGAGCCCGGCGAGCTACCTGACTGCTCCACCCCGCGTCGCGGTGGCGAGTATAGCGCGGCTCGCTACGCTCATCGCATGCGCGTTGCCGTCGTCGACCTGGGCACGAACTCCACCCGTCTCCTCGTTGCGGACGTCGACGAGACGGTCGAGGACGTGTCCCGACGGGTCGAGATCACACGCCTCGGCGAGGGCGTCGACGCGCGCGGGCGACTCCTTCCCGAACCGATCGCTCGTGTCCGCAACGTCCTCACCGACTACCGGCGCGAGGCAGAGGTGCTGGGCGCGCAGCGCGTTCTCGCAGTCGCGACGAGCGCCGTCCGCGACGCCGAGAACGGCGAGGCGTTTCTCGGCGAGGTCGAGTGGAGCTACGGGTTCCAGACGCGGCTTCTCACCGGTGACGAGGAGGCGCGCCTGACGTTCCGCGGCGCGGCTGCTGGTCGCGAGCTCGAGCGACCAACCCTCGTGATCGACATCGGTGGCGGGTCGACCGAGCTGATCGTCGGTGCCGACGGCTCGACCGCGTGGCACGACAGCCTCGACGTCGGCTGCGTCCGCCTGACCGAACGCTACCTCGCCGGCGACCCGCCGGGGCACAACGAGCTCGACGCGTGTAAGGCCGCGATTCGCAACCTCTTGCGCGCATGCGTTCCCGCCGACACGCGTCCGGCAGCCGCGATCGGCGTCGCCGGGACGATCACCACGCTCGCCGCCCTCGACCTCGAACTGCACGAGTACGACCCCGACCGCGTCCACGGACACCGCATGAGCCGGGAGGCCGTCCGGGTGCAGTTCGAGCGCGTGGCCGCTCTCCCGCTCGACGAGCGGCGGCGGATCCCGGCGCTCGACCCGAAGCGCGCTCCGGTGATCGTCGCCGGTGCGCTGATCCTCGACACGGTTCTCGATCACCTCGCACTCGCCGAGGTGGAGGCGAGCGAGCGCGATCTGCTCCAGGGCGCCGCCTTCGAGGCGGCCGCTCTACCCGCGCCGGTCGAGGGCGACGCGCCTCCCGGCGCGTTCACCTGCTGTTGACCGGCGCGATTTCGGCCGAATTGATCAGCGCTCGGGCGCTGCCGAGAACGGGTTGACGATTTCGACGGTCCCGTAAAGGCGGCCGTGCTGGAAGTCCTCTGAGACCAGCTCGGAGAGGCCAAACCGTTCGGCGTAGGCCCACATCTGCGCGTCGAACCACGAGAGCTGGTAAGCGGCCGCGCCTCGCAGCGCGATCCGAACCAGCTCGTGATCGGGGAAGAGCACGTCGAACTGGCTGAGCAGTTCCTCGGCCTCCCGCCGAGCGTCCACGGCGTCGAGGAGCGGTGGCGTCTCGCCTAGCGGCTGTGTCGCGACCGCGACGAACTCGACGATCGCCTGATGCGGAAGGAATACCGATGCGTCCGCGATGCCTGACCGAAGCAGGTCATTCGCGATGCGCTGCTTGTCGGGGAAGCGCCAGTCGAAGCGATACACGAGGACGTTCGTATCAACCAGCGATGCCACGCTCGTACGCGTCCTCGCGGCTCCACCCCCGGTCAGGCTCGCCCGGTGCAAGCGTCCCAGCGGCCTGCCGAGCACGCTGACGCTCCGTTGACCGGTCGAACAGGCGAAGCCGGCGCGCACGGTCGTCGGCGCGCCGGCGGCCCGTCTGGGGAACGACGCGGATTGCCTCCCCAGCGGGCAGGAACTCGATGTCCTCTCCGGGCTCGATCCCGTAACGCTGTGCGAGCGCTTTCGGGATCGTCACCTGGAGCTTGGACGTAACCCTTGCCATGTCCTTACCGTAGCAAGGACGACGGGAGGCGCCTAGAACTCGGGCTCGGGCTCGGGCGGCTCGTCCTCCGCGAGCCGGCGCTGGACAACAGCGCGGCTGAGGACGCCGACCAGCCGGCTCTCCTCCATGACGGGCACCCGCTCGAGGTCGTGGTCCTCCAGGAAGTGGAATGCCTCGTCGAGCGGTTGGCCGGAGTCGAGCGTGAAGCGGGGTTCCTCGGCGATCTCGCCCAACGTGACCGCCGTCGGGTCGCGCCCGGCTGCTACGACCTTGCGGATGAGCGTTCCGCGGGTAATGACGCCGACGAGGCGATCCGCCTCGGCCACGAACACCGCGCGCACCTCCGGCCGAAGGAACAGCTGACCGGCTTCACGCGCGGGCGTCGCGGAAGGCAGCGCCCGGGGGTCGGGCACCATCGCGTCGCGGACGAGCGCCATCAGGGGAAGATGCCACGCGCGGCGAGGGCGGACGCGACCTCGCGGATTCCGGCCACGAGCGCCGCCACGCGCAGGCTCGTGTCGAGCTCCTCTGCCAGCTCCCAGACGCGGTCGAACGCGTCGTTCAGCTTCTCCGCCAGCCGCGCACGGATCTCCCACCGGTCCCAGAACAGTCGCCCGAGATCCTGCACCCACTCGAAGTACGAGACCGTCACGCCGCCGGCGTTGGTGAGGATGTCCGGCAGGACGACGATGCCTCGCTCCCGCAGGATTGCGTCGGCCGCCACCGTGGTCGGGCCGTTGGCGCCCTCGACGACGACCTTCGCCTGAACGCGACCCGCGTTGTCCTCGGTGAGCTGATCCTCGCGCGCCGCAAGCACGAGCACCTCGCACGGCAGCTCGAGAAGCTCGGCGTTCGAGACGTGGTCGGCATCCGCGTACCCGGCGAGGTTGTGCGGATTCTGGAGCGCCCAGGTGCGGACCGAGTCGAGGTCGAGGCCGGCCGGATCGTAGAGACCGCCCGAAACGTCCGAGACGGCGATGACCGTCGCTCCCTTGCCGGCCAGCTCGTGCGCCGCGACGGCCCCGACGTTGCCGTACCCCTGCACGACGCACCGGGTGCGCGAAAGCGCGAGCCCCATCCGGTCGCAGGCGCGCTCGGCCACCATGACGACGCCCGCCCCGGTCGCCTCGTTCCGGAAGACGGAGCCGCCGATCGAGATCGGCTTGCCGGTGACGATCTCGGGGACGGCATGGCCGACCTGCATCGAGTACGTGTCCATCATCCAGGCCATGGTCTGTTCGTTCGTGGCCATGTCCGGAGCCGGGATGTCCTCCTGTGGCCCGATCATCGGGATGAGCTCGGCCGTGAAGCGGCGCGTGAGACGCTGAAGTTCTTCGGGCGACAGCTGCTTGGGATCGCAGCGAACGCCCCCCTTTGCGCCACCGTACGGGAGGCGAAGAAGCGCGCATTTCCACGTCATCCACATCGCAAGCGCCGCGCATTCGCCGAGCGTCACTTCGGCGTCGTAGCGCAATCCGCCCTTCGTCGGCCCCAGGATCGACGAATGCTGCACCCGGTAGGCGGGAAAGATGCCGAGCCGGCCGTCGTCGAGGTGGACGGGTACGCTGAGGATCAGGGCCCGTTCGGGATAGCGGATGCGCTCGGCGATGTGGTCGTC
The DNA here is from genome assembly GCA_046732435.1 of Actinomycetota bacterium. GTDB lineage: Bacteria > Actinomycetota > Thermoleophilia > Gaiellales > Gaiellaceae > JALZFG01. Next base: position 4,024 of record JBKPNC010000124.1, read on the forward strand.
GACGGCCGCGAACGGAAGCGCCTGGTCGAGCTGCGTCTGCGCCTGCCGGTAGAGCGGCGCATCCCATTCCAGCGGGATCGACCCGACGCCGACGTCCTCGGTGCGCGCCACGCGCCGGAGTGTACGTGGGGGAGGCTCGGCCTCCCCCACGCTCAGTCCCTAGTTGAAGGCGGCGTCGAAGGTGAGCGCGTTCGTCCCCTCGACGAGCACGCCGGCGTCCGCATTCGGGCTATCGCAACCGACCGAGCCCGCCGGCGCGGCCGCCTCGATACCGCGGAAGCTCGAGCCGATGTGACCCGTCGCGACGGCGTTCGATGCGCTGACCGAGAGGTCGAAACAGACGAGCCGGTTTCCGTCGACGGTCGACACCGAGACGCCGTTCACACCCTTCGCGTTGCTGACGCCGGCGTTGCCGTCGCCGTCCAGGCTGACGCGCGCGTACGCGACCACGCTGCCCGGATCACCCTTGTCGCCCTTCGGCCCCTGCGGACCCTGCGGGCCCTGCGCGCCGGCGGCGCCGGTGGCGCCCGTTGCGCCCGTGTCGCCCTTCGGGCCCTGGGCACCCGTCGCGCCGGTCGCGCCGGTGTCCCCCTTGTCGCCCTTCTCGCCCTTCGGGCCGGCGGGCCCGGAGGCGCCCGTCGGACCGCGCTCGCCGTTGATGCCCGCCGCGCCGGTGGCACCCTTCGGGCCGGGCGGCCCAGCCGGGCCCTGCGGGCCTTGGGGCCCCGTCGGCCCGCGCGGGCCGACGTTGTCGACCGCCACTGAGATGTCCTTGATCATCCGCGCGGGCAGGACGCCGTTCTTGTTCAGGACCGGGATCGCGTTTGGCTTCGCCGTCGAGGAGGGGGAAAGTCCTTGGAGCTTGCCCGCGTTCTTCGCGAAGATCGCGACGCGGACGACGCTGCTCGCGGCGTCGCCGAGCGGCGTGAAGCCCAGCACGGCGACGGCAAGCGCCGTCATCGAAAGCACCAGTGGCAGACGCTTACGCATGGATCTGTCCCCTCCTTGAGAGCCCCTGTTCTATCGGCCGGCGAACTGCTTGAACGTACCACTTCCTCACGCGGAATTCCAGCACCGGACGGGCGAAAGGTACGGGAAAGGCCGACCGGACTACCGAAAAGTACGGTAGTCCGCCGCCGCGCGAGCGGGAGATAATCTGGCGGGCCTCGTCGCGGCAGGATTCGGTCAGGCCGCGCCTCCCGGCGGTGAGCTGGCGGGATGGGCGCCGGAGGACACCGCAGGACCTCCGGCGCAGAGGCCTTCCAGATGACTCGGCCCAGAACGACGCGAGCCCGCTCTCGCGGGCCCGCACAGGAAACTCGGTATCTGTGGTGAGTCGCGCCTAGCTGACCTTCGAGACGACGTCCGTGTTCGTCGTCGTCGGCAGAGCGCCGTGCGTGATCTCCTCGATATGCCCATATCGCGTCAGCACCGGCGACACGTACGGCTTCTTCACCTGCTTCTCCCTCGGTTCGGGCTGCTCCACGAGAACCCCCTCTTTGGGTGCTTGCACAGCATATTAGCGTACTCGGGTGGCCGGATCTCCCAGCAAAACCATGCTCCGGCGCTCGTCGGAATCCTGCACCGCGCGTTTCGCGGCTATCACCTTCTCTCCCAGGGTCGCCGTCCCTCCGTCGTACAGCCGGCCGATCAGCGCCCGGTTCAGCGCCAGATCGAGGCCGCCGTCGGACAGCGCCGAGGACGCCCACACCGCAACGGCGCCGCCCGCCGGCGCCTCGAGCGCCGCCTCGCCGATGCTCACGCGCGCCGGATCGACGAAGTACCCGTTCAGGCACGTGGTCACGACGAAGATCGACAGTTGATCGTTATGGAGTGACTTCGCGTCGGCCGGCGGGAGATAGCTGCCGGCGCCCCAGCGGTCGATACTGCCGTGGCCGACGTACTCGACGACGCTGGGGCCGGCGTTCAGGCCCTGCTCGACCTGCGCTCGGAAGGCGGCGTTGTTCGGGCTCTGCGAGCGCATGATCACCTGCGGCGTGGCCGCCGGCTTGAGCAGCGACGCGAGGCCCGCTGCGGAGCCCTCGAAGTCGAAGCCCTCGTTCTCGTCGGCGACGATCAGCGCGTCTCTCGGCCCCGCGGCGGCGGTGCTCTCGTACCGGGCGATCTTCGCGACCACACTCGTCGTCTGTGCTGCTGACGCGACGGGCAGGCGGCCGATCGCCATGTCGGGCACCCCGTCGTCGTTGAAGTCGGTGAACCAGTCGTCGGACGGCGCCTGCAGGTAGTACGTCTTGACCAACTTCGTCGGCACGTAGTCCTGATCGTCGAGCTTCAGGTAGTTCCGCGGGTCGACCGTCGCGTCGCCGACGAACAGGACGTACCGGGGAACCGGCTTCCAGGCGGCCTTCGTCCGCTCGAGGAACGCCCTGATGGCGTCCGGGTCGTGCGCGCCGAAGGAGAACTCGTCGAAGAGCTTCTGGATGTTGACGACGTCGACGCGGAGCCCCTGCCGTTGCCGCAGTTCGACGAGCGGCCGCAGGGCCGGAATAAACGTCGGATACGCGATGATCACCATGTCGGCGCCCTGGCCGGCGCGGTACCAGCTGGAAGGCTGGTTCTTGACAGCGCCCGCCGGGCGCCTCGTCAGCCGGGAGGCGAAAGCGACCAGGCGCCGTGCTTTGGACGAGGCGGGGACGGTGACGGTGTATCCCGCGGTCCCGCGGCGAGCCGTCGCGCGAACCAGCTTCGGCAGAGCGGGCGCGGTGACGTCGACGACCCGGATCTGCCTCCCGGTGAATCCCGAGATCCTCGCCACCCGGCGTGCCGGCAAGGAGAACGCCAGCCGATCTCCCTCCGCCTGGAGCGCGCGCGCGTAGCTCAGTTGCGCGGAGTCGAAGAGCGAGTAGTCGAGCTCCCCGCCTTTCGACTCGAGCGAGATCGTGTTTGCGCCGGCGCGAAGCTGATTCCGGTCGACGGCGAAGCGCGCCGTACCGGAGCCGATGCCTGTCCACGACACGGTTCCGACCACGGCGCCGTTGAACTTGACCTGAACGCGGTGGTCGAACGTCGAGTAACCCTGGAGACGGACGGTCAGAGACGGTGCTCCGCCCGGCGCGGGATCGACCGCCTGGACCTGCTCGCTCGCGGCCTTGCCGGGCAGGATCGTCGGCCCGTAGAAGTGGTCGGAGTCGTCCTTGCTATCGGTGTTGAGCTGGAAGTAGCGGTCGGTCGGGGCGACCACGGACGCGGCCACGAAACTCGCCGCCACGCCCCGTGAACGGACCCGAGTACGCGTCGTCGTCACCCGCTTGGCGCGCGAACCCGAATCGCTCCAGACCAGCCAGTAGACGTGCGTGTCGGTCGACGGCGTGTCCAGCGCAACGCCGTAGAACTCGATCGCACCCTTTCGTCCGAGCACGCCGTGTGAGATCCCGACGACGCGAATCGGGACCTCCCGGCCGTCGGCGTAGAGATGCAACGCCTTCGTCGGCGTGCGAGCCGGCAAACCGGCGGCGACGAGCTGCTGCCTTCCAACCCGTGTCCACGCCGTCCTGTTCACCAGCAGCTTGACCGCCTGGCCGGAGACGATCGACCACTGCTGCTCGACCCTGCTCGGCGCAGGAGCGCCGAGCGCTGCAGGCGCCAGAACGGCGCCCGCGGAAACGACAGCGAGGGCCGATGCGATCCGGATCGGATATCGCATCAGCCCTCGCAGAAGTCGCTACGTCGAACTAGGTGTTACGCGGCGTTGCGCGCACGAATCGGCCCGTAGCTCGTCTTGGAGCCGTTCGTGTGCACTTCCTGAAGCAGGTACCGCGACGAGGCGGCGAGCCGCTTCGACGCGAGCCGCGTCCTGAACGAGTAGGCGCTCGTGCTCTTGCCGTGCAGCACGTTCGCCGACGGGATCAGGCGCTTGTTCAGCTTCACGCGCTGGCCGTGGGACACGCGGTAGACGTTGAAGCCGAGCACGTTGGCCTCGGACGACGTCCGCCAGCGCACGGTCACCGAGCGGCCGGTGTACCGGGCGTTGAACGACGACGTCGTCACCGCCAGCACCGGGCCGTTCTTCAGGCAGACCGTCACGTTGCTCAACGGACCCGGGAACCGCAGCGTCGTGTCGCTCGCCACCCCGGTGGCGCCGTAGGCGTAGATGTTGGTCGAGTTGACGCCGCCGGAGCCCGGAGGGCCATTCCCGCCGTGCAGGTTGACCTGAACCGCCAGCGCACCACCACTAACGCTGAAGCTGGCGCTGGTGATCGGATTGTCCGAGGAGACGGTCAGGGTGACGGTGCCACTCTGCCCGCCGAAGCTGTAGTTCTGCGTGAACGTCTGGCCCGGGTTGGCGCTCGACAGGGGCGAAAACGTGACCGCTGTGGACCCCGTCGGGCAGTCCGGGTTGTTCCCGTCCACGTTCGTCGGAATCACGTGCTGCGTGCCCGACTGGCCGCACGCCGCACCCTGACAGTAGATCGGCGCGGCCGACGCGACGCTGGCGCCGACGCCAAAAGCCACCACAGTTGCCGCCATGGCAGCCAAGAGCAGTAGAACGGAAGTTCGCTTCACGTTCCCCTCCTTGTGGTCGTGCTCCCCTGGTGGCTCTCCCTACACGGAAGAGTCCGAAGCGAACCTCGTGCCTCACTCGAGGCGCATCCTGTGCCGCAGTATCCAGGAAAGCTTCGCATTGGTCCTTTTTCCCGGTCGTGCCGCCACGCGCTGCGGAGAGCCTTGGCCGGTTCACCGCAGGACATGTTTCCGACCGGACATCCAGCCTTGCGAGCCGTCCATGCCAAGTCAACCGAACCCGGGACCGGGTCGACCCGTACGGGGGACGGGTTTCCAGTTGCGCGCACCGAACGGGGGACAGGTCTTACAGAGGCTTGATGAATTCGCCGGATCGCGCGTCCCGGCAGCGGTGATTCGCAACTCTGCGGTCGAGTCGGCGTCGGCTCCTGATCGTCCTACCCCAAAGGCTAGAAAGGCCCACCCTTCGGGACGAATTGCGTAGGGGCGACTACTTTCTTGTCCCGCAAATGTAGTAACTCTCCCAGGGGACAGATGTCCCCCAATCGAGCCGGAGGCCTACGCAGATGACACGCAACCGAATCCTCACCGCCCTCGCCGTCGGCGCATGCACCCTACTCGCGCTGCCGGCCGTCGCCCAGGCGCAGCGACACCGCACAGCGCTCCGCGGCGTCGTGCAAATCGCGCACACCGACAACTTCGCGCGCGGTCTTTCGCGAGAGCGGTACTACCTGCAGACGTCGACCGGGCGAGTCCGGCTCCGCCTCGGCGGTGCGTCGCTCCTGAATCTCGCGGGCCGCCGCGTCGAGGTGCGAGGCACGAGGCACGGCGGCGTACTCAGCGCGTCGCCGAACAGGATCGCGCTGCTGCGCGGCGGACGGCAGACGCGGGAGCTGTCGTCGGCGACGGGCACGAAGCGCATCCTCGTCCTCCTCCTCAACTTCAGCAACGATCGCAGCCAGCCGTGGACGACCGACCAGGTGGCGGCGGTCGCGTTCAACAACAGCAACTCGGCGGCCGCCTACTACAGCGAGGAGTCGAACGGGCAAACGCAGCTCCAGGGTGACGTCCGCGGCTGGTTCCAGATCCCTTCCGACAATTCGGGTTGCCAGTTCGGTACGTGGGCGAGCCAGGCCGACCAGGCGGCGCAGAACGCCGGGATCAACGAGTCCAACTACACGAACGTCGTCTACATGTGGCCGCTCACGATGAACTGTCGATGGGGCGGCGCCGCCTACCTGAACAGCAGGACGTCGTATCTCAACGGCGCCAACACCACCCGCGGCTTCGCCCACGAGCTCGGGCACAACTTCGGCGTCCACCATGCGAGTTCGCTGACGTGCACAGACGCGAACGGGAACCCCGTTTCGATCAGCGGCAACTGCACCGCGGGCGAATACGGCGACCCCTTTGACGTGATGGGCTCATCCACGCGCCAGATGAACAGCTGGCACAAGGGCCAGCTGGGACTGCTCGTCTCCGGGAACACCAGGACGATCTCGTCGGGGGGCGCGTACACGCTCGTCCCTGACGAGGCCGCATCGAGCGGCGTCAAGCTCCTACGCATCCCGCGCGGAACGAGCGGGGACTACTACGACCTGGAGTACCGGCAGCCGTTCGGGGTCTTCGATAACTTCGCTCCGACGGATCCGGTCGCGGGCGGGGTCACCATCCGAATCAGCCCGGACCTCTCGGTTGTCACGCAGTCGAAGCTGATCGACACGACGCCGGTCACGCCAACGTTTACCGATGCCGCGCTCGCGCCAGGGGCGAGCTTCGTCGACCCGACGTACGGGATCACGTTCACGACGCAGTCGGTGTCGGCCTCGCAGGCGACGGTGCAGGTGTCGCTCGGGTCAGCTCCGCCTTCGCCCCCGCCGCCGCCTCCTCCGCCTCCGCCCCCGCC
>JBKPNC010000125.1:0-12473 GCA_046732435.1 Actinomycetota bacterium
GCGTACGACCAGGCGCAGCGCGACTATGGGCGCGCGCGTCGGGTGGAGACGGAGGCCGCGGGCGAGGTCGCGGCGGCGAGGGGCGCCGCGGAGGCGGCGCGCGCGCGAACCGACGAAGCGGCCCGCGCGCAGGGGCGCAAGCAGACGATTCTCGCGGTCTCCTTGCGGGCCGCGTTCATCCTGTTCCTGCTTGCCGCGGGGTACCTGGCGCTCGGACGCCTTCGCCGTCGAGGATCGCGCTACTTGCCGCTCGCGATCTCGCTTGTCGCTGCGGCGGCCGTTCTGTCGCTCGTCATGGCGGGCGACTACATCACCGATTACGTCAACCCGGCGGAGCTCGGGCCGCTGCTCCTCTCGATCGCGGGCGCGGCGCTGACGATCGCGGCCTTCGCCGGCCTGCAGCGCTACCTGCGACGGCGGCTCCCGCTCAGCCGTGTCCGACACGGACGATGCCCGTTCTGCGGCTACCCGACGCGCGGCAACCGGCACTGCGAAGGCTGCGGTCGCGCGGTGATCGCCGGGTGCACGACGTGTGATGCCGACCGCCGTGTGGGCACTGTGCGCTGCGGCGCCTGCGGGGCCGCGTGAATGCGCACCTTGGGCACGGTCGTCGCGTGCGGCGCGATTGTCGTCGCTGTGGTGGCGGGCGCGTTCGGCGGTTGGCTGCTCGCGACGCCTGATGAGGAGGGCGTTCGCCAGGCGGTCGGGGCGCTGTTTGCGTGAGGGGCCAGGTTGTTGGCGGTGTTCGCCTTCCTGCTCACGGCGCTCTTCCTACGCCGTTAGCGCCCGGTGAAACTCGGCGCGCGCTTCTCAAGGAACGCGCTCACTCCCTCGCGGAAGTCGTCCGTCTTGGTCGCGACCGCTTGCAGCTGCGCTTCGAGCTCGAGCTGCTCGTCGAGCGTCCGGCCGCGCGCGCCGTCCAGCAGCCGCTTGGTCATGCCGATCGCCTTCGTGGGGAGATCCGCGAGCATGCCGGCGATTTCGGTTGTGCGCGCACTCAGCTCGGCGTCGTCGACGATCTCGGAGACGACCCCCCAATCGTGCGCCTCGTCGGCCGAGAGCCGCCGACCGGAGCAGAGCCACTCGAACGCGCGCGCGTAGCCAAGCAGGCGCTCGACGAAAAAGGTCCCGCCCGAGTCGGGGACGAGCCCCACGTTGACGAAGGCGGGGACGAAACTCGCCGACCTCCCGGCGATCCGCAGGTCGCACGCGCACGCGAACGACAGCCCTGCACCGGCCGCGGCGCCGTTCACGGCGGCGATCACGGGCTTTTCGAGGGCGCGCACGGCCTGAACGTTGGGATGGTAGGTGCCGCGTAGCCGTGCCCCGATGTCGCCCGCGGCTTCCCGAAACTCCGTGAGATCCTGGCCCACGCAGAAGCCGCGACCGGCTCCGGTCACGACGACCGCGCGCACGTCGGGGTCGCGCGCCTGCTTCAGCGCCTCGCCGAGCGCCTTGTGCATCGCGCCGTTGAACGCGTTGAGGACGTCTGGGCGGTTGAGCGTGATCGTCTGCACGCTGCCGTCGCGTGAGACCTCGACCTCGGCCATTACCCCTCCTGGAATAGTCGCTGTCGCGTGCTCGTTTGACTCTCGCACATGTCTGTCAGGTTCATCGACGGCCTGCTCGGCCCCGAGCAGCGTGGAGACGCCGCGGAGCAGCTGCCGGATACGGAGGCGCTCGACGCCTACTCGCGGACCGTAACCGCAGTGGCCGAGCGGCTGGCGCCGTCGGTCGGCAACCTTCGCGTCTCCCGACGGGCCCGCGGGGGCCGGCTCGTCGACGGCGGCGGCAGCGCCGTCGTGATCACGCCGGACGGCTTCATGCTCACGTCCGCGCACGTGGTCGACCGCACGCACGGCCGCGTCCGCGCGCTCTTCACGGACGGCCGGGAGCTCGAAGCCTCGGTCGTCGGTGCCGACCCGCTGTCCGATCTCGCCGTGCTGCGCGCGGAGGCCGACGGCCTCGAGGCCGCGGTGCTCGGCGACGCCGAACGGCTTCGCGTCGGCCAGCTCGTCGTGGCGATCGGGAACCCGTACGGCTTCGCCGGCTCGGTGACCGCCGGCGTCGTTTCCGCGCTCGGACGCTCCCTGCCGACCCGTGCCGGGTCGGCGACGAGGATCGTCGAGAACGTCATCCAGACGGATGCTGCGCTCAACCCGGGCAACTCCGGCGGCGCGCTCTCCGACGGGCTCGGCCGAGTCGTCGGGGTCAATACCGCCGTGGCCGGCGTCGGGCTGGGGCTCGCGGTGCCGATCAACGGCGCCACGCGAAAGATCATCGCGGCGCTGATGACGGAAGGTCGATTCCGCCGCGCGTACGTCGGGATCGTGCTGGGCGCTCGGCCCTTGCCGCCCAGGCTCGCACGCGAGCTCGGCCGGCGAGGCGCGATCGAGGTGATCGAGGTTGCCGCCGGCAGTCCGGCCGAGCGTGCCGGGATCCGGGCCGAGGACATGATCGTCGCGGTGGACGGCACGCCCGTCGAGACCGTGGACGACCTCCAGCGGCTGATGGTCGGCGAGCTGATCGACCGCGCCATCGCGGTCCGCATCGTCAGGCAGGGCAGGCTGACCGACGTCGACCTGCGGCCGGTCGAGCTCGAGTCCTGACCGGGACTACAGGCCGCCCTCGGGCCGGGTCCGGTGTTGCTCGTGTCCGAGCTCGGCGACGACGAGGACTCCGAGCAGGCAAACGACCACGGGGACGACCACCGTCACCGGGGCGCCGGTGGCGGCCACGAGGACGATTCCTCCCGCGACGCCCAGCCTCAGCCAGAAGTCGCGCTCGCGCGGCATCCGGGTCGACGCGTACTGGATCACGGCCATCGACGCGAGGCAGACCGCGAGCCCGCCGCAGAAGGCCGTGCGCGCACCGACGCCGAAACTGCCGTGCGCCGCGCCGACGATCATCAGCTGCACGCCGGCGCCCGCGGCCGCGAGGCCCGCCAGAAGCGGGAGATGCACGTAGAGGTAGATCTGGCCCGGGATGAATCCGCGCTTGAACAGCGACATGTCGAGCGTGTCGAAGTACACCCACCAGATCGCGCAGGCGGCGACGAAGCCGCCGACCGCGGCGACGAGCGCGTGCGCGTTCCAGCGCGTGTCGAACGTCCCGGTGACGACAGCGATGACCGACTCGCCGAGCACGATCAGCGTGAACAGTCCGATCCGCTCCGGGATGTGCGACGGCGAGATGGGCGCGTTCTCGAACAGCCTGCGCGCCGTGAGCGGAACGCCGAGATCGATCACGAGTGCGATTCCCCAGACGGCATAGCGGGCCGGCGTCGGGAAGAGCAGGGACACGAGCCACAGGCACGCAGCGAAGCCGAAGACCGTGGCGTAGCGGCGTGTGAGCGGTCGCGTCTGCGGCACCGCGTAATAGGCGCGCAGGTAGAGCGCGACGAGGACGGCCCGAACGGCGAAGTACGACACGGCGAATCCAGCCGACCCGCGGAACGCCGTGTGCGTCGTCGACGCAAGCGCGGCGACGGCGAACATCTCGGCGAACATCGCGAGGCGGAAGACCAGGTCGTCGGTGTCGTAGCGGTCGGCGTAGAACGTGAAGCCGACCCACGCCCACCAGACCGGCACGAACAGCGCGCCGAACTGGACGAAGCCGAGGGCGGTGTGATGATTCTTCAGCTGGATCGCGACCTGCCCGACCGCGACGACGAAGACGAGATCGACGAAGAGCTCGAGCCAGGTTGCGCGCCGCTCGCCATCGGCGTCTTCGATCGTGCGAAGGCGAGGCGGGTCGAGGAACCGTGCCAGCCCGCCGGCGGTCGTCACTTCCCCTTGAAGTCGGGCTTCCGTTTCTCGACGAACGCCTGCAGCCCCTCGCGTGCGTCTTCGGACGCAAACGCGAGGTAGAGGAGGCGGCGCTCGTAATCGAGGCCGAGCCCGAGGCCGCCCTCGTACGCTCGGTCGACCGCCTCCTTCGCGAGCCGGCTCGCAACCGGGCCCTTGGCCGCGATGTCACGCGCCACTCGCTTCGCCTCCTCGAGCCACGCCTCGTGAGCGACGACGCGGGCGACGAGCCCGGAGGCGAGCGCCTCCCGCGCGGTCAGGAAGCGGCCGCTGAGGATCACGTCCATCGCCAGGGCCTTTCCGACGGCGCGCGTCATGCGCTGCGTGCCGCCGGCGCCCGGAATGATTCCGAGGCTCGTCTCCGGCTGGCCGAACTGGGCGCTCTCCGACGCGACGATCAGGTCGCACGCGAGGGCGAGCTCGCAGCCGCCCCCGAGGCAGTACCCCGATACGGCCGCGACAAGGGGCGTCCAGAGGTTGCGGATCGTGTCCCAGCGCTCGACACGGCGCGCGAAGTAGAGCTCGATGGAGGACGAGCGCGCCAGCTCGTCGATGTCCGCGCCGGCGGCGAACGCCCGCTCCGAGCCGCCGAGCACGATGCAGCGGACGCCGGCGTCCTCGTCGAGCTCGCGGAGCGCCGAGACGAGCTCCTCCATCAGCTTGTCCGAGAGGGCATTCAGCTGCCGCGGCCGGTTCAGCAGCACGACCGCGATCGGCTCCTCGCGCTGGACCCGGACGAGCGGCTCGTCCGTCATGCCGCGCAAAGCTCCTCGAGCAGGAACGTGGCATTCAGGCGGGCCCAGTTCCGCCACGCCAGACGCCAACTCTCGCCGGCACACCGCCAGACGTCGGTGACGAGGTAGGGGCCGCTCAGGTCGTCATCGTCGAGCGAGGCGCTCCAGTCCATGCGGAAGACGACGACCGCGGTGCCCGAGAGGACCCGCACCTGGCGGTCGCGGACGGCAAGGGCGGAGGTCTCGATCGCCGCCAGCCCGCGGAGCCACTCGTCACGCGAAACGTGGAGTCCGGTGCCGAGCGCGCTGGTCAGCGCGAATTCCGGGTCGAGAAGGCGCTCCGCGGTCGCGCCGTCCTGCGTCCGGACGGCGTCCGCAAGCTCGTCCTCGAGCGTCTCGAGCTCGGCCCTGCCCGTCACTCCTTCTCCAGAAACCGCTCGATCGCCGCTTGCGGCTCCTCCGTCGCCATCGACAGCGCGAGCCAGTCGCGCGCATGGTTGATCGTCTGCGACCACGCGAGGTCGCGCCAGAAGTTCAGATGCTGCTTCGCGTACCGCGTCGTCTGCGGCAGCTTGCGCGCGAGGCTTTCGGCAATGCGGTCCACCTCGCCGTCGAGCTCGTCGCGGCTGACGGCGCTATTGACGAGCCCCCACTGCTCGGCCTTCTGCGCCGGAATCTCCTCGCAGAGGAGCACGATCTCGCGCGCGCGCCGCTCGCCGACCATGATCGGGAGCCACTGCGTGGCGCCGCCCGCCGGCACCGAGCCGTGCTCCGGGCCGACGTGACGGATGTACGCGTCGTCGACGATCACCGCGAGGTCGCATGCCATCTGGAGCTCGTTGCCACCGCCCACGCAGATTCCGTTGATGCGCGCGAGGGTCGGCTTGCCGATCTCGCGGAGGCGGTCGTGCGCGTCCTTGAACGCGCCGAACCACTTCCAGTACTCGGTCGGCCGGCCCAGGTAGTTCTCAGCCCACTCTCGCAGGTCGGCGCCCACGCAGAAGGCCCGGCCCGCGCCCGTGAGCACGACGACGCGGATCTCGTCGTCCCAGGACGCGTCCTCGCACGCCCGGGCCAGCTCCCGCAGGAGCTGGAAGTCGAACGCGTTCAGGACCTCCGGCCGGTTGAGCGTGATCGTCGCCCGCGGCGGCGCCTTCTCGTAGAGGACCTTCTCGAGCCCGAGCTCGGCGGGCTGCCGCGGGCGCGGGTGGGTCGGCTCCGTCACTCGACCTCGGCGAAGTGGACGTGGAAGGGAATCCCCATCTGCATCGCGTCGCTGCCGGTGGCGCGGAACTCATCCGTCCGGGCGGCGGCCTTGAACGCGTCGCGGTCGGGAAACTCCCACTCGGCGTAGTAGCGATACCGCGGTTCACCCACCGGAGCGCCGAAGACCGGGCCGTGCCGGAACGTGCCGCCCGGAACCCTGCGGCAGAGCTCGGCGTGCTGGGCATACCGCTCCTGCTCCGGCTCGTCCTCGTACACCATGAAGACGCGGATCATTGGACCTCCTCTCCGAGGGAGCCCGAGCGTATAGCTTCACGGCAACGCGACGAAAAGGGAGGCGAGATGCCTGGCCGTCTGGTGCACTTCGAGCTGCCCGCCGACGACACGAAGCGGGCGATGGAGTTCTGGGGTCAGCTGTTCGGCTGGTCGTTCTCCGGCTGGGGAGACGACGCGCCGGTCGAATACAACATGACGCCGGCCGGCGGCGAGCCGGGCGGCGCCATCTACCCGTCGCAGGGCGGCGAGCGTGGCCCGATCGTGTACTACGACACCGACGACATCGACGCCTCCGTCGCGCGCGTCAACGACCTCGGCGGCCGCGCCGAGGGCAAGCAGCCGATTCCGCAGATCGGGTGGTTCGCGCGCGCATGGGACACGGAGGGCAACCCCTTCAGCCTCTTCCAGAGCGACGAGTCGGTCGCGGGCTAGCAGCCGCGGAGCAACCATGTTTCCCCGCCGAGGCGCCAGGGCCGACCGCCGCACGCGCCATGCCGTCAATGCAACCCTGCGCGTGTTGACGCTGTGCTAAGCGACGGCGAAGCGGCGGCATCGACGCTGCTCGCGAGCGGCCACGTCTACACCGCCGACGAGCACGGGACGGAGCATGCCGACGGGTGGCTCCTCATCCGGGACGGCGTCGTCGAAGCGGTCGGAAGCGGCTCCGAGCCTGCCGCGGCGCGCCGGATCGGCCTGGGCGGCGCGCTCGTCACGCCCGGCCTCGTCAACACCCACCACCATCTCTACCAGACGCTGACGCGGGCCCGCGCGCAGGAGGCGGACCTGTTCACTTGGCTCCGTGAGCTGTACCCGCTCTGGGGTCGGATCGACGCCGAGGCCGAGTACGCCGCTGCGCGAACCGGCCTGGCCGAACTCGCGCTCTCGGGCTGCACGACCGTGTTCGACCATCACTACGTCTTCCCGCCCGGCCGCCCCGGCATCGTCGAGGCGGAGATCCAGGCCGCGCGCGAGCTGGGCGTCCGCATCGTCGCCTCCCGCGGCTCAATGGATCTCGGCGAGTCGAAAGGTGGGCTTCCGCCAGACGAGATCGTCGAGGATGCCGACGCCGCGCTCGCGGAGACCGAGCGCCTCGCCGGCCTCCACGACGCCCGCCCGGGCGCCCACGTTCAGATCGCTGCGGCGCCCTGCTCGCCGTTCTCGGTCACGCGGCGCCTGATGGAGGACTCGGCGGCGCTCGCGCGGCGGCTCGGGCTGCGCCTCCACACCCATCTGGCCGAGACCCGCGAGGAGGAGGATTACTGCGTGCGGAAGCACGGCTGCACGCCCGTCGAGTACCTCGGCGAGCTCGGGTGGCTGGAGGGCGACGTCTGGTGCGCTCACTGTGTCCATCTCTCCGACGGCGACGTCCAACGATTCGCACGGGCCGGCACGGGCGTCGCTCACTGTCCCAGCTCCAACATGCGGCTCGGGGCCGGCATGGCCCCCGTGAGGGCGATGGTGGATGCGGGTGTGCCGGTCGGGCTCGGCGTGGATGGATCGGCCTCGAACGAGCGCGGAGATCTCTCGCTGGACGTGCGGCAGGCGCTGCTGGTCGCGCGCCTGCGCGGAGGCCCGGCCGCGATGACGGCACGCGAGGCGCTCGGACTCGCCACGAGCGGCGGTGCGGCCGTGCTCGGCCGGGACGACATCGGCTCGCTCGCGCCCGGGAAGCAGGCCGACGTGGCGGTCTGGCGGACCGACGGCCTCGAGCTGGGAGGAGCCGGCGACGTCGTTGCCGGCTGGGTGCTCTCCGGGCCGCACCGGGTCGATCGGCTCCTCGTGGGGGGCGAGGACGTCGTCCGCGACGGCGGGCTCGTTCGTGCCGACGAGGAGCAGATCGCGCGACAGCATCGGGAGCACGCGAGAAGATTCGAGACGTGAGCTCGTCGATCTCGACGCATGTCCTCGACACCGCGGCCGGGGGCCCGGCGCCTGGCGTCCGGGTCGAGCTCTACGAGGGCGACGCGCTGCTCGGGACCGGGGCGACGGACGACGACGGCCGCATCGCGTCGCTGTACGAAGGGCTGGAGGCCGGAACGTACCGACTCGTCTTCCATCCGCCCTCGCCGCTTTTCCGGCGCGTCGAGCTCGAGCTCGAGCTGGACGGAAACAGCCACTATCACGTCCCGCTCCTGCTCTCGCCCTTCGCGTGCACGATCTACCGCGGCAGCTGAGCGTTGCCGAGCTGGCGGAGCTCTTCTCCGGGAAGACCCGTCTGGTCGAACGCCTCGCCGCGGCGCAGAACCCGCTCGGCCGGGCGGAGGAAATCGCACGGGCGGCGCCCGAGGACGAGCGGGTCGAGGCGCTCGCAGCTCATCCTCGGATCGGCGAGAGCTCTCCGGAGCAGCGCGGTGAAGACGCCGAGGTGCTGGCCGAGCTCGCGCAGCTGAACCGCGACTACGAGCGCCGGTTCGGGTTTCGCTTCGCGGTCTTCGTGGCCGGCCGGTCACGGGAAGACCTGCTCCCGGTCTTCCGGGAGCGCCTGGCCAGAACGCGCGAGCAGGAGCTCGAGACGGGGATCGTGGAGCTCGCGGCGATCGCCCGCGATCGGTGGCAGCGCCGATGACCGTCGCGCTCGCGCCCTACGCGACGGAGTGGCTCGACCTGCTCGCCCGCTGGCTGCACGTGATCGCGGCGATCGTCTGGATCGGGACGTCGTTCTACTTCGTCGCCCTCGACAACCATCTGCGTCCGCCGCGCGAACGGCGGTCGGCCGACGACGGGGTCGGCGGCGAGGCATGGGAAATTCACGGCGGCGGCTTCTACCGGGTGGAGAAGTACCGGGTGACGCCGCCCGCGATTCCCGATCCCCTCTACTGGTTCAAGTGGGAGGCCTACACGACGTGGCTGTCCGGCTTCGCGCTGTTCGTCGTCCTCTACTACGCCCACGCAGGCACGTACCTCGTCGACCCGAGCGTCGCCCACCTGAGCTCGGCCGCGGCGGTCGCGATCAGCCTCGGGCTCCTCGCCGGAGCCTGGGTCGTCTACGACGCGCTCTGCCGGGTGCTCGGGCGAAACGAGCTCGTCCTCGCTGCGGCCGTTGCCGGTTGCATCGCGGCTGCCGCCTTCGGCGTCAGCCGGCTGTTCAGCGAGCGTGCCGTGCCGATCCAGCTCGGCGCGATGCTCGGCACGATCATGGTGGCCAACGTCCTGTTCGTGATCATCCCCGCCCACCGCCAGCTGATCCGGGCGAAGGAGGAGGGGCGCGAGCCCGACCCGGCCGCGGGCGCACGCGGCAAGCAGCGCTCGGTGCACAACAACTATCTGACGCTGCCGGTGCTGATCGCCATGCTGGCACCGCACTTTCCCGTCATCGCGGGCCGGACGGACGGGTGGGCGGTTCTGCTCGGCCTGATGGCGATCGGCGCCTGGATCCGGCTGTTCTTCAACCTCCGCCACGCGGGCCGCACCATCTGGGCCATCCCGGTGACCGCCGCGGCGGGGATCGCGATCCTCGCGGTCGGCATCCGTCCCCACGGGAGCGGCATCGGCCCCGTGAACGGGCCACCGGTGTCCTTTGCGCGCGTGCAGGGGATCGTCGACGAGCGCTGCGTCCCGTGCCACTCCGAGCACCCGACGAACCCGTCGTTCTCCGCGCCGCCGGCCGGCATCAAGTTCGACACGCCGGCCGAGATCGCCGCGCAGGCGAGCCTGATCGACCGGCAGGCCGTCGAGTCGCGGGCGATGCCGCTCGGCAACGCCACCGGCATGACCGATGCCGAGCGGCGGCTCCTCGGTCGCTGGATCGCGCAGGGCGCGAAGACGCGATAACCCTTCGCCTCTGGGGTACCTCAGGGGAACCTCCGGGGAACCTCAGGGGACCGCTGGCAGTAGGGTCCTCGGCGTGCTCGAGATCACCGTCGGCGGCCTGCGCTTTGCCGGGCGCCTGGAAGAGGAGGAGGCGGCGTCGACGGTCGCCGCGTTCCGACGGTTGCTACCGCTGGAGTCGCGGATCATCCACGCGCGCTGGAGCGGCGAGGCCGCATGGATTCCGTTCGGCGATCTCGACGTCGGCATCGGCCCGGAGAACGCCACCTGCTATCCGTCGCCCGGTGAGCTTCTGCTCTACCCCGGCGGCGTGAGCGAGACGGAGATCCTGCTGCCGTACGGCCACGCGGCCTTCAAGAGCAAGGCCGGGATGCTCGCCGGGAACCACTTCGCCACCCTCACCGAGGGCCTCGAGAGCCTACGTGAGCTTGGTCGCCGTGTCCTCTGGGAGGGCGCGCAGCCGATCAGCTTCGTCGAGCGGTAAGCGCGGCCAGCGCCTCCGTCAGCGCGTCGACGGCGACGGCGACGTCCTCGTCGGACGTCAGCTCGTCCGGCGAGTGGCTGACGCCGCAGTTGAGGCTGCGGACGAACAGCATCCCGGTGGGGACGCCGGCGGCGGCGAGCACCATCGCGTCGTGCCCGGCTCCCGAGACGAGCCGCGGCGCGTCGGGAAAGAGCGAGCAGAGCATCTGGAACGGGGCGCCGGTCATCTCGACCGGATCCAGCCGCCACGACGGCTGGAAGCCGAGCTCGGCGATCAGCGCGTCGAGCTGGTCGCCGCTCGGCGCCCGCGCGTCGACGGCAACGTTTACGCGGGCCGGCACGACGTTGGCGGCGTTGGGCTCCACCTTGAGCGCTCCGACCGTCGCCACCGCCGGCGGTCGCGCCGCCTGACGCACGCGCAGGATGAACTCCGCTGCCTCGACGAGCGCGTCCTTGCGGGCGTCCATCGGCGTCGTTCCCGCGTGGTCCGCGTGTCCGTGGAACTCCATCAGGCCGCGCGCCTGCGCCACGAACGACGTCACGACTCCGATCGGCGCGCCGGCCTGCTCGAGGATCGGCCCCTGCTCGACGTGAAGCTCGAGGAAGGCGTCCGGCAGCCGCATGAGCGTGCGGCTCCCCATCGGGCCGTTCTCCTCGGCCCGGAAGGCGACGACGGCCAGCTGGTGGTCCGGCAGGCGCTCGGCGGCCTCGATCGCGGCCACGACGCCGAGCGCACCGTCGAAGCGGCCGCCGTTCGGAACCGAGTCGAGATGCGAGCCGGTCCAGATCCGCGCGTCCCCCCGCCGGCCGATCAGGTTCTTGGCGCTGTCGACGTCCACCTCGAGGCCGGCCTCGCGCATCCAGTCTGCGGCCAGCTCGTGCGCCGCGTCCTCCTCGGCCGAGTAGCCGATGCGGTTCGCACCCGGGCCGCCGCCGATGGCGTACAGCTCGTCGAGCCGCTCGAGCACGCGCCGCATGCGGAAGACGCTAAATCCTGAGCCGCCGGAGCGCGAAGACACCCGCGAGCGGGAACAGCGCCGCCAACGCGAACGCCGCCCGCCATGACGTCTCCGCGACTACTGCCGCGAACGCGATCGGCGTCACGACGCCGATCAGCGAGAGGGCGCTCTGCTGGAATCCGATCGCGGCGCCGCTTCTCGCCTCGCCCGCCAGCTCCGCCGCAGCGGTCAGCGAGAGCCCGTTCCACGCCATCGCCAGCCCGCCCGCCACGACGAGCGCCGGCACGAGGAGCGCGAGCGGAGCGCGAACGAGCGCCGCGACGAGCGCGACGGTGGCAAAGCTGGCGACGCCGATCCGGAGTAAGGGCACGATCCGCGTCCCAACCGCGTCAGACCAGCGGCCCGAACCGATTCTCGTGCCGGCGGCGAGCACCTGAATCGCGGCCAGGACGGCCGCCGCTCCCGCGTCGGAAACGCCCCGGTCCTCGTGGAGGAAGAGCACGACGAATCCCGTGATCGCGATCTGTGCGACGAGGTAGAGGCCGGTGCCGAACGACAGACGCCACAGCCGGAAATCGCGGAGCGTCCACGGAACCGCCTCAGGCTCCACGCCTTCGACGACCCGTTCGCGGATCAGCGTCCCGCCCGCGATCGCGCCGAGGAGGACGAGCCCGGCGAGGAAGAGGAACGCGCCCTTGAGGCCAAGGTGCGGGAGCACGAGCGCCGAGGTGACGCCGCCGAGCGGAATCGCCGTCTGGCGGATGCCCAGCGCCAACCCGCGCTCGTCGGCGGCGAACCACTGCATGACCGCGCGACCACTCGCCGAGTTGACGCTGGCGCCCGACGCGCCCGCGGCGGTAAGGAAGAGAACGAGCGTGGCGAAGCCGGGGGCGAAGGCGAGGGCGACGAGCATGGCGCAACAGCCGGCCAGGCCGAGCACGAGTGCCAGGCGCTCGCCGAGCCGGTCCGCCAGCAGGCCCCACGGGAGCAGCGTCAACGTCGTGCCGACCCATTGCGCCGCGAGCACGACCCCGACCTGTCGCAACGAGAGGTCGTAGTGCAACCGCAGGGCCGGCGCGAGCACCGGCACTCCGATCGTGATCGCCGAGAAGCTCGCCTGCGCGCCCGTGCCGGCGGCAAGCACGGCCCAGCGGTAGCGGTGTCTCTCTACAGCCCGAACGGGTTGAACGGGCGGCTGCTCGTCGAGACGAGAACGCTCTTCG
>JBKPNC010000126.1:0-22626 GCA_046732435.1 Actinomycetota bacterium
CGCGTTCGTAGCGGCGGCGCGCTCGCTGCCGGCCTCGCTGTGCTGCTGCTTGTCCTGGGTTGCGTCGCGGCGGCCTGGCCGTCGGGATCTCCGCTCGTTCCAGACGCCGGCGGCCGGCTCGCCGGCGAGTCGCGCTGGGCCGTCGTCTACCTGGTTTGCGAGGCCTGTGCATTCGTGGCCTACCTCGTCGGGGCGGCGGTCCTCGATCGACGCGGAGGGCTGCTCCTGCCGGTGGCCGCCGTCGCGGCCGCGGTGCAACTCGCGCCGCTCGGCGCGCCGCTTCTGCTCTCGAGCGACGCGTGGACATACTGGGATTACGGACGCATCTCCGCGGTGCACGGCGCCAACCCGTATGTCGAGTCGCCGAACGACTTTCCGCGCGATCCGGCGTTTCGGCACGTCGGCCGGGACTGGCGGAACACGCCGTCGGTCTACGGACCTGCCTTCACGCTCGCCTCGGAGCCGCTCGCGCTCGCAAGCGGCACGTCGGCAGATGCGGCAGCGTGGACGTACAAGGCCCTCGCGGCGGCGGCCGTCCTGGTCGCGACCGGGCTGGCCGCGTTCCTGTCGCGGCGCCGGGCGTTTGCCTGTGCGTTTGTGGGGTGGAATCCCCTGCTCGCGCTCCAGTTCGCAGGCGGTGGCCACAACGACGCCTGGATGGCTGCACTTGTCATGGCCGCGCTGGCTGCCGCAGCGGTTGGCCGCCGACAGCTGGCGGGGGCCGCGTGGGCCGCGGCGATTCTCGTCAAGTGGATCGCTGTGATCTTCCTCCCGCTCCGTCTGCTCGAGGCGCGCGCCTCTGGTCGGACCGTCAGCCATCTCGGCTTCGCGGCGGCCGCCGTCGCGGTACTGGCCGTCGCGTCATGGCGGTTCGGCTGGCACTGGCTGGAAGCCTTCGGGCCGCTTGCGCGGAACGCGAACCACGAGACGCGCTATGCGCTCCAGCATCGCCTGGCGAGCCTTGGGGTTCCGGATGCCGTCGCGCTGGCGTTGTTCGCGGCCGGCTTCGCCGTCGGGTACGTGTGGCTTCTGCGCGAGGCGTGGCGGGGCAGAGCCCGCCTCGGCCTGGCAGCCGGGGCGGTGCTTCTCGCGACCCCCTATCTCGCGCCCTGGTACCTCATCTGGACAGTCCCGCTCGCCGCCGCCGAGGACGACCGCGCCGCTCAGGCGGTGGCGCTCCTGCTCACTGCCTATCTCCTGCGGCAGGCGGTCCCCGTCTAGGCATGAAGGGCGGCCGCCGGGCTACCGTTTCGGCGCCGTGACCGAGCTGATCTCGATCGCCGACGCGCAGCGGCTGATTCTCGAGCGAGTCACCCCGCTTCCTTCGGAGACCGTCGCACTCGCCGCCGCCGCGGGTCGCGTGCTGGCATCGCCGATTCGCGCCGCGGTCGACCTGCCGCCGTTTCCGAGCTCGGCCATGGACGGCTTCGCTGTGCGAGCGTCGGAGACTCCGGGCCGCTTCCCGATCGCGTTCCGGATCGCGGCCGGGCGGCCGGCGGTTCGCGCCCTCGCCGAGGGGGAGGCGATGGCGATCTCCACGGGCGGGGTTGTGCCCGAGGGTGCGGATGCCGTCGTCCCCATCGAGTATGTTGTCCAGGATGACAACAGCGTCGAGATTCCGGAGCCTGCTCGCCCAGGCGCGAGCATCCGTCCTCGCGGCGGTGATGTCGCCGCCGGCGACGTCGTGGTTCCCGCCGGAACTCGTCTGGCTCCGACCCACATCGGCGCCGCGGCTGCAGCCGGCGCCGAGACATGCGATTGCGCACGGCAGCCACGCGTCTTCGTGCTCGCGACCGGCACCGAGCTGCAGGCGCCGGGGCGCCCGCTCGCCCCCGGTGAGGTCTACGAGGCGAACGGGGTCATGCTGGCTGCGCAGCTGGCGACGGCTGGAGCGATCGTCGCCGATGTGCTCTCGGTCGAGGACGACCCGGGCTCCCACCGGGCCGCGCTCGAGCGCGGGCTCGGAGGCGATGTGCTGGTGACGTCGGGAGGCGTATCGGTTGGCCCGCACGATCTTGTTCGCGCGGCGGAGCGCGAGCTCGGCGTGGAGGAGGTCTTCTGGCGCGTCGCCGTCAAGCCCGGGAAGCCGATCGCGTTTGGCGTACGCGGCGAGACGCTCGTGTTCGGCCTGCCCGGGAACCCGGTCTCGGCGCTCGTCGGCTTCGAGCTCTTCGTTCGCCCTGCGCTGCTCGCGATGCAGGGATTCGCCGATCCGCTCCCGCGCTTCCGCCCGGGCTCGCTGGCCCGCGCGGTGTCGCGGAACCCACATCGTGACGAGTTGGTTCGCGCGCGGTCGGGTCGCCGCGAAAGCGAGGTCGAGCTCGATCCCGTCACCGGCCAGGAATCGCACATGATCGCCCGCGCCGCCGCGGCTGATGCGCTGGTGCTGATCCCGCGGGGGGAAGGGACCCTGGACGCCGGCGCTCGGGTCGAGTACCTGCAGCTGACGTAACGGCCCGGTGGCTCTACGGGGTGGCGCGGCGCCGCGTCGACTCGGGATGCTCGTGCCGCTGGATGCCGAGCACGACCCGGCGAACCGTTTCTCGGATCGGACCGCGACGCGGCCGTTCGGACGCCCGGGGGTACGGGGCATAGCGCCCTCCCGATACCGCTGCGAGCTGACCCGCGGCTGCCAGCCAGGCAAGGAACGCCAGCAGGAGTGCGATCGACACGTTCCCGTTGGCGATCAGCTGCGCGACATACCAGAGCGCGTCGAAGCCGAGGCCGAACCGGATTGCGAACGAGCCGACGAGCAGCACGACGCCGACGAACCCCGCGAGCAACACCGCGGCCCGGAGCCAGATCCGCTGGTGGCGTACTTGCGGCAGCCAGAGCCAGGCGTGGACCGACGGGAGCACGAACAGGAGCGCGAACGGGTTGACGGCCGTGACGACGAGCGCGACGACAGCCAGTGCAAGGAGGGCGACGATGCTGCCGGCGAGCTCCTCCTCCGGCGCGACCGGCCGGCGGGGGAGCAGTCGGTCGCGAGCCACGAGCCACCCGAGTGCGCTGAGCGCGCCGAGACCCGCCAGGCCGAGCAGCGGCCAGTCGGCGGCGCCGGGCACGTCTGGCGGTACCGGCCCGCCGCTGCTCGTGGCGAACACGCCGGTGAAGGAGAAGAGGGCGAAGACTCCGCCCACCCAGAGCCAGAACAGCAGTCGGCTTCGGTAGCTCTGGAACGACGGCGTGAGCGGGATCTTCCGCCGGCGGCAGCGTGCAAACAGGTCGACGGTCGCGACGAGAAACGGAAGCAGCGCGGCGATCAAGACGAGCTCGACGGCCCATCCCGGCACGATGCGCGAGCCGAAGAAGAGGTAGCTCGACGTGCCGCGCGTCACCTCGGCCGCCTGGTCGATCGAGCTGATGAGCGCGCTCGTCGAGCGTCCGACCTGTCTTAGCGTGGCCCGGTCGAGCCGCCGCGGCGTGTCCTGACTCGGATCGGGCGGCCGATCCCCAGCGGTCGTGAGCGTGATTGCCGGCACACCGCGTCCGACGAAGAGCGCGTGCTCGTAGAGGTTGAACGGGAACGCGAGGTCGATCAGCTGCACGAGCACGGCGGGCGTCCGGGCCGGGCTCCCTCCCTGCGCCTCGATACGTGCCGCTGCGGTCTTGACCAGGGCCGCGGGAGCGGACCGCGGCCGATCTCCGGCGAGTTGGATGCCGGGGGTGGCGTCGGCGCCGATCGCGTCGAGGTCGATCACGGCAACGAGCCGGCTCGGATCGACGTGACGGTCGAGGAACCGGCGCGCGCCGGCCCAGCCGTAGGCGCCCCCGTCGGTGGAGGCGAAGATGAGGGTGTGTGCCGGCCGCTGGACGCGCTGCTGCGGCGTCGAGCTCGAGCTGGCCTGCGCGGGTGGGGCGCTGTACGCGCGCGCCAGCTCGAGCAGAGCTGCGGTACCGGACGCGTTGTCGTCGGCACCGGGGCCCGCCCCCGTGTCGTCTCGGTGGGCGAGGACGACGATGGCGTCCGGTGAACGTCCCGGTACGGACGCGGTCACGTTGACGAGGTGGACGCGACCGCGGTCGGGGATCCGCGCCGTGAACCGGTCGGACTGCGGCTCGAATCCCTCCTCGCGCAGCCGTGCTCGGATCCACTCGACGGCGCCAGTCGCGCCGAGCGTCCCCGGGCGACGGTCGGGGTACGTTCCCGCCAGATCCTTCGCCAACCCGAGGGCGCGGCTTCCGTCGAACGCCGGCGGCAAGCTCGCACGCGGGAGGGCCGGCGGCTGGCTGACGCTGAATGCGGCAATGAGCAGGGGAATTCCGACGAGCAGCCACGTGCCGCGGTAGGTGCGGGCGTTGATCGGGCGCTCGACAGACCCCCGCCGCGGCCGGCGCCGCTGGGGATGGGGAACCGCCGCCATGCCGGGCTATAGTAGGCGGCAAGCGCCACGGAGGCTTCCGACGCGCTGAGGTCCTCGATGCCCGTCTCGTCAACCGTTCTCCTCGTCGACGACGAGGACTCGATTCAGAAGCTGCTGACGTACCCGCTCGAGCGCGAGGGGTTTCGGGTCGTGCAGGCGCGGGACGGCGAGGAAGCGCTGGCGCAGTTCGACGAGCACCCGATCGACCTCGTCGTCCTCGACCTGATGCTGCCCAAGCTGGACGGCCTCGAGGTCTGCAAGCAGCTCCGCTCGCGGAGCGCGGTGCCGATCATCATGCTGACCGCCCGCGACGACGAGCTCGACAAGGTGCTCGGCCTCGAGCTCGGCGCCGACGACTACATCACGAAGCCGTTCTCGATCCGCGAGTTCAGGAGCCGTGTGCGGGCGCTGCTCCGCCGCGTCTCGCTGCAACGCGACGAGCGGGAGGGCGAGGTGATCGAGCAGGACGGGCTGCGCATCGACCTCGCCAAGCGCACCGTGGAGATCGGCGGCGAAGAGGCCGACCTCACGTACGTGGAATTCGAGCTCCTGTCCATCCTCGCCTCCAATCCCGGCCGCGTGTACACGCGCCGGGCGCTCCTGGAGACGCTCTGGGGCGATGCGGAGTACCGCGACCAGCGGACGATCGACGTCCACGTCCGCCACCTGCGCGAGAAGCTCGAGCGTGACTCGCGCAACCCCGAGCTGATCCTCACCGTTCGTGGCGTGGGCTACCGGTTCCGCGACCGATGAATCCGCTTCGTAGCGTCGGCGCGCGCCTGAGTCTCGCATTGCTGCTCGTCGTTGCCGGGGCGCTTGGAGCCGCCTACCTCGTAGTCGTGCCGCGTCTCCAGAACCGTCTCGTCGACAGCCGTGTCGCACAGTTCAACCACACGGCAGACCGGATTCGGGGCGACATCCTCAACTACGCCTCCGCGAATCCTTCGGCCGCGTTGGGCGTCTGGGGCCCGTTCGTCGAGCAGGAGGCCTCGTTGCTTAAGGGGCGACTCATCTACTACACCCTTGGGCCGACCGGCCCGGAAGTGCTGGCCGACTCCGATCCCCGTGGCTGGGATCCGCGGAACGACGAGCTGGCACGCCGGTATCCGTACGCGGGGGAGCCCATCTTGACCGGACATGTTCGGCACGGCAACGAACGCTCCGGCGAGGTCGCGTTCGGCAGCCCCGTTACCGGGGGCTACTTCGTCTTCTCGAAGTCGATCCAAGACACATACGCCTCGGTCAACGTGGTGAAGCGCAGGCTGCTGTGGGCCGGTCTGGTCATCCTTTCGGTCGCGCTCGTGGCCGGCTTCGCTGCGGCCCGGATGTTCGCTCGGCGGATCCGCCGCCTGGAGCGGGCTGCCGATCGCATCGCGGCCGGGCACTTCGACGAGCCCGTCGTCGATACGGGGAAGGACGAGCTCGGAGAGCTCGCGGTCGCGTTCGACCGTATGCGCCAGCGTCTCGCCCATCTCGAGCACGCGCGGCGCGAGTTCATCGCCAACGCGTCGCACGAGCTGCGCACGCCGCTGTTCGCGCTCGCCGGGCTGCTCGAGCTCCTGGACGACGAGGAGCTGGACGAGGAGACGCGGAACGAGTTCCTGTCCACCGCGCGCGAGCAGAGCGATCGGCTTACCCGGCTGGCCACCGATCTCCTCGACCTCAACCGGCTCGATGCGGGGCGGCTCCACGTCGAGCGCGAGGTGGTCGACCTCGACGAGCTCGCCGACACAATCGCAAACGAGTTCCGGGCGGTTGCCCAGGCGAAGGACCACCCACTCGAGGTGCTACCGGCGCGCGCGAGGGCCGTCGCGGACGAGCAGCGTGTGCTCCAGATCGGCCGCGCGCTCGTCGAGAACGCGCTTCTGCACACACCGGCGGGCACGACCGTTCGGCTGCGCACACGAGCGAGCGAGGACGGCTGGGCGCTGCTCGTGGTCGAGGACGACGGTCCGGGGATCCCGGGCGAGCACACAGACCACGTCTTCGAACGCTTCTATCGCGTCAACGGGACGGTCACCTCAGGGAGCGGGCTCGGGCTTGCGATCGCGCGGGAGCTCGCGGAACTGATGGGCGGCCAGATCTCGGTCGAGTCACGGCCCGCTTTGACGGCCTTCACCCTCTCGCTGCCGGTCGCGAAGGTACCGGCGGCCGAGCCGGTCGCCTAGGCAGCGAACACCGTTTTCACGGGAAAACGGGGCCGCGCCCCGCCCCGTTTCCGCTGCCGCCGATAGATTGGCCCGCATGAAGGCCTCGCGAGTCATGGCCGTCGCCGGGGTCGCCGCGCTCCTGGGCGGAGCTGCCGGTGCGGCCACGGCTCTCATTGCCGGCTCGAGCCGCGGGGACAAGACGGTGATCGTCCGCGAGTCCGGCTCACCGGCACCGCAGGCGCGCCTCGCCGCCGCGCCGCTCGGTCGGACGCGCTTCGATGCCGCCCAGATCTATGCGGCGCGTGTCGCCGGCGTCGTGACGATCTACTCGTACTTCGGCGCTCCGTCCACGGTCGCCACGCATGCGGCTCAGGGTTCCGGCTTTGTCGTCTCGCGAAACGGGCTCGTGCTGACGGACGCGCACGTGATCACGACCGCTCCCGCAAGGCCGGCGCGGGCGGCGAGGCAGGTGTTCGTCGAGTTCGACGACGGCGACCGCGTGCCGGCGCACGTCGTCGGCTACGACCTCTTCAGCGACGTGGGCGTGCTTCGGGTACAGGCGGGGACGCACCGGCTGTCACCGGTTCCGCTCGGCGATTCCGCCCACGTGGCGGTCGGCGAGTGGGTGGCCGCGATCGGGAGCCCGTTCGGGCGACAGAACAGTCTGTCCGTCGGTGTGGTGTCGGGGACGACGAAGCCGATCGCGTCGTTGACCTCGGACTACGACCTTGCGGACGCGATCCAGACGGACGCCCCGATCAACCGCGGCAATTCGGGCGGCCCGCTCTTCGATGCCGCCGGTCGCGTCGTTGGAATTACCGCCCAGATCCGGACCGATTCCGGCCTGAACCAGGGCGTCGGCTTCGCCGTTCCCATCAATGCGGCACGGCGCGCGATGCGCGCGCTCGTGGCACGGGGCCGCGTCCGGTATGCGTACGTCGGCGTGTCGACCGAGGATCTGACGCCGGCAATCGCCCGGCGACTCGGGTACGCAGCGGGCTACGGCGCGATCGTCGCCTGCGTCGAGACGGCCGGGCCCGCCGATCGAGCCGGCCTTCGCGGCGGTACGGGACAGCGCTCGGTGCTTGGGCGCCCCGACGTCGTCCAGGGCGGGGACGTCATCGTCGCCGTCGGCGGGCAGCGAGTGCAAAGCGGGTCAGATCTGATTCGAATCGTCAGCGAGAAGCTTCGTCCCGGCCACCGCGCCGTGTTCACGGTGGTGCGGGAGACGTCAAGGCTTCGCATCCCGGTCGTGCCGATCGATCGACCCGCGGCTCCGGCGGGCGGCTGCACCCCGTGAGATCGACGGCGAGCAGGGGTGAGATTTGCGAATCGCGGGAAGAGAGACCACGATGAGCGAAGAGTCGTACGCGGTTCGGTTGCAGATTCCGGCGAAGGCCGAGTACATCACGCTTGGCCGGCTGGCCCTGGCAGGGCTCTCGACCCTCGTCGACCTGTCGGAGGAGACCGTTGCCGACCTCAAGCTCGCACTGACCGAGGCGTGTTCGAACTCGGTACGTCATGCGTACGACAACGGGCATGGCGGAACCGTCGACATCGTCTACGAGCTGCATCCCGACCGCATGGTGATCGAGGTCTCCGACGAGGGACGAGGCTTTGTCGCCGACTCTGCGCGCCCGGAGCCGGAGGAGCTGACGGAGGCGGGACTGGGAATCGAGATCATCCGCGCACTCTCCGACGACCTCCAGATGTCCGAGTCGAGCGGCGGCCACGGGTCGCGACTGCGCATGGTCAAGCTCCTCGGCGCGCGGTAGTTCTCGCTCGCGGGGGAAAGGCGGCGCTCGATCGGCACACTCCTGTGATGCCTGGGCGGAGGTGTCCCCCTGCGGGTTTGCTAAAGATCGAGTAGGAGATCGCTGGTTCATGCTCCAGCTCGTCAACACCGGCCGGAAGTCGCTCGCGGACTACGCGACCATCGCCCAGCGCGGGCTGATGGACGAGATCCGCCGGCTCGTCGAGCCGTTGCTTGGCCTGCGCATCGTGCATCTCTCGGCGACGGCGTTCGGCGGCGGTGTGGCGGAGCTCAACTACACGCTTGTCCCGCTGATGGCCGACGCGGGCCTCGAAGTCGAGTGGCGGATCGTCCACGGGGGCGAAGAGTTCTTCGAGGTCACGAAGACGATCCACAACGCCCTCCAGGGCAGTCCGCTCGAGCTCACCGAGGACCAGAAGGCGATCTACAGCCGCTACAACACCCGAAACGCACACGAGTTCGACCCCGACGAGTACGACTTCGTCATCGTCCACGACCCGCAGCCCGCCGGGCTGATCGAGCACGTCTCCCGCTCGGGAGCGCGCTGGATCTGGCGATGCCACATCGACCTTTCGGATCCGAACGAGGCCGTGCTCGGGTTCCTGGCGCCGGCGCTGTCGCGATACGACGCCGCGATCTTTCACCGGGCCGCCTACGTGCCGCGGATCGCCGGCCGGCTCCCCGACGCGTATATCTGGCCGCCGGCGATCGACCCGCTCTCGCCGAAGAACATGGCGCTCTCGCCCGAGGACGCCAGCTACATCGTCGACCAGTTCGGGATCGACGTCCGCCGGCCGCTGCTCACGCAGGTGTCACGCTTCGACCCCTGGAAGGATCCACTCGGGGTCATCGACGCCTACCGGGTCGTCAAGGAGGCCTACCCCGAGGTTCAACTCGCGCTCGTCGGCTCGATGGCGCACGACGATCCGGAGGGTTGGGACTTCTACAACCAGACCGTCACGTATGCCGGCGGCGATCCCGACATCTACATCCTCTCGAACCTCAACAATGTCGGAGCGGTCGAGGTCAACGCGTTCCAGGTGCACTCGGCAGCGGTAATCCAGAAATCGATCCGCGAGGGGTTCGGGCTGACGGTGAGCGAGGCGCTCTGGAAGGCGCGACCGGTGATCGCGGGTCGCGTCGGCGGGATCGTCGACCAGATCACCGACGGCGAGACCGGCTGGCTCGTCGACTCGTCGCTCGAGTGCGCGGCGGCGTGTCAGGAGATCCTGGCCGATCCTGCGGGAGCCCGTGTCCGGGCGCTCCGCGGCAAGGAGCTGGTCCGGCGGAACTTCCTCATGCCGCGGCTGCTCCGGGACTGGCTTGCGCTCTTCAATCGCCTGCTCGGCAACGAGGCCTCCGGTGACGAGCTGGCCGTGGTCGGCTCCGCGTAGAGCGCTCGAGCCCGCGCCTTCTGGACGCGACCCGCGCCGATAGGCTTCGCGGTGCATGGAGGACCGCCGCAAGCTGATCGTGGTCTCCAACCGCGGCCCCCTCTCGTATTACCGCGAGCGCGGCGAGCGCGTCCCCCGCCGCGGCGGCGGCGGGCTGGTGACGGCGCTCCGAAGCCTCGTCTCGCACCACGACGTCACGTGGATCGCGAGCGCGATGACCGAGGAGGACCGAGCGGCCGCCGACGAGGCCGGCGGCGAGGCGTTCGACGAGACCGCGCGCGACGGCGCTCCGTACCGGCTGCGGTTCGTGTTGCACGACGCGGCGGCGTACGACTGGTACTACAACGTCGTCGCCAACCCGATGCTCTGGTTCCTCCAGCACTACCTGTGGGAGCTGGCCTACGCACCGCAGCTCGACACCGGCTTCCACCACGCGTGGAACGAGGGGTACGTCGCCGTCAACCGGTCGTTTGCCGAGGTCGTGCTCGACGAGCTCGACCAGCAGCCCGACGCCACCGTCTTCTTCCACGACTACCACCTCTACCTCGCCCCTCGGGTCGTCCGTGCCGAGCGCCCGGGCGCGACGCTGTCGCACTTCGTCCATATCCCCTGGCCCGAGCCTGATATGTGGCACGTGCTGCCGTCGTCGATCCGCTGCGCGATCCACGACGGCCTGCTCGCGAACGACGTCGTCGGCTTCCACAGCGCGCGGTGGCGGAGGAACTTCCTGCACGCGTGTGACGTTCTTGTCGGCGCCGAGACCGACTTCGACTCGGGTGTCGTCGAGCAGTCCGGCGGCCGCACGCTCGTGACGGCCTCTCCGATCTCGGTCGATCCCGACGAGTTCGCCGAACTTGCCCTCAGCGAGGCCGTCCTCGAGGCCGAGCGCCATATCCTCGCGCGGCGTCCCGAGTACCTCGTCCTGCGCGTGGACCGGACGGATCCGTCGAAGAACGTCGTCCGCGGCTTCCGGGCGTTCGAGATCTACCTGGACGCCCACCCCGAGATGCACGAGCGCGTGGGCATGCTCGCCCTTCTCGACCCGACACGGCAGGACATCCCCGAGTACTCGGAGTACCTCGGTGCCGTCCAGCGAGAGGCGCGCCGGGTGAACGACCGCTTCCAGCGCAACGGATGGATCCCGATCGATCTCCAGATCGACGACGACTTCCCGAAGGCGGTGGCGGGGTACAAGCAGTTCGACGTGCTGCTCGTGAACGCCATCTTCGACGGCCTCAACCTGATCGCGAAGGAGGCGCCGCTCGTCAACGAGCGGGACGGCGTGCTGCTGCTCTCCGAGAACACCGGCGCGCACGAGGAGCTCGCGCCGTACACGATCACGATCAACCCCTTCGACGTGTCCGGGCAGGCCGAGGCGATCCACGAAGCGCTCCAGCTTCCGCAGGCCGTCCGGCGGAAGCGGCTGGAAGGCATCAGGGCACGGGTCAGGGAACACGATCTCGGTGCCTGGATCGGCTCCCAGCTCGAGCATGTCGACCGCACCCGGGCGGCCGCGGGCTGACGCGACTTCGCGACCAGTTCCTCCTCGATCCGGGCCTCGTCTACCTCAACCACGGTGCGTTCGGCGCCTGCCCCGGGCCGGTGTTCGAGGCGTACCGGAGCTGGCAGGCCGAGCTGGAGCGCAACCCCGTGGAGCTGCTCGCGCGGCGGCTGCCCGCCCTGCTTGCCGATGTCCGGCGCCGGCTCGGCGAGTACGTCGGTGCCGAGGAGGGCGAGCTCGTGCTCGTGCCGAATGCCACTTCGGCGCTCAACGTCGTCGCACGGTCGCTCGAGCTCCGGCGGGGAGACGAAGTGCTGGCGACCGATCAGGAGTACGGGGCGGCAAATCTCCTCTGGGAGCTCGTATGCCGCCGCGCGGGCGCTGCGTACGTGCGGCGCCGCGTGCCGGTACCGGTCTCCTCGGCCGAAGACGTCGTGGAAGCGGTCTGGCGCGGGGTCACCGAGCGGACGAGGGTGCTCTTCGTCAGCCACGTCACGTCGCCGACCGCGATCGTGTTCCCGGTCGCGGAGCTGTGTCGCCGCGCGCGCGAGCGCGGCATTCTCGCCGTCGTCGACGGCGCGCACGCCCCCGGCCACGTGCCGCTGGACCACGCGTCGCTGGACGCGGATGCCTACGCGGGGAACTGCCACAAGTGGCTGTGCGCGCCCAAGGGCGCCGGCTTCCTCTGGGTTCGGCCGGAGCTCCACGAACGCGTGGACTCGCTGGTGATCGGGTGGGGTTGGGCGGAGGACGACGCGACGTTCCTGCAGCGGAACGAGGCGCAGGGCACGCGCGATCCGGCGGCGTACCTGGCGATCGGCGCCGCACTCGACTTCTTCGAGGAGTGGAGTTGGGGGAAGGTTCGTGCCCGATGCCACGAGATTGCCTCGGAGGCACGCAGCTCGCTCGCGGCGCTCACCGGGCTCGATCCCCTCCAGCCCGACTCGCCGGAGTGGTTCGGCCAGATGGTCGCCGCCGAGCTGCCGGCCGGCTGCGACGCGGCCGCGCTCGGACTGCGGCTGGCGCACGAACACGGCATCGAGGTGAGCGCTCAGGCCTGGAACGGCACGCCGCTGATCCGCGTGTCCGTCCAGGGCTACAACACCGCCGACGACGTCGATCGGCTCCTGGCCGCCCTTCCGGCGCTGATGCCTGCCTAAGATCGGCAGCATGGCGAGCGCAGTGCGCGAGCTCGTGTCGGTCAATCCCGCGACGCTCGAGGAGGTGGGGCGCGCGGAGGTGGCCTCAGCGGACGCGGTCGGTGAGGCGGTCGCTGCCGCCGCCTCTGCCCAGGGGCGCTGGAGCCGGGCGCGCGCGCCGTCGCTCCTCGCCGACATCGCACAGGCGCTGCTGGATCACGCGGACGCGGTCGCGCGCACGATCACGGCCGAGACGGGCAAGCCGCTCGTCGAGTCGTTCACCATCGACGTGTTCACGGCGCTGGAGAACCTCGTCTGGCTTGCGCGTCGCGCCGGAGGAATCCTGCGAGACGAGCGTGTCGAGTCGCCGTTCTGGCTCCGCCACAAGCACCCGAAGATGGTGTACGAGCCGGTCGGCGTCATCGCCGTCCTCGGTCCCTGGAACGTCCCGCTGGCAATCGCGCTCACCCAGGCGGCTGCGGCCGTCGCGGCGGGGAATGCCGTGGTGGTGAAACCGTCCGAACGCGCCCCCCTCAGCGGCGGATGGATCGAGCGGCTCTTCGCCGAAGCGGGCGCGCCGGACGGGCTCGTTCGCGTCGTTCAGGGAGGCCGCGACGTCGGCGAAGCGCTCGTGCGGTCAGGTGGCACTGGCCGGGTCCTCTTCACCGGATCGACGGCGGGCGGCCGCGCCGTCGCTGCGGCCGCAGCCGACCGGCTCTGCCCGGTCACGCTCGAGCTCGGCGGAAAGGATCCAATGGTCGTGCTCGCCGACGCGGATCTCGAACGCGCCGGCCGGGGTGCGGCGTGGGGCGCGTTCGCGGGCTCCGGGCAGCTCTGTACCGGTGTCGAGCGGATCTACGTGGAAGAGGCGGTCTTCGATCCCTTCGTCGAGGCGCTCGTGCGGCGCGCCGAGGGGCTTCGCGTCGGCTCGGGCGAGGAGCTCGAGACCGAGGTAGGCCCGATGATCGCCGAGGAAGAGCGGGCGAGGGTCGAGGCGCTGCTCGGCGAGGCGCTCGACCGTGGCGCGGAGGTTCGCGCCGGCGGGCGGAGGCCGGACGTGGGCCTTCCGGGGTGGTTCTATGCTCCCACCGTCGTCACGGGTGCCGGCCTCCGGGACGAGGAGGTCTTCGGGCCGATCGTCAGCGTGGAGCCGTTTGCCACAGAGGCGGAGGCCGTCGAGCGCGCCAACGCGTCGCGTTTCGGGCTCGGCGCGAGCGTCTGGACGAGGGACCTCGATCGCGCCGGTCGGCTCGCCGGGCAGCTCCACGCGGGCATGGTCTGGACGAACGACCACGCGTACTCCTATGGCCTCGGATCGGCACCGTGGGGTGGAAGGGGCGCATCCGGTTACGGGCGGACGCACTCGCGCCACGGGCTCTACGACCTCGTAAACGTGAAGCTCGTCGACGCCGATCGCGGCCGGATCGGCGTGCCGTGGTGGTTCCCGTACGAACGCGCCGCCCCGGCCGGCGTTGCCGGGCTGCTCGAGGTCCTGTACCGGCCGGGCGTTACGGCGAAGGCCGGTGCCGCCTGGCGCCACCGAGGTGCCCTGCTGAGCCTCGCCGCGCGGTACGTTTCGGGTCGATGAGCTCCTTCTCGCACCTCGACGAGTCCGGCGCCGTTCGGATGGTCGACGTCGGAGCCAAGCCGGTTTCGAGACGCAAAGCGGTGGCGGCAGGCGAGGTGCGCATGGCCGCCGAGACCGCGCGGCGCCTGCATGAGCTCCCGAAGGGCGACGGCCTGGCCGCCGCTCAACTGGCGGGCATCATGGCGGCCAAGCGGACGAGCGAGCTGATTCCACTATGCCATCCGCTGCCTCTCTCCGTCGTCGACGTCCAGCTCGAGGTCGGAGACGATCGAGTGGAGATCGTCGCCCGTGTGGAGACGACGGCCCAGACGGGCGTCGAGATGGAAGCGCTCGTCGCTGTCGCCGTGGCCGGCCTGACGCTGTACGACATGGCCAAGGCGGTCGACAAGGGGATGGTGCTGGGCGACGTGCGGCTGGTGGAGAAGACCAAGAGGGACGCGTGAGAGCCGCCGTCCTTACGGTCTCCGACGGCGTCTTCGCCGGCGAGCGCGAGGATCGCAGCGGCGACCTGCTCGCCGGGCTACTCGCAGGCGAGGGCTACGAGGTGGAACGACGCGTCGTCCCCGACGAGGCCGACGCGATCTCGGACGCGATCGCCGAGCTTGCCGACGACGTGCGGCTTGTGCTCACAACCGGTGGCACGGGCGTCGCGCCCCGGGACGTGACTCCGGAGGCGACGCTCGAGGTCGTCGACCGCGACGTCCCCGGTCTTGCGGAGGCAATCCGTGCCGATGCGCGCTCGAGGACCCCGCATGCCCTGCTGTCGCGGGGTGTGGCCGGGATCCGGAACCGGACGCTGGTCGTGAATCTGCCCGGTTCGCCGGGAGGATGCCGCGACGGGTTCGAAATCCTTCGTCCGGCTCTCGCGCACGCGCTCGCGTTGCTGGCGGGGGAGCAGACCGCGCACCGGCAGACATGAGGCCGAGACCGTGGTAACGAGGACGCATCCGGGACCGGTCGTCTACGCGCGCCGGTTCGCCTCGCTGGTCAAGATCGAGCACACGGTGTTCGCGCTCCCGTTCGCGTACGTGGGAGCGCTCCTCGCCGTGGACGGCGTCCCGAGCGCGCACGATCTCATCTGGATCACCGTGGCGATGGTCGGCGCGCGCTCGCTCGCGATGGCGCTGAACCGGCTGATCGACGCCGAGATCGACGCGCGCAACCCGCGAACCGCCCAGCGCGAGCTGCCGTCCGGGCTGCTTCGGCGGGGACAGGTGATCGCGTTCTCGGCCGCTTCGCTCGCACTGTTCCTGGTGCCGGTGTTCCAGCTCGACCCGGTGGTCCGCTGGCTCTGGCCGATCCCCGTCGTCGGATTCGTCGTCTATCCGTATCTGAAGCGGTGGACCTGGCTGTCGCACCTCTGGCTCGGCGCCGTCGACGGCCTCGCCCCGATGGGCGGCTGGGTCGCGATCACGGGCCACCTGCCCTGGCCGGCGTGGACGCTCGGCGGCGCGGTCGCGTGCTGGGTCGCGGGCTTCGACCTCTTCTACTCGCTGCTCGACATCTCGGTGGATCAGCGCCTCGGACTGCACTCGTGGGCGACGAGGTTCGGTGAGCGCGGCGTCTTCCGGGGTGCCCGTGCGTTCCATGCTGCGACGGTGGCGCTGCTCGTCGCGACCGGCCTCGGGCTCACGGTCGGCGTGCTCTACTGGCTCGGCGTCGCCGCGGTCGCGCTCCTACTCCTGTACGAGCACACGCTCGTCCGCCCCGGCAACCTGCGCCGCCTCGACGCGGCGTTCTTCACCGTCAACGGCGTCATCAGCCTGACGTTCTTCCTCTTTGTCCTCGCCGACGTCCTGTAACCGCTCGGTCCGCGGGCCGGCGCTCGCAACAAAGCACTTCCCCTCCCAGGGGCGGGGTGTGGGCTCCAACCCACCACCCGCCTTCGATCGTACCCCGTCGCGCGTTCCATCACTGCGCCGAAATCGTGAAAGTTCCGCACCCGTCTCCCGCACCCGTCTCAGGGTCGACCAGTGAGCTCGATGCGCGCCGTTGCGAAGCGGGCGATTTCCGCCAGCGCGGGCGTCTCGGCGCGAGAGAGCGCGAGCAGGAGCACCGGTACGACGGCGACGTCCGCCGCGACGAACTCGAGCAGGAGAACGGACTCGTCGTCTGCCGCCTGGAGGTCGTCCAGCACGACGACGAGCGGCTGTTCGCGCGCGAGTCTCGCAAGGTGTTTGAGCGTCGCGTCGAAGAGCGCGAACCGATCCGCGGATGCAGGCGCCCCCACGAGCGCGTCGAGGCTTGCAGCCTCGTTTTGCGCAGGCGACCGGATGGCTTGCACCCACGGCCAGTGCGGCGGCGCGTCAGGGGCCGCCCAGCCGCGGCCCCACAGCACTCGCGCCCCCCGGGCCTTGCCTCGACTGGCGACCTCGTCCGCGAGGCGTGTCTTCCCGGAACCCTCGGGCCCCTCGATGAGAAAGAGGCGCCCGCGGCCCGCGAGCGCGTCATCGAGGCCGGCGAGGAGAAGCGCTATCTCGGCCTCTCGACCGACGAGCTCACCCGCGGCGCGCCGGCCGGGTGGCACTGCGGCCGCTGCGCGCAACGTGGGGTCGTGCCGGAGGATGCGACGCTCGAGATCCTGCAGCGCCGGGCTTGGGTCGAGCCCGAGGTCGTCTGCCAGCAGACGTCGGAACGAGCGGTATCCATCGAGCGCTTCCGCCTGGCGCCCGGACCGGTAGAGGGCCAGCATCAGCTGTCCTCGAAGCCGCTCACGGAAGGGATGGCTCGCGGCGAGGGCTTCGAGCTCGCCGATCAGCTCCCGGTGGCGTCCCTGCTCGAGGTCGACATCGATCCTCGCCTCGACTGCCTCCAGCCGAAGTTCCTCGAGGCGAATCGCCTCCGTCTGGACGAACGGCTCGTAGGCGAGATCGGCGAGCGGCGGCCCGCGCCAGAGGTCCAGCGCCCTACGCAGCATGTCACCGGCGGCGCTCGCGTCCTCGTCGCGCGCGGCTTGCACCAGCTCGCTGAACCGATCG
This sequence comes from Actinomycetota bacterium, assembly GCA_046732435.1. Lineage (GTDB taxonomy): Bacteria > Actinomycetota > Thermoleophilia > Gaiellales > Gaiellaceae > JALZFG01. The sequence continues at coordinate 16,889 of JBKPNC010000126.1, forward strand.
ACGTCACGCCCGCCGGGCCCTACCGACAGCATGTAACCAGGCGCCCGGGTGACGAGGACGGTGTACGGAGGCCCCTCAGGCTCGAGCGACTTGCGGAGCTGCGAAACATAAACCTGCAGCGCGGATCCCGCGGTTTCGGGCGCGTCGCCGGCCCAGAGCTCGTCGACGAGCCGGCCGGTCGAGAGCACCTCGTTCGGGTGCAGCGCCAAGAGCGCGAGCAGCGCTCGCTGCTTGGCGCCGGCCAGCGAAATCGGCCGTCCGGCGCGGCGAACCTCGAACGGCCCGAGTAGCGAGAACTCCACCGGTCGCCCCCGAGCGCCGGACCGTACCACGGTCAGGCTTCAGCGACCCTTCAGCGGTGCTTTGGTGTTCCTTAGGCGCGGCGAGCCATCCTGAGACGAGCATGGTCGGAGAAGGATGGAGCGGGGAATGAATCGAGGCGGGTTCACGACTCTGATCACCCGGCAGCAGGCGGGGCTCAAATCGACCGCAAGCTCCGTGCCGAACGCCGGCGCCAACTGGTGGATGATCGGGGGCGCGCTTGGGGGAGCCGCCCTTGTGGCGTTGCTTTCGGCAGGGCTCGCCGTGACCACGCGGCGGTCTCGGCAACCCGTCCACGGCTGACGTGGGCGGCGGGGAGCGCGAGCGGGCCTCCGGGCCCGTTCGCGCTGCCACTAGAGTGCTCGCCGGTGGTGCACGCGCGCTCACTATCGAAGCATTTCGGCGATCGGGCAGTCGTGGACGCGCTTGACCTCGACCTCGCGCGCGGAGACTTTGCGCTCGTCACAGGCCCGAACGGGTCCGGCAAGACGACGCTGCTGCGTCTGATCGCCGGACTTGCCGCGCCGACCGGCGGCGAGCTCGAGGTCGACGTTCCACGTGCTCGGATCGGCTTCCTCGCTCACGAGCCGCTCCTCTATCGCGAGCTGACGGCGGTGGAGAATCTCGATCTCTACGGCCGGCTGTACCGTGTCTCCGAACGGCGGGAGCGCATCGGCATGCTCCTCGAGCGGTTCGGGCTGTGGCGCGTGCGCACCGAGCGCGCCGGCTCGTTCTCGCGGGGGATGCTGCAGCGGTTGTCGCTCTGCCGCGCGCTGCTGCACGAGCCCGAGCTGCTGCTACTGGACGAGCCGTTCAACGCGCTCGACGCCGAGGGCGCCCAGCTTGTCGACCGCGAGCTTGCGGAGCGCCGTGGCAGCGCCACGTTCCTCGTCGCGACGCACGATCCGGGCCGGCTCGAGCCACTTGCGAGCCGCCGCCTCGCGCTGGCATGACCGCATACGCGGGAGATGTTCTGACGCTGGCCCGAAAGGACCTGCGGCTGGAGCTCCGAGCGCGCGACACCGTGCCCGCAATGGTCCTGTTCGTGGTGGCGACCCTCGTGGTCTTTCACTTCGCGCTTCCGGCCGCAAGCGGCGCACTCGCGGCTTACGGCCTCCTCTGGGTAGCGCTGATCTTCACATCGCTCCTCGGCCTCGTCCGCGGCTTCGCCGCCGAGCGCGACCAGGGACTCCTCGATGCCCTGGTGCTTGCCCCGGTCGACCGCAGCACGATCTGGCTCGCGAAGGCACTGGCGATGCTGGCCTTCCTCGTGCTGGCCGAGGCCGTCGCCCTGCCGGCGTTTGCCCTCTTCTTCGCCGGCGTCTCCTGGGAGACGGTCGCCGGCGTCGCGCTCGCCGACGTGGGGATCTGCACGGTCGGGACGTTGCTCGCGGCGATGGCCGCCGCGAGCCGCACGCGCGAGCTGCTGCTGCCGCTTCTCTTCCTGCCGCTGGCGATCCCGATCGTCGTCGGCGGTGTGGGCGCGAGCATTGTCGCTGAACCGGGCCGTTACCTCGGGTTTCTCGCTGCGTACGACGCCATCTTTGCGATCATCTCGTGGGCATCCTTTGAGTACGTGGTCACGGAATGAACTCGTCGTCGGGCGGGGCGCGGCCCTCGGGCCTGCGCGTCGTCCGTTCGACCCACTCGTCGTCGTCCCGGCACTTGCCGCGACGCTCCTCGGAACGGCCGTGGGGCTCGTCTTCTTCTTCGCGCCGGAGGACGCCGACCAGGGAATCTCTCAGAAGATCTTCTACATCCACGTGCCCTGCGCCCTTACTGCTTACGCGTGCTTCGCGTGGGGCGCGTGGAAGGCGTACCTCCACCTGTGGAAGCGTGCGCCTCGGGCAGATCTGGAAAGTTATGTCGCCATTCACCAAGGCGTGATCTTCGGGGCGCTCACCCTGCTGACCGGCTCGATCTGGGCAAAGGCGTCCTGGGGCCACTGGTGGGTGTGGAGCTCGCGGCAGCTCGTGCTCTTCCTCGTGCTGTTCCTCTTCTACGCGGCGTACTTCATGCTCCGCTTCTCGATCGACCCGGGGCCCGCGAGGGCGAATCTCTCGGCGGTCTACGCGATCTTCGGGATCGCGCTGATCCCGGTGAGCTTCCTTGCCATCCGCCTCGCGGAGGACTTCGTGCACCCGGTCGTATTCAAGCGCTCGGGCCCGGCGATGACCGGGTCGATGTTCTTGACGTTCTGCATTGCCTGGGCAGGAGTCCTCGCCCTGGCAGCGGCCTTCTACCAGGTCGAGCTTGCCGGTAAGCGGCTCGATGCGCGCGTGCGTGAGCTGCGCAGGCTCCTGCGATGAGCGGCGGCGACTATCTCGCCGCGGCCTACCTCGTCGTGCTGCTCGTGATCCTCGTCTACGTCGCGATCATCGGGCTGAAGCTCGCTCGCCTCGATCGCGATCTCTCCTCGCTGGTCGAGTCGATGCAGCATCGGAGAGAAGCCCCGGACCGCGGGGAGGAAGCGCCGACCGAGCAGAACGAGCGCGAGGAGTCACGCGTTGGCTGAGCTCCTGTTCTGGCCCGCGCTCGTCGCCTACGGGGAGGCCGCGGTGGCGTTCGCCGGCGCGACGCGCCGCCCCGGATCCGCCGGACGACTCGCGACGTGGGGCGTCCGCCTCGGCTGGCTCGCTCAGACCGGTCTGCTCGCCGCCCAGGCGGCCGGCGCCGGTCGGTTCCCCTGGACGACCTGGGCCGGAAGCCTCAACCTCTTCGTCTGGCTCGTCGTCTCGGCGTACCTCTTCTGGGGTTGCCGATCGCGTTTCCGGCTGCTCGGGCTCACGGTGATGCCGCTCGCCGCGGTTTTGTTCCTCCTGGCATACGCGGGAGGCGGCACCGATGACGCCGCGGGGAGCCGCTATTCCAGCCTCTTTCTGGCGGTGCACGTCGGGCTGGTGTCCGTTGGCTTCGCAGGACTGACGCTTGCCGCGGCCCTCGCCGGCCTCTACCTCTGGCAGGAACGGCGTCTGAAGCGCCACGAGCGCGCGATCCTGCGGGTGCCGCTTCCGCCGCTCTTGATGCTCGACGAGCTGACGGCCCGCACGATCGCCGTCTCGCTGCCGGCGCTGACGTTCGGGATCGCCGTCGGCCTGATCCGGCTGGCAGTGGACGGAGGGCGCCCCGATGCGCTGATGGCGGTGACGCTGGCCGCCTGGGCCTTGTACGGCGCGTTTCTCTTCCTCCGCTTCGGCCTCGGCTGGCGGGGACGGCGCGTCGCCTACGTCGCCGTTGCCGGCCTCGTTCTTGTCCTCGCCGTGCATTTCGGCCTTCCGCTGACGCATTTCTCATGACGTCGCTCGTCCTCATCGGTACCTCGTACCGCATCGCGCCGATCGAGCTCCGGGAGAAGATGGCCGTCACGGAGGAGCGCGCCGGCGAGCTCGCTCGGGGTCTCGCTGCGGACGGGTACGAGGCGGTCTGCCTGTCGACTTGCAATCGGACGGAGCTCTACCTCGCCGGGGATGATCCCGCCGTCGCGGAGCGCGCCGGGGTCGCGTTGCTGGCCGGGATCGCCGGGCTCGAGACCGACGCGGTGCTGCCACGCCTGTACCGGCTGCGCGACGAGGCCGCGGCGCTGCACCTCTTTCGCGTGGCGGCCGGGCTGGACTCGCTGGTGCCGGGCGAGGCGGAGATCCTGGGCCAGGTGCGCGGCGCAGCAGAGCACGGCGCGCCCGGCCGCCTGCTCGACCGGCTGTTCAGGCAGGCGCTACACGCAGGGAAGAAGGCGCGAGCCGAGACCGCGATCGGCGAGAGCCCAGCGTCGGTGTCGTCGGCGGCCGCGGTGCTCGCGGAGCAGGTCTTCGGCGATCTGTGCTCGTCCTCCGTTCTCCTGGTAGGAGCCGGAAAGGTCGGCGAGCTGGCGGCGCGCAGCCTTGCCTCGCGCGGCGCGCGGATCGCGTTCGTCGCAGCACGGCGGCCCGAGCGGGCGGCAGAGGTTGCGCGCGAGTTCGGCAGCCACGCAGTCGCGATCGACGAACTCGCGGATGTGCTCTCCCAGGTCGATGTGGTCGTCTCCTCGACGAGCGCGCCGGGTACCGTCGTGGGGTCCAGGGACGTTGCTCGGGCCGTCGGCGACCGGCGAGGCCGCCCGCTCTTCCTGATCGACCTCGCCGTTCCGCGCGATGTCGACTCGGCCATCAACGAGATCGACGGTTGTTACCTGTACGACATCGACGACCTCGAGGCAGTTGTCGCCGAGACGCTGGCAGGGCGGCGGCGCGAGGCCGAGCGCGCCGAGGAGATCGCGTCGGATGAGGCCGAGCGCTTCCGGGCGTGGCATGCGTCGCTCGACGTTGTCCCGGCGATTGCGTCCCTGCGGGCCTGGGCCGAGGACGTCCGGGCTGCCGAGCTTGCGAAGGCTGACGGAAGGCTCGCACGCCTCTCGGACGGCGATCGGCGAGTCGTGGAGGCGGTCACCGCGGCGATCGTCAACAAGCTCCTGCATCCGCCGACCGTTCGCCTGAAGGAGGCTGCGGCCACGGCCGACGGCTCGTCATACGCGGACGCGGTGCGCGATCTCTTCGGCCTCGGGGACGATGACGGTTCTCAGGGTCGGATCCCGCGGCAGTAGGCTCGCGCTGGTTCAGGCGGAGCGCGCGGCCGAGCGGCTGCGGCAGCCCCGTGTGCAGATCGCGCTCGTTCCGATCACGACCACCGGCGACCGGGATCGGACGCGGCCGTTCGGTGAGCTGGGCGCGCGTGGGGTGTTCGTGAAGGAGCTCGAGGACGCATTGCTCGCCGGACGCATCGACGTGGCCGTCCACTCGGCGAAGGACATGACCTCTTCGGCGATCGACGGGCTCGCCGTCGGGGCGTACGTGGCGCGGGACGACCCCCGCGACGCGCTCTGCGGCACGGATCGGATCTCGCCCGGAATGCGCATCGGGACGGCGTCCATCCGCCGGCGCGCACAGCTGCTGGCGTTGGAACCGGCGCTCTCCGTCGAGCCGCTGCGCGGAAACATCGACACGCGGCTGCGGAAGCGTCGGGAACGCGGGCTTGACGCGGTCGTGCTCGCGTCGTGCGGTCTCGACCGCCTGGGGTTGACCGCCGAGATCGGGCACCGATTCGCGCCGGACGAGCTGCTGCCGGAGGCCGGTCAGGGGGCTCTCGCGCTGCAGGTACGCTCGGGTGAGGAGGAGCTCGTCGCGGCGGTCGACGACGCCGAGACACGGAGGCGCGTCGAGGCGGAGCGGAGCTGTGTCTTTGCGATCGGCGGCGGATGCCTGGCTCCGGTTGCCGCGTTCCACGACGGGACCGTGCTGACTGCGCTCGTCGCCGGCGAGGACGGGCAGTGGGTCGAGCGGCGAACGGGCGACGATCCGCTCGCGCTCGCGGCCGAGCTTGTGAATGTCGCCGAGGCGAGACGGCTCGGTGCGGATAGCGGCGTCGAGCGTCGCCCGTGAGCCCGT
>JBKPNC010000127.1:0-17263 GCA_046732435.1 Actinomycetota bacterium
GGTACCGCCGGGGTCTCGCCCGTGAACTCGACGTTCAGGATCGGCTCGCCGTCCTCGAGCACCCGGCGAAGCGAGGCCGCGACCTCCTCGCCGATGTCCGGCAGCACCTCGGCCGGCGTCCGGCCGACGTGCTCGTCCGGCGGCCTCCCGTCGAGCGCGGCGAGCGTGTCGTTGATCCGCACGTAGCGCAAGTCCCGGTCCCAGAACGCAAGCCCGACCGGTGCTCGCGAGAGCAGGGTGTCGAGGACGGCGAGCGACTCCTCGGAGTCGCGAAAGAGCCGCGCGTTGTCGACGGCCATCGCCGCTCGTGCGGCGAGCTCCTCCGCGAGCGCCAGGTCCGCCGTTCCGTACGTCCGCCCGGATTCCGCGGTCGCGAGGGTCAGCGCGCCGATCGTCCGCCCGCGCGCGACGAGCGGGACGATCAGGTTCGACCGCAGCTCCAGGCTCTGAAGCAGCTCGAGCTGCTCCTCGTTCGGCGCGATTGCCGAGACCCACTCGTCGGAGACGTCCTCGATCAGCTCCGCTCTCCCCGTGCGCAGCACCTTCGCCGTACCCTCCGGCCCGTGGAAGTGCGGCGGGTATGAGTCCCGCAAGCGCTCTGCGATAACCAGTCGGGACCGGTCGCCGCAGACGACCGCCACCCGCCGGATCGTGCCGTCGGCGCCGAGGAGGTCGATGACACACCAGTCCGCGAGCTCGGGGACTGCCAGCTGGGCGACGCGCGAGAGGGTCGCTTCGTAGTCGAGGGACGAGGCGAGGACCGCACTCGCTTCCGCGAGAAACGCGAGGGCGCGTGTATCCACGACTCGTTCCCGCGATACCGGCCCTAGCACGGCGGTACCACCGCCGTGCTCGTCACGTTGCACGGCCATGCCTCCTTATCGTAGGGCCATCCACCCGATTTCGTGGACTTCGTTCGGGAACCGAGATCTCCTAGACGTTGCCGAGCTCGGCCCGCGTTCCGATCGCGATCCGCGGACGGCGTGCCGGGCGCAGCCAGCGGAGGGTGGTGACGAGCCGGTCGACCGGAAGGCTGACGCAGCCCGAGGTCGGGCGACCGATGCCGGCGTGGAGGAAGATGCCCGACCCGCGGCCGGGGACCACGGGCCGCGTGTTGTAGTCGACGACGGCGAGGTAGCGGTACGCGGTCGGTGACCGCGAGAGCTCCTCGCCCGAGCCGAACGGGGGCTCCGCGCCGCACCGGACGTGCCGGAACCGGTTGTAGAAGCGAGAACGCGGGTCCTCGACCCACCAGTCGCCGCAGACGATGCGGTGGTAGGCGTACCGGACGCCCGGATTCGCCGCGGCGCCGTACATCGTCGGTGAGAACCCGAAGACGCCGGACGGCGTGGTCCCGTCTCCCTCGCGATGACGCTCCGACACGCCGTTCCTGCCGAGCCATGCCCGCCAGGGGCCACCCGCCGGAGCCCAGCACCCGCCGGTTCTCGTCCACAGCCGGAGCAGAGCCTGAGCGGAGGTTCGCCGCGCCGGCACGACCGTAATCAGCTGAGTGGCCTCCGGTGCAATCGCGAGCCGGTTCGAGAGTGTCGACGGACATCCGACGGCCGCAGCCGGGCGAGAGCCGGACGGCACCGCCGCAGCAGCGGCAAGGCCGGCAACCACCGGGAGGATCCACCGCGTCATCGCGGCCTGGAGCCTACTCCGAGGCTCGTAGAATCCGGCTCCGTGGCCACGCCCCACTCGAATCCGATCATTCGCGGCGAGCGCGTCTGGCTACGGCCAGTGGACCGGGACGACCTCGACGCCGCGATCGTCGCTCTTAACGACCGTGAGATCGCCGACCTCGTCGGCTTCAGAGGGCCCGTCAGCCGCCAGATGGCCGAGAAGTGGTTCGACGAGGAGGTTGCGAAACGGCACGGTGAACGCAATTTTTACTTCGCCATCTGCGAGCTCGGCTCCGCGGATCTCGTCGGCGAGTGCGGCTTTCACGACGTCGACCACGGCGTCCGCGCGGAGGTCGCCATCTTCCTGCTTCCCGAGTACACGGGCCGCGGGCTCGGCACCGACGCGATGAACGCGCTCGTCGACTACGGGTTCGGCGAGCTCGGGCTCCAGCGAATCGGATTGCACGTGACCCCGACGAACGAACGCGCAATCCGCTCGTACGAGAAGTCCGGATTCACGCACGAGGGGCGGCTTCGCGCGTGGCGCCGCCGGCGCGGGCGCATCATCGACGACCTCGTCATGTCGATCCTCCGCGACGAGTGGGAAGCCCTCGATCGCCCCAAGAGCTGGGACCTGCCGCCGGTGAAGGCTCCCCGGAAGCGGACTGGTCGCCCGCGGAAAGCGAGCTGACTGCGGGCCGGTCGCCGTCTTCGGCGGAGGCGGGCTTGGCCCGCCGCAGCCCAGCTCCTGTCGCCTTCGGCTCGGTCGCTTGAAGTTGACCGCGCTGATTGGGGAGAGGGCCAACGGGGGAAACATGGTTTCCCCCGTTACGAGGCCACCAGTTCCTGCGGCCGAGGATGGCCATCAGCGAGGGCACGAGCAGCGCGCGCACGATCGTGGCGTCGATCAACACCGCGAGCGCGATGCCGACTCCGACCTCCTTGACGAGGATGACGCCGGACGTCGCGAAGGCGCCGACGGCAACGCAGAACAACAGCGCCGCCGCCGTGACGATCCGTCCCGTCCGCTCGAGCCCGACCGCGACCGCTTCGCGGTTCGCGAGCCCGGAGTCGTAGGCCTCCTTGATCCGTAAGAGGAGGAAGACGCCGTAATCGGTGGCCAGGCCGAAGGCGATCACGAAGAGGAGCAGGGGCTGCGTCAGCTGGAGGGCCCCCTGGCTCCGATACTCGAGCAGCCTCTCGAGGCGCCCGTCCTGGAAGACGAAGACCAGGATCCCGAGCGTCGCCGTCAGCGTCAGGAAGTTCATCAGGAGCGCCTTCAGCGGGAGGACGAGCGAGCGGGTCGCGACGAAGAGAAGTGCGAACGTGACCGCGCAGAGAAGCGCGATCGCGATCGGTAGCCGCTCGCCGAGCGTGTGCTTCTGGTCGATGAACTGCGCCGTTCCGCCGCCGACGAGCGCATTGCCGGGCAGGCGGCGCATCGCACGCACGAGCCCTTGCGAGGCCGCGTCCAGGAACGGCCGGCCGGAGGACGCGCGAACCTCCCAGGTGCCCTCTCGGAGCCGCTCGGGCGGGAGCACGCTCGCCGCTTCGGGGAGACGGCCGACGGCGGAGGCGTAGGCCCGCGCCCTTGCCGGGCCGCCCTGCAGCACCGCGTATACCGGCGTGATCGCCGAGGTGGCGAAGTCGCGCCGCAGCGCCGTGTCGACCTGACGCGAGCTCACGTGCGCCGGGAGGACCGAGGCGTCGACGCCCGTGAAGCGGATCGAGAGGAAGGGCCACCCGAGCGCGACAAGAAGGACAGTCGCCGCCACCGCGACGGGAACCGGTCGTCGCATCAGGGCATGCGCGAGCCGGTACCAGGGCCCCGACTCTCCGCGGGCGGCGCGCTCGGCTGCTCGGCGCCACCGCCGCGGCGACAGCGCGTTCACGCGCTCGCCGAGCACGAGGAACAGCGCCGGCAGCACCGTCAGCGCAATCAACCCTGCGAGTGGGCCGACGAGCCCGCCGGCGATGCCCATCGACCGCAGGAACCCGAGCGGGAAGACGGCCAGCGTGGCGATGGCAGCTCCCACGGTCAGCGAGCTGAACGCCACGGTGCGGCCGGCCGTTCTCAGCGTCTTCCGCACCGCATCCGCACCCGGCCCCCGACGGGCGAGCTCCTCCCGGAAACGAGAGAGAAGGAGCAGGCTGTAGTCGATCCCGAGGCCGAGCCCCGCGCCGGTGACGATGTTCAGCGCATAGGCCGAGACGGGCATGATGACGTTCAGCACTCGCAGCAGCAGCAGCGCGCCGAGAATCGTGAGCGCGCCGCACACGAGCGGCAGCAGCGCCGAGACGACACCGCGGAAGACCCAGAGGGCGAGCAGGAACAGGACCGGAAACGCGAGCTCCTCCGCTCGCGTGAGGTCGTGCTGGACCTGGTGATTGACCTGGACGGTCGCCAGCGCGACGCCGCCGACAGCCGTGCCCGGCACGGCGCGAAGGCGGGCGTCGACCCGCTCGGCAGCCTCCCGCCACGCCCGCTGCGGCAAGTCGGCGCGGGCGTACGCGGGAACGATCGCCTCGCGGCCGTCCGACGAGAACACGGGCCGCGTGACCAGGGGGAACACCGGCTCCGAACGGATCGCGAACGTGACGCTTTGGAGTCGCGGCCGGGTCGGGTCGTGCACGAGCACCAACACCTGCGGCGAGGCCGACAGGCCTGAGGCCCGCTCGACGGCTGCCTCGGCCCGCAGGCTCTCACTGTCGCTCGCGACGAACTCGTTCGACCCGCGCCCCAGCAGATGCGGGGTCCGCCACCCGAACGCCGCGGCAACCAGCGCGAAGGCCGCCGCCGCGGCGAGCACTCGCCACGGGAAGCGGACCGGAAGCTCGGCGAGCCATGTCATCGTCCTGGCGAGTCTGCCTTCGGCGCGCGCCGCCACGACGGGTAAGTTGCGTGCATGGGTCAGGTCGAGGCGATCTACATCAGCCCGGAGCACGGCGAGCTGCCACACGAGGTCGACTCGGTGCGCGCGATCGCCGGGAAGGGGCTCGAGGGCAACCGCTACTTCGACCAGGGCAACCCGGCGCGCGAGCTGACGCTGATCGAGGCCGAGGCCCTCGAGGCGCTCGCGGCCGAGCACGGCATCGACCTCGACGCAGCAAGCTCGCGGCGAAACGTTCTCACGCGCGGCGTGCGGCTGAACGACCTCGTCGACCGGCGCTTTCGTGTCGGCGAGCTCGAATGCCGAGGCATCGAGCTCTGCGAGCCCTGCCTGCACCTGCAGTCGATGACGCAGCCCGGTGTCATCGACGGGCTGGTGCACCGCGCCGGCCTGAACGCCGAGATTCTCGTCGGCGGCGAGCTCAAGCCGGGCGACGCCGTGTCGCCGCTGGCGCCGTGACGGACAGCGCCGACGCGCTCTTCGCGAGGCTCGTCACGCGCTTCGAGGGCGATCCTGCCGTCACGCTTCCCTCCGAAACGGGCAAGCGCGGGAAGTTTGGATCCGACGCCCTCAAGGTCGACGGCAAGATCTTCGCCATGCTCTCGCGCGGCGAGCTCGTCCTCAAGCTCCCGCGCTCGCGCGTGGACGAGCTGATCGCCTCGGGGGTCGGAACGCGTTTCGACCCCGGGCACGGCCGCGTGATGAAGGAGTGGGTGACGGTCGATGCTGGCCGCGCCGGGACATGGCGTGAGCTCGCGGACGAGGCCCGCAGCTTCGTCGGCGGCTAATCGAGGGCGCGGGCGAGAGCCGCGACGACCATGTCGACGTGCTCGTCGCCGAAGACGAGCGGCGGCCGGATCTTCAGCACGTTGCCGTTGCGGCCCGTGCGGCCGATCAGCACGCCGTCGTCGCGCATCCGATCGACCACCGATTCGGCGACCTCGGCGCCGGCCAGCTCCACGCCGACGAGCAGACCGCACCCGCGCACGGCCTCGATCACGGGATAGCGATCGCGTAGGGCCTCGAGCGCCTCGCGCAGGCGTGCGCCGACACGCGCCGCGTTGTCGATCAGATGCTCGTCCTCGATTACATCGAGCACGGCGAGCGCGGCCTGCGCCGCGACCGGGTTGCCCCCGAACGTGCTGAAGAGGCGCGTGGTCGTCGCGAACCGCTCGAAGATCACCCTACGCGCGATCACGGCGGCAACCGGATAGCCGTTGCCCATCGGCTTGCCCAACGTCACGAGGTCGGGAGTGAGCCCGTAGCGCACGAACATCCACAGGTGCTCGCCGCTCCGGCCATGGCCCGCCTGGACCTCGTCGGCGACGAGGAGGCCGCCGGCGGCCCGCGTCTGGCGGGCAATCGCCTGCACCTCCTCGGGCGCCGGCTCGAGGATCCCGTCGCTCGTGAAGCCGGTATCGAGGTACGTGGCCGCAAGGCCGATGCCCGAGCGGGCCAGCCGGTCGATCGCGTGCGCCGCCTCGACGCCCTGCGGGAGGACTGCCTCGACGTGCCGCGGCCGGAAGCCCTGCGGCCACTCCTCGGGCGAGAGATCCGCGACCGCCGATGTCAGGCCGTGATACGCGTGGTCGGTGACCACCGCGCCCCTGCGATCGGTCGCGGCTGTCGCCAGCCGCCATGCGACGTCGTTCGCCTCGCTGCCGGAATTCACCAGCATCACCGTGTCCAGGCCGGAATCCGGCGGCATGGAGGCGACGAGTCTGTCGGCAAGCTCGACGAGCGGCTCGTACAGGTAGCGGGCATGCGTATTGACCGCGCGCGTCTGGCGGACGACCGCCTCGGTCACGCGCGGGTGGCAATGTCCGACGACGGGCACGTTGTTGTAGGCATCGAGCAGCCGCCCGCCGTCGGCGTCGTAGAGCCATACGCCCTCCGCCCGCTCGACATGCACGGGGCGGCTGTAGGTGAGCTCCGTCAGCGCCGGGCCGAGCAGCGCGCTCCGGCGGCGGGCGAGTGCGTCGGTGAGGACGCGCGGCCTCGCGGCGCCGAGCTCCCACGCCACCCGGTCGGGTCCGACGTCGGCGAAGTGCTCGAGGAGCGACCACGAATCCGCGTCCCAGGCCTGGATGTATTCCGCGTTCTCCGGATAGCGCTCGACCCGCCACGCGCTGATGGTCACGATCGTCGCCAGACGCGCAGTCACAAGGTCGCCCAGCAGCTCGAGCTCCTCCTGCTCGAACGGGATGCGCGAGGCGTAGCCGTCGATTGCAATCCGGCCTACACGGAAGACGTCGTCGCCGCGGCGGCCGCGGAGGAGGGACGCGAGCCCGATCGCGAAGTCGGCCGCCTGAGCGCTGTGCGCCGTATCGCCGAAGTCGACGATGCCCGAGATTCGATCTCGCTCGTCGAGCAGCACGTTCTCGAGGTTCACGTCGCCGTGCACGACGTGCGCCCGCAATCGCGGCCAGCGAGGAACGACGCACTCGTCGTGGCGGTCGAGCACAGCCTCCACGAGCGCGCGACGCCGGCGGTCTTCGATCGAGCCGACCAGCGGGCGCAAGCCTGAGGCGCGCTGCAGGTTCCAGAGCAACTCTCGGCCCGCCGCCGGGTCGAAGAATCCGCGCAAAGCGACGTTGAGGCGCGCGTGGTCGGAGGCGTAGGCGAACACCGCTCCGTCGTCCAGCTCCGGGCCGCCGGTCCGGCCGTGCAGCCGCTCGAATAACCGCACGAAGTGACTCCCGGACGGGCCGTCGACCGTCGCGCGGTAGGCGGCCGCGCCCGCGGCGTCAGAGCCGGGCACGCGGAACGGCCGCGCGACCGGAAGCTCCGGATCGGCGCCGGCGATGTGCAGGATCACGCGGGTCTCCAGGTCGAGAACCGCCGGGTCCTCGCCGGTGTTGGAAATCTTGAGGACGCCGCCGCCGCCGCTGCCGTCGTCGATGAGGAACGTCTGGTCCCGCTCACTGCCGAGGTCGGCAGCCGTGCCGGATAGGCCGTAGAGTTCGGCGGCGATGCTCGCCACGTCGTTGGGCGAGAACTGCGGCGGCGGCTCCTCGAGCACGCCAATCGACCCCGAGGGCTGCGCCATGCCGCTGATCCTACGCAGCGGGCGGTTCGGAAAACGGCCGCCTGGAAAGGAAGCCTTCGGCAACCCCGAGGGGAAGGAGGGTTCATGAAGAGAACCACGTTCCTAGTGGCCGCGCTGCTTGCGCTCGTGGCCATCGTCGTCGCCGTTCCCGCGGCGCAAGCGTCGCCCGCGAACGCGCGACTGACGAACGACAACGGTGCGAACGGCGGTTACGTCAGCGACTACACGCTGGTCACCGGGCAGCCGTACACCGACGACGTGCTGCAGACGTGCTCGCACAGCCGCGGCCGGCAGAACGAGCCGGCGGTCGCGGTCGACCCGCGCAACACGCAGGTGATCGTCGGCAGCTCGAATGACTACTGCGGCGTCTTCCAGCAGAACGGAGACCTGCTCGGGCTCGGCGACGTCTGGCTCGGGTACTACCGCTCCGAGAACGGCGGCGCAAGCTTCGTTAGCTCGCTTGTCCCCGGCTATATCGGCGACGAGTCACCGTATGCGGCGCGTGCACACGTCCGGACAGCCGATTCAGGCGACCCGGTGTGGGCATGGGACAACCACGGCCGGCTGTTCGCGGGCTCCGAGAGCTCGAGTGACCCGGAGGGCACCGCGAAGACCTTCGGCGACGTCTGGGTCGGCACCTATGCGAACCCGGGCGGCGAGAACGGCCCCACGATCAACGACGGGAAGGAGTTCATCCGCTCGGTCGACGTCGCGCAGGGCTCGGCGGCGCCGAACCTGCTCGGCAAGTTCCACGACAAGACGGCGATCGAGGTCGACCGCACGGGCGGCCCGTGCGACGGCTACGTCTACTTCGCGTGGGCCCGCTTTACCGGCGGCGGCTCGAACGGCTTCAACTCGAGCGTCTACTTCGTGCGCTCGACCGACCACGGCGCGACGTTCTCGAGCCCGGTGAAGCTGAGCCAGACCGTGCACGACATCCAGTTCCCGGACATCGCGGTCACGGGTGACGGTCACGTCTACGTCACGTACCGCCAGTTCGCGGACGTCCGTGGCCACAACTCCCAGGACGCGATCGCGTACAACGCCTCCACCAACTGTGGCGCGTCCTTCTCGGCGCCGCGCATCATCCAGGCGTTCGAGCCGTACGACCCGACCGATATCAGCGGCGGCGAGGTCGTCGGCGATTGCGGTGATTTCGCCTCGGAGTGCGACTCCGGCTACACCTTCATGCGGGGCGGCACGCAGGTGCGCTCGACCGCCGACCAGCAGGACAAGACGAACGACTATGTGTACATCGTCTATGACCCATCCATCCCTGGCACCGAGGTGCCGAGCGGCACGACCTACGGCTCGATCACCTCGGAAGACCTCCCGGCCAAGTACCACCAGGAGGTCGGTAGCCAGTCAGGGATCTACTTCTTCCGGCTGAACGGTGCGACGGGCGCGCACACGTCGCCCGTGCTCATCGACGATCCGCGCGCGCACGGAGGCCTGCAGCGCTTCCCGGACATCTCGGTGGACGCGGGCAGCATGCACGCGATCTGGTGGGACAGCCGGAACGACCCGTGCTACGACCCGCGGCGGCCGCTCGGCAACTGCGCGGATCTCTCGACCGTGCCGTCGCTCGACGCGTTTGCGGCGGCCGGCTCGGCCGCGTCGCTGACCTGGGGGCCCGCCACGCGCCTGAGCGAGGTCTCGAGCAACCCGAACTGGGAGCAGTTCGGCGGCCGGACGGTTCCGTTCGGCGGTGACTACATCTACATCAGCTCTGTCGGCGCGTTCTCGTACGGAACGTGGACCGACTGGCGCGACGTCGTCGCCGGTTCCGACCCCCGCGAGGGCGGGGACGACGACGTCGACAACGCCGACGTCCTGCAATGCCGGGCGGTGAACCCGGACGGCAGCGTCGGCCCGGACACCTGCCCGTGGGCGGGTGGCCTGGACCAGAACATCTACGGCGACGTGACGCCGTAGCGATCTTGCCTGCGGGGCGGCGGCCAAGACGCGGCCGCCGCCTCGCCACTTCGTCAGTTACACGCCGCCAAAGCTCGGTGTGGGACCCGAGTCGAGCTCCCCACCCTGGGAGTCGACGAGCTGGAGCTCGGCCTTGAACAGCCCTCGTCGTTCAGGGACTCGAACCCAGACCTTTTCACGCTCGGAGTCGTCCCATCCCTGGGGGATCAGTTGCATCGCGAGCTGATCGTTCAAGTAGGGCTCCCGGACGGGAGCCAGGGTGTCGCGGCCCTCGCGACCGTGAGCGGTCACGAGCTCGGCGAGGCCCTCACCGATCCGCATCTCAACGCCTGGTACGACGCCAGCGGCGAGGAGAACGCCGACAAGTGTGCGTGGACGTTCGGCCATCCGCTGCAGACGTTCAGCAACGGCTCGCGGTGGAAGGTGCAGGGCAACTACAGCAATGCGGCGGCGGCCGCGCGGTCCGGGTACAACCGCGGCGGCTGCATCGACGGCGGCTAACGGGTACGGCGGCGGACCACGGCCCGCCGCCCAGCCTTGGCCTCTTGAACCCGTCGGCGGGCGGAAGACCGTCAGCCATGACCCTCGACTAGGGTGACAGGGCGTGAGCTCGGTCGTTGTCTGCGGAGGTGGCGTCGTCGGCCTGTGCGCGGCGATGATGCTGGCCCGCGACGGCCTGGACGTCACGGTGGTTGAGGCGGACGCCGCAGAGCCGCCTGCGCCCGTTGAGGCTTGGAACTCGTGGACGCGCAAGGGCGTCGCGCAGTTCCGCCAGCCCCACAACCTGTTCGGCCGCCTTCGACAGATCTGCGACGACGAGCTGTCCGAACTGGCGGACAAGCTGCTCGCCGCGGGCTGTGTGTGGGTGGACTTCCTCGAGACCCTTCCGCCCCGCATCGAGGACCGCGCCCCGCGGCCCGATGACGACCGACTGCGGTTCGTGCGGGCAGACGCCCGGTCGTCGAATGCGTGCTCGCCGAAGCCGCATGCGACGAGCCACGGGTTACGGTGCGCCGAGGCGTCCGCGTTGCGGGATTGCTTCAGGGCCCATCGGCACTTCCGGGCACACCACACGTGACGGGCGTGCGCAGCACCGGCGGAGAAGAGATCCACGCCGACCTCGTCGTGGACGCCACGGGCCGACGCTCTCCCTCCGCGAGCTGGCTCGCGGAGCTCGGGGCGAAGGAGCCGTACGTCGAATCGGAAGACTGCGGCTTCGTCTACTACACGCGGTATTTCACCGGCCCGACGAGACCGAAGCGGATCGGGGGAGGGCTGACTCCGTTCGGCAGCTTCTCCCTACTCACGCTCGACGGCGACAACGACACGTGGTCGGTCACCGTCTTCGCGTTGAGCGGCGACCCGCCGCTAAAGATGTTCCGCTTCGCCGATCGCTTCCACCGCGTCGTACAAGCCTGCCCGCTTCACGCGCACTGGGTCGACGGCGAGCCGGTCACGGACGTGCTCCCAATGGCGGGTGTGCTCGACCGTTACCGGCGCTTCGTCGTCGACGGGCGCCCGATCGTCACGGGCTATGCGGCCGTCGGAGACGCCTGGGCATGCACGAATCCGTCGGCGGGCCGCGGGATCAGCGTCGGCATGATCCATGCGCAGCTCCTACGCAAGGCCGTGCGGGAGCACCTCGAGGATCCCGGCCGCTTCGCGGAGGCGTGGCACGAGTACACGGAGGAAGGCGTGCAGCCCTTCTATCGCGATCAGATCGAGGCCGACCGGACCCGGCTCGCCGAGATGAACGCGATTCGGCAAGGAGTCGAACCAGCTCCGCGGACGGGGCCGATGGCGCGACTCATCGCAGCCGGGAGCTCCGACGCCCGACGCGTTCCGCGCGCTGATCTAGACCGTTGAGTGCCTCGCGTTGCCGCAGGATGTCTTCCGGCGGCCGGGGACGATGGAGAAGCTCGAGCGCTACGACGGCGAGCAAGCGCCCACGGCCCCCGGCCCGGACCGCGAGCAGCTGCTGCGTCTCCTCGCGTAGTTGCTTCCGGGATCGGCCACGCAGAACTCGAAACTGAGGTCGCCACGCGATCGGGCCGGACGGTGTCGAGGCGGCGAAGGTTGCGAGCTGGACGCAGGGAGCAAACGTCGGCCTTGTGCTTGCTCATTCAATTGCCGTAGACGCCGACCTCCCGTACATCGTGGTTCGCCCGATGCGCCAGCGCACGGCGACTGCAACGAGCCGTACGTGCCCGGGTGACGACACGAAAGCTCGCACGGCGTGACGTGGCTGTTCGTGCTCGTCGACGTCCGCTCCGACGCGGTCGTTGACGTGGAGACGAACGCCGCGGTCAAGGTGTGGTCGCGTGCCCGAGGGAAGCCGTACCCCCATTGCACCGAGGACTCGCCGGGACAGCCGAGCGGGTAGGTGCCGCTCTCGACCGTTCGAGGGTTCAGGGAAGGACGCGAGCGCGACCCCCGACGTGGCCCTCTCGGCCGTTCCAAGCAGTCGGCCGATGGAACCTTGGGATTCGGCAGGCTAGTCATTCTCGCCGCCGGGGAGTACCTTAAGTGAGTGGTACTGCGGAGAGTCGGTGTGCCGACTTGGTTGATTGCGGTTGGCTGCTTCGTTCTGCTGGCGGCTGCGTCGCCGGTAGCGGCCGGTTCTGCGCCGTCGCCCACGGTGACGGTCGGCAGTGCGCGTTTCTCCGGCACGTGGCACGAGGGCTGGTTTGGCATCTGGCGGCAGCGGGTCGTGCATCATCTTGGCCGCTCCGACGTCGTGTGGAAGCGCGTGGGGAATGGCTCGCTGGTCGTCGTCGGCACTGTGAGCGACGCCGCGCAGCTCGAGGTCACGCTGCGCTCGTCATCGGGGAGGGTCGTCAGCACTTCGAGGCCGTTCTCCGCTCCTGCCGGCCGGTATAGGGCCTCGCTGAAGCTCGGTCGACCCTTACCGGGCCTCTACACGGTCACGACTCGGGTGGTCGGGCAGAGCGACACGACGCTGAAGCGGGTGCAGAAGCAGGTGAACTTCCCGCCGCCGCCGGAAGGCGTTGCCGACCGCGCGTGCATCAGCTCGGGCCGGGCGGCCCGCTGCGTCAAGGTCCTCCACAACCGCCACGTGGCCTGGGCTCGCTTCCACTTCCTGGCGAGGCCGCCGAACACGAATACGGTCTACATCGAGTGGCGCCGGCCCGACTGGGTCCACATCTGCCAGACGCCGACCGGCCCGGCCACGCACTGCCGGCTGATGAAGAGGCCGATCCCGGCGAACGGCTTCGTCTCCACGTTCCTGCGCTCCTCCGCCGAGTTGGAGACCGGGCGCTGGTACGCCCAGATGAGCGTCAAGCACGGCAGCCGGTACATCGTCGCTCGGCGCACCTTCGTGACCATCAGGTAACGCGCACGCCGCCGCGTCGGCGCTCGAGGAGCCGGGCCGGAGACACCGCGTTCCGAACCTCGTGTCAACGCTGAGGCGAGCCTCACCGCTGGAAGCGGCGGCGAGCCATGAAGCCCGCTGCCCAGACTTTCGCCGCCCCGCGCCGCGATTGGGATACGCAGCGGCGAGAGCGAGCCGCGGCGGCGCGGGCTGCGGCTTGAGCAGCCGCAAGCATCGCGTCGCCGCTAGCCCGTGCGCGTCTGCCGCCTAGTCTTGACGGCTCGTGCGTGACCCGACCCGCGGGCCGCGCGGTTCCTGCGAGATCGACTCGACTACGTCTCCCGTCGTCTTCTCCTTTGCGCTCAGCGCCACGTCTGCCTGCGAGACGACGCCGACCAGGTGACTTTCGCCGGTGACAACCGGCAGCCGCCGGATCTGATACTGCGCCATCAACTTCAGCGCCTCAGACAGGTCGTCATCCGGGCCGACCGCCACAACCTCTTCGGTTGCCACCTCCGATGCGGGCATGCCACGAGGATCCTTGCCCTTGGCGACCGCACGCACGACGATATCGCGGTCCGTAATCAAACCGAGCAGGCGGTCGCCGTCGACGATCGGCAACGCTCCGACATCCTCGGCGACCATCAACTCGGCAACCTGGCTCAGCGGCGTGTCGGGCGTCACCGCACGCGGCCGCGCCGTCATCACTTCACTCACACGAGTGCCCATCGCCTTCTCCTTTCAACGAGTCGCCATCTTCTGCCCGCGCCCCGCCGACGCCAACCCCCTCGTGCGCCCGCGGCTCCGCGACGGGCCAAGTCAATGGCCAATGCCACGATCAGGAGCAGAATTGCGCGAGACGGCCCTCACCACGGGCGACCCGGCGCTCGCTACGAAACTCGCGGCGGAACTCGGGAAACGTCTTCCGTGTACCGGCACGCATTCGCTCGGGGCGAGCCCAGCTCGCCGAGGTGGACGGCGCCCCCCTCGGCCAGGCAAGACCGCGGCTTATAGAGGTGAGAGAGAGTCTCTACAGAGCGCGCCCGATCAACGGGACATCAGGACGTTCCGAGTGGGCCGCGCAGGACTCGAACCTGCAACTTTGGGATTAAGAGTCGCTTCTCGCCGTCTCGCGTCATCTCACGTCGTCATGGAATCGGCTGCGAATGGCTGCTCTCAGCACGATCCGGCACTGCGGAATCTCACGTCGGCTCACGTGGTCGCGTGGCCCCGGCGTGGCCCCTGAATCCTTTTTTTGTTGACAGCGTCCTAGACTCGGCGCATGCCAACGTGTCCCGCGTGCGGGAAAGAGCTTCCGGGCGAGTTCCCGTTCTGTCCCTTCTGCGCGGCGCCGCTTACTGAGAAATCCGCTCCCGCCACCCAGGAGGAGCGGAAGATCGTCTCCGTCCTGTTCTGCGACCTGGTCGGGTTCACCTCCGCCTCGGACGCAGCCGATCCAGAGGATGTCCGCGCCCGCATCCGGCCTTACCACGCCCGGCTGCGGCAGGAGATCGAGCGGTACGGCGGCACCGTGGAGAAGTTCGTCGGCGACGCCGTGATGGCCGTCTTCGGCGCCCCGGTCGCCCACGAGGACGACGCCGAACGGGCGGTCAGGGCAGGCCTTCGGATCCTGGAGGCAATCGAGGAGCTGAACGAGGCCGACCCCGCCCTATCGCTACACGTGCGGGTGGGCGTCACCACGGGTGAGGCGGTGATCGATCTCGAGCGCGACCTCGTGAGTCGAACCAGAGCTAGACCGGGCGGATTCGCGCCGTATCGTCGCGGCTACCTGGCGACCAAGGAGGACCTCCATGAGACACTCATCACCCGCATTCGCCATATCCCTGATCGCGCTCTTTGTCGCGTTCACCGGGATCGGGACGGCCGCGAACGTGACCATCGCGCCCTCCAAGCGGGACGCGCGCTCGGGCTCGTGAAGGTGAACGCGGCCTGCGAGGCCCTCGCGGCCGCGAGGGCCTCGGGGGCCTCGGGGGCCTCCCACGGTGCATACGTCCATACCCCGCAGGACGAAAACCGCGATTAGCAGGGGCTTCGAGTTTTGCGCGGCCCACTGACAATGTCCTGCCAGTCGATCATCGGGGCTAGTGAGGCGGGCGCCGTTGACGTGCCGTTGACGCCAGCCTTAAATACGGCGTATGGGGGTCCGGGCCGGGGAGGGGCCAACCGCCGCACACAGCGGCGGCGGAGCTCTGTTCGCGTCGTTTCTGCCGTGGATCGTCTACTGGATCATGGTCGGGAACGTCGATTTCCGGCTTGCGGTCCTGGTTGCGTTCGCAATCAGCGCGTTTCGCCTCGTCGAGGGACTTCGCGCGGGCGAGTTGCCGAAGGTTCTCGACATTGGCTCGACCGCGGCGTTCGCCGTGCTGACGGTCGTGAGCTACGCGACCAACGACCACTTCCTCGAGCGCTGGATCCAGCCGCTCACGAGCGGTTGTCTGCTTGTCATCGCTCTGGCGTCTGTTGTCATCGGCAGGCCGTTTGCCCGCCAGTACGCACGCGAGCAGGTGCCGCCGGAGGTGCTGCGGTCCTCGACGTTTCTCCGGACGACGACGGTGATCACCTGGGCGTGGGTCGGCGTCTTCGCTGCGATGACCGTCTCGTCGCTCATTCCGCCGATCGTCGACGGCGACGCGACGTTCACTGACCAAGACGACACGCTCGGGGTCATCTTCTACTGGGTGATCCCGTTCGTCGCGCTTGCGCTCGGCGTCCTGTTCACGAAGTGGTATCCCGAACGGGTCCGGCGGCAAGCCCGTGCGCAGGTGGTCGCGGCGTGACGCCGATGCTGCTCGTCACTGGTGCGACGGGCATGTTCGGAAGTCGCGTCGTTCGCGAGTCGGCGGCGAGAGGCGCGCACGTCAGGGCGCTCGTCCACTCGGAAGCGAAAGCGCGTCACATCCAAGCCGACCGCGTCGAGGCCATCGTCGGCGATCTCGACCGCCCCGAGACGCTCGACGCCGCGCTCGCCGGGGTCGACCGGGTCTTCCTCGTCACGCCGATGGATGAGCGGATCGCGCAGCGCGAGACCGGGGTGGTCGAGCGCGCCAGGGTCGCCGGCGTTCGGCACATCATCAAGCTGTACGGGGCCGTCCACCACCGAGGCGACCCGCTCGACCAGCAACACCAGGCCTCGATCCGAGCCCTCAAGCAGTCCGGCCTCGACTGGACGATCTTCTCGCCGCAGACGGTGATGGAGACGAACCTGCTGGCACAGGCTGACGTGATTCGCGAGACGGCGGCGATCTGGGGGTGCGCAGGCGAGGGCCGCGCGGCGATCGTGGCGGCCGACGATTGTGGGCGCGCCGGCGCCGTCGTGATGACGACCGAGGGACACGCCGGGCGGGAGTACGTGATCACCGGCCCGGAGGCGCTGACGTTCGGCGAGATTGCCTCACGGCTGTCCGCGGCGCTCGGGCGTTCGATCGCCTACAACGATCTGTCGGAAGAGGAGTTCAAGCGGGCGCTGCTCGAGCAGGGGATGTCCGAGTCCCAGGCCGAACTGGGCGTGCTCGACCACTTCCGCGCGTTTCGCCGCGGCGACGCCGACGTCGTTACGGACGACTACGAACGTCTCACTGGGTTAGCACCCACGACCCTCGACGCCTGGCTGTCAGAGCACGCCGACGCGTTTCGGTAGGGCGAAGCTCCTCGTCGCAGGGGCTCATACGACTGGTCCCACCGCACCTTTGACCAACGCACGGGAAACAGCTAGCGGACACGTCGGCGCCTCGGCAGCCCGCGCTCAATCCAACCACGGCCAGCGATCGCATGGGTGAAACCGCTATCTCTTTACCGGGCGCGCACCCAGGAGCGCGGGGACGCCGCTGACGACCGCGAGCACGTCGAACTAGTGAGATGAAAGGTGCGGCTCCATCGGAGCCGACGGTTCTGCGTCTTTGCCTCGATCCACGCCGTGGCGTTCCTGTACCCCTGCTTGGCGCGAAACGTGAGCTGGCCGTGCCCGGCTGCGACGATCTTCCCGTTCACGCTGCATTGCGATCTCCGCTGGCCAGCCCACAGGCACTGGCCCGGGTCCATGGACGCCCATTTCCGATGCCGTCGGGGCGAACCTCTCGGCGCGTGCGCGGGGACGGGTGCCCGAGCGGCTGCTACGGCGTCCAGATCGACGGGACAACCTTCAGTCGGATCGTCGTCTTCTCC
Organism: Actinomycetota bacterium; assembly: GCA_046732435.1. GTDB lineage: Bacteria > Actinomycetota > Thermoleophilia > Gaiellales > Gaiellaceae > JALZFG01. The sequence continues at coordinate 17,017 of JBKPNC010000127.1, forward strand.
GTCGAAATCACTTGATTTCGCTTCTCGCTTCACAGCTGAGCAGTGGCGCGGCCGGATCGACGCCGGCGGGCTCTGCGAACTGACAGATCAAGATCGCGTGCGGCGAATTCAGCGCTGCGCTCCCTTGCGCCGCAACGGCCATTCGCCGCGCATCGAGCGAGCCCGACCATGCTTTGCTGCGCTCCAAGCCGAAAGATGCTGATCTCGGCGTAGCCAGCGGCACTCGTAGCAACCGTAGGTCGCACAG
>JBKPNC010000128.1:0-10731 GCA_046732435.1 Actinomycetota bacterium
CGAGATCTACACTGCTGGACATTCGTCGGCAGCGTCAGATGTGTATAAGAGACAGGCGTTCAGCCGCTGGACGGCCGGCGCGTCGACGGGACTTGGCACGTACGTGACCGGAAACTGGTGGCGAGCGAAGTCGTCGATACGCGAGTAGGTCCACAGTCCCGCCACCAGGACGAAGACGGCCAGGACGACCGCGAGCAGCTTCTCGCTCCGTGTCGTCTCGATTTCCTCGACCTCTCCGCGAACGCTCATCGTTGCCTCCTCTGCTTCGTCCGGGGCCGCAGCTCGACCGTCAGCTCGGTATCGAGCGCGTTCGCGATCCGGAGCAGCGTGTCGATGCGCGGCGGCCTGCCACCCGATTCGAGCCGCGCGATCGCCGACTGTGTCGTGCCGGTGAGCTCGGCGAGCTCCTGCTGCGAGAGGCCCAGCTCGCGGCGCCGATCCGCCACCTGCTCGGCGATGCGGGCGAAGAACCAGCCGTCGTCGCCGACGTGGGCGAGACGCTCGCGCAGGCGCTCGATTGTCTTCGGCGGGCGCTCGGTCACTTACCGCCCGACTCCATCATCGCAACTTTGCTATATAGCAGAATTGCGATGCGCGGGCAAGTGGCTAACTGCGAGACCCGACTGCGCCGAGGATCTCCTCCTCCTCGGGGAAGCGGCCCTGGGCCTGCTTCGAGAAGATCAGGTCGCCGTCGACGAGGACGTCGAACTGCGACTTCTGCCCGGGCTGGATCTCGGCAGCGACGCCGGCACGCTCACGAAGCACGGCCGCGAGACTCGCGGCCCGTCGGTCGTAGCCGTTTCAGACGGGGCAGTAGAGGATGCGTACGTCCATCGGCCGGAGCGTACCTTGACGGTAGGCGGCTGCGACGGCGGGTTGGTTACGTCGTCATTAGCTCGGGCGGGTCAGGCGGAGAGGCGACCCGAGGGCCTTCGACTGCGAGCTCGGTGAAATGCCGCGCGCTGAACGTCACCGAACGTAGTCCGGAGCTCGCGGCAGCGCCGCACTGCCGAGCGGTAGTCCTCCCAGCGCAACGCGACGGGCTTGACGTGCCGCGCGAGCCGCTCGATTACGCGCTCCGCGGCCGCAGATGCTAGTCGTAGCTCAGCGTAAAGAGCGGTGAGCATCGCCCACGTTTCGGCGAGCGCTTGAGTCGTGGTCATCGCATCGACGCGGCCGTCGCATGCGGCACGAAGCCAGACGCGGGCACGCTCTTCGTGGACGTGCCGGGCAACCGATCCCGCAACGAGAATCGACGGTTTGGAGCCAGGCTGGGCGGGACCGCTAGATCGTCTTGAACTGCTCGAACGGCTGGCGGCAGCTCTCGCAGTAGCGGAGCGAGCGGCACGGGGTCGGTCCGAAGACGTTTTCGAGGCGCGTGTCCGTCGAGCCGCAGTAGGGGCACCGGAAGATCCTGCTCCTCATTAACTGGACGAGCTGCGGCCGGCCGGCTTCGCGCGGGGCCGGCGGCGCGAAGCCCGCTCGGCGGAGCTTCTCGCGTCCCGCCGGCGTGATCCGGTCCGTCGACCAGGAGTCGTCGAGGATCACGTCCACCTCAACGTCCATCCCCAGGCCGCGGACGCGTTCGGCGATCTGCTCGCGCATCACCTCGAGCGCCGGGCAGCCGAGGAACGTCGGCGTGAACCCGATGCGCGCCCGCCCGTCCAGCACCTCGACATCACGAACCACGCCGAGATCGACGACCGAGACGATCGGGATCTCGGGATCCGGCACCTCCGCCAGCGCCTCCCACACGTCGTCCGCCGTTACCACCTGGCTCCGGGCTCCGATCGCCGCACCTCCGTCATCTCCTGCCAGAGCGGCTCCCACGTGTCGTCGTGGTCGCCCCTCGGCACCGTCGCCGCGTCCGGGAAGTCCCACCCCGTCTTCGCGGCTACCTGCTCGACGAAGACCGGACGCAGCGCCTCGTCGAGCATCCCCAGCGCCAAGGGATAGAGCCGCTCGGCTGCGGCGTTCACCCGCTCGGCCGCTCGACTGGCCCGGAGGCGGTCGATCCACATCTCCGCGTGGATCCGGTGGTAGACCTCCTCGCGGTCGATCTTCGCCGCCAGCCCGGCGATCTCGGGATCGTCCGAGCGCTTCAGCTCCTCGATGCGCACGCCGTCTGCGACCTCGTACAGGTAGTGGCGCACGATCGTTTGATCCCACTCCGGCACGAGCCGAAGCTCGACGAAGCGGCTGCAGCGGTACTCGGCCGGCGACCGGTCGAACGCCAGCTCGTCCGCGGTCGTGCCGACCTCCCGCGCCGCCAGCTCGTAGAACGCGCGCGCGTGGCCGATCTCGTTCTGCGCGATCGACGAGAAGGCGACGTCCTCCTCCAGGCTGGGCGCGATCCCGGTCCACTCGGAGTCGCGCCACCCGAGCACGAGCTCGTCATCTGCGAGCTCAAGAAGCGCTTGTGCCCGCTCAAGCATGGGGGAACCCATGGTTCCCCCATGAGCCCCCTCCTTCCGAGCGACAAGTCCACGGATTCCGAGCGAGGCCAGGCAAAGCCAGGCCTCGCGACCTCCGTTCAGGTGCCATTTTCGGCATCCGTCCCGACACGAGCGCGAGCCTCCCGCAGCTTCTCCTTCAGCGAATAGCCGTCCACGCGGTGGTAGTTGCGCTCGAGCTCGTCGGCGAAGTCCTCGATCTCGTGGATCGCCTCGCGCGGAACGACCCAGACCGCCTGCGACTCGCCTCGCCGGCCATAGAACTCGCGCGCGTACTCCTCCGCGAAGCGCTCGTCCGGCGCGGCGAGGGAGCCGGCGTGCTGGAACGCCTGCCCCTTCCGCTCCTGCCGGAAGACCTCGAAGACCATCACGCCGCCTCGGCGAGCACGACGTCGCGCACCCAGGCCGTCTGCTCGCGCGTCAGACGCCGGAGAGCAAGGCGCTCCTCCGTCTTCGGGCCGTGGCCCGTGACGACGTGGCGGAGCTCGTCCCAGTCGGGCTCGGTGTATTCCCAGGTGCCGTCGTCGCCCTGGCGCAACTTCGAGTCCGGGACGGTGAGGCCGAGCTCCCAGATCTGCGGGACGTAGCCATCGAGGAATTGCTGGCGCGCCTCCTCGTTCCCCTGGCTCTTGATGCGCCAGACGTACATCGGATCCTCGTCCTTCGGGATCGGGTTGCCGTGAAACATCATCAGCGGTCCCCACCAGCGATTCAGCGCCTCCTGGACGAGCTCGCGCTGACCGTCGGTGCCGAGCATCATCGTGAGGACGACGTCGCGCCCGTGGAGGATGTGGAACGACTCCTCCCAGCAGATCTTCTTCATGATCCGCGCGTACGGCGCGTAGGAGCACTTCAGGAGCGCCTTCTGGGAGATGATCGCCGCCGCGTCGACGAGCCAGGCGATCACGCCGACGTCGCCCCAGGTGCGGGTCGGGTAGTGGAAGACGTTGTGGAACTTCGCCTTGCCGGAGACAAGGTCGTCGAGGCACTGCTCGCGCGGCTTCCCGAGGTCCTCGACGACGCGGTAGATGAGCTGTGCGTGCCCGGCCTCGTCCTGCACCTTTGCCGTCAGGGCCAGCTTCCGCTGCAGCGTCGGTGCACGGCCGATCCACTCGCGCTCGGGCAGCACGCCCATCAGCTCGGAGTTGCCGTGCATCTCGATGAACTTGATCAGCTTCGAGCGATACTCGTCCGGCATCCAGTCGGTGGTCTCGACCTGTCCGCCCCCTTGCACGTACTCGAGAAATGCCTCTTCGCGACTCGCCATCGCACCTCCAACCGAACGATCGTTAGGCTTCGATTGTAGTGGTGTCCAGCCGGCGCAGCGAGCTAACGCGCGAGGCGGCCCGGCTCTTCGCCGAGCGCGGCTACCACGGCACGTCCATCGGCGACCTGGCCCAGGCGCTCGGCGTCCAGAAGGCGTCGCTCTACGCGCATATCTCGTCCAAGCAGGACCTCCTCTACGCGACGATGCGCGAGGGCGCCGATGCGTTCCACGACGCGCTCGACGCCGTTCCGGAGCAGGCGCCGGCCGGCGAGAAGATCCGCCTTGCCATGCGGTCGCATCTCCGCGTCGTCGCAGACCAGCTCGACGTCGCGACCGTCTTCGTCCGCGAGTGGCGGTACCTCGAAGGTGACCGTCGCGAGGAGATCCTGGAGGAGCGGCGGCGCTACGAGGAGCGCTTCCGCGCCTTCTTCCGCGAGGGCCGCGAACTGGGCGAGCTCCGCACCGACCTCGACGACGCCGTGGCAGCGCTACTCACCCTCTCGGCAATGAACTGGGCGTACACGTGGCTCGCGCCGGGCCGCGACACCGATGAGCTCGCCGACCGCTTCCACGCACTCCTGCTCGACGGGATCCGCGGCTACGCGACGCCTTCCTAGGGGTTTCAGCCGCGGCAACGCGGATATTACGGGTCTATGTCAATCGTCTTGCTGATCATACTCGCCCTGATCGTCGCGCTGTTTATCGGCCTCGGATTCGTGATCAAGTGGCTGTTCATCATCGCGATCATCGCCGCGCTGATCTGGTTGATCGCGTTCTTCATGCGCGGCCGGGCCGCCTAGCGCCGGACAACACGCGCGATCCCCGGTGAGGCATCCTGCCCAGGAATGGGCCGGATCGCGCTGATCGTCAATCCGTACGCAAGCGCCGTCACGTACAGCCGCGTCGAGGCTGTCGCCGGCGCGCTCGCGAAGTACGGCGACGTCGACGTCCAGCACACCGGCCGGCCCGGTCACGCGATCGACCTCGTCCGCGAGGCGTCCCGCGCCGCTGACGCGATCGTCGTCTATTCGGGCGACGGCGGCTTCAACGAGGCCCTGAACGGGCTCACCGAGGACGTCCCGATCGGCTTCGTTCCCGGCGGGGGCACGAGTGTCCTCTCGCGAGCGCTCGGCCTGCCGCGCGATCCGGTCGCCGCCGCCGGTGCAATCGGCATCGCATTCGGGAAGGGCCAGACGCGCCGGATCACCGTCGGCCGCGTCAACGGGCGCCGGTTCGGCTTCTCGGCCGGCGTCGGCTTCGACGCAGAGCTCGTCCGCAAGGTGGACGAGCTCGGCCGCGGCGACGACGGGCGCCGCCCGCACGACCTCGCGTTCGCGCTGACCGCGGCCCGCCTGCTCCGCGCCCGCCGCGCTCGCTTCGAGCCGGCGCTCGAGATCGAAGGGCTCGGCGAGGCGGCGTTCGCGCTCGTCGCCAACTGCGACCCGTACACGTACTTCGGTCCGGTGCCGCTGCGCTTTGCCCCCGAGGCCCGGTTCGAGCTCGGCCTCGATCTCGTCGCTCCGCGACAGGTGCGGCCGCGGGCCGTGCCGCGCTTCCTCGCCTACGGCGTGCTCGGCCGCGGCCAGGCTCGGGCGGGCGACGTCCTCTACGTCCACGACGCCGACCGGCTTTCCATCCGCTGCTCGGAGCCGATGCCGCTGCAGGTCGACGGCGAGGATCTCGGCGACGTCGACGAGGCGCTGGTCGAGGCGGAACGGGGCGCGGTGGCAGTTCTGGCGCCAGATCCGGCTGACTGAACGGCGCCGATGGTCGTCTAAGGTGGCGAGGTGAATCAACGGGCCCCCGCCTTCCCGCGTGCGGTCTACGCAGCGATGGCGATCGTCGTCCTGCTCGGCGTCGTCGCGTTCGCGAGCCGCGGCCACGAGGCGCCGGGTGTCGGCAGCGGCGGTCAACGCGGCCCCGTGCAGTACCTCTTCGACATCGCGTTCACACTGCTCGTCGTCGCGGGAATCGCAGTCGTGATCGGGCTCGCGTTCATGCACGCGACGACGAAGCGCGAGATCAAGCGGTCGCGCTACCGATCGGTCGTCGCCCTCGGCGTGTTCGCCGTGCTGCTCTCGGCCTCCCTGTTCCTGCTCCCGAAGCTGCACCTCGGAGCCCGCGCCCGCTTCAATCCGCCCGGCCAGATCGCGAACATCCCGTCCGCGTCCCGGCACGACCTGAAGCAGGCAAAGGAGCCCGTCTTCCACTGGTCGGCGGCCGCGGGAACCGGCGCATTGCTCCTCGCGGCGCTTGCGATCGTGATCGCGCGAGAGCGCCGGCGCCGCCTCGGAGCCGCGCGCGACTGGTCAGTCGCCAGGCAGATCGCGGACGACCTCGAGGACACCCTCGACGATCTCCGGGCCGAGCCGGACGCCCGCAAGGCGATCATTGCCGCATACGCGCGGATGGAGCGGTCGCTGGCGCTGCACGGACTGCCGAGGCACGAATTCGAGGCGCCGCTCGAGTACATGGCGCGCGTCCTCGCCGATCTCCAGGCCAGCAAGAAGGCAATCGAACGCCTCACCAGCCTGTTCGCCCTGGCGAAGTTCAGCGACCATCCGGTCAGCCCCGGTCAGAAGGCGATGGCGATCGAGGCGCTGGAGTCGATTCGCGACGACCTCCGCGCGCTCGACCGCGACGACAAGCCCACCCTCCAGCGAGAGCAGGCCGGGCGGGTGCCTTCCGGAGTGATCGGATGAGAGTGAGAGCGCGGCCGCTCAGCGACGTCGTCGCGTTCGCGGGGCTCGGCGGCCTCGCGGTCATCGCCGTCTCCCTTCTGCACTCCGGGGACACCAAGCTCGCGCTCGACGCCTACCTCCTCTTCCTCGGCGCACTCGCGCTCCTGGCCGCGACGCGCGTCGGCGGGCGCCTGACCCCCGGGGACGAGCCGTCCGAGATCGAGCAGCTCCTCCGGCCCGGGTCGCTCCGCACGCGTCGCCGCAAGCCTCCCAGACGGCAGCTTCCAGAGCTCGCGCGCGTCGAGCGGCAGGTCACGCTGGCCGCAGGAAGCTCGTTCGACCTCCACGTCCGCCTTCGGCCGACGATCCGGGAGATCGCCGAGTACCGGCTGCTGACGCATTACGGGCTCCTGCTCAACGACCAGCCGGACCGTGCCCGGCGACTCCTCGGCGAACCGACCTGGGAGCTGGTGCGCCCCGACCGGCAACTCCCGGAGAACCGCCATGCGGCGGGGCTCTCGGTGCGCGAGCTCGACGAGGTCGTGAGCGTGCTGGAGCGCCTGTGACGCCCGAGCTCTCGATCGACGACGTCGCACTTCTCGCCGACCGCATCCTCTCGGAGATCGAGCGGGCCGTGATCGGCAAGCGTGAGGCGCTCGAGCTGGTGTTGCTCGGGTTTCTCGCCGACGGCCACGTGCTGCTGGAGGACTACCCCGGCCTCGCGAAGACGCTGATCGCCCGCTCGTTCGCACAGGTCACCGATCTGCAGTTCTCGCGAATCCAGTTCACGCCCGACCTGATGCCGTCCGATGTGACGGGGTCGTCGATCTTCGACCAGCGGACGCGCGACTTCGACTTCCGACCGGGGCCGATCTTCACGAACCTCCTGCTCGGCGACGAGATCAACCGGGCGCCTCCCAAGACGCAGGCGGCGCTGCTCGAGGCAATGCAAGAGCGGCAGGTCACCATCGAGGGGCAGACGATGCCGCTCGACCCGCCGTTCCTCGTGATCGCGACGCAGAACCCGATCGAGTACGAAGGGACGTACCCGCTGCCGGAGGCGCAGCTCGACCGCTTCCTGCTCCGCGCGGGGATCGGCTATCCGGCGCGCGAGCACGAGTGGGAGGTGCTCGACCGGCGGGTGGCCCGCGGTGCAGACGAGATCGAGCTCGACCAGGTCGTCGACCGGGAGACGCTTCGCGGCATGCAGCAGGCGATCGAGAGCGTGTTCGTCGCCGAGAGCGTCGGCTACTACATGGTCGACCTGGTCGCGGCCACGCGGTCGAGCCAGCGGATCCAGGTGGGCGCGAGCCCGCGCGGCTCGCTCGCGCTCCTGAAGCTCTCGCGCTGCCGCGCCGCGCTCGACGGGCGCGACTACGTGACGCCCGATGACGTCAAGGCCATCGCCACCCCCGCGCTGGCGCATCGCCTCATGCTCCGGCCGGAGCTCTGGGTGCAGCGGATCAGGGCGGACGACATCGTCCGCCAGGTGCTGGAGACGGTGCCGACGCCGGCTGCGGAGGACTCGCGTCCCGCCGCAGAGACCCGGTGATCGACGAAGCGCCAGCCGACCGGCCGCAGGGTCTCACGCGCTACGCGACGACGAAGCTGCCGGCGTTCATCGGCCTGGCCGGGCTCGGCCTGATCGCGGCGCTCGTTCTCGGCCTCCCGGAGCTGGTCGCGCTCGCGGCCCCGTTCGCCCTCGTCGCGGCGGTCGGCCTGGCCTTCGCCGAGCGGCCCGGGGTCGACGCGGAGGTCGAGCTGGCGCGCGAGCTTACCGTCGAGGGTGAGGATCTCGAGACGCGATTGACGGTGTGGTCGGCGACGGGCGTCGAGCGCCTCGACCTCGTGCTCGACCTGCCGTCGGGCATCGCCCTCGTCGACGGCACGAGCCCGACCTCGCTGACCCTCCAGCGCGGCGAGGAGCGGACGCTCGATCTCACCTTGCGCGGTGAGCGCTGGGGCGGTTACACCCTCGGCAGCATCGGCATCCGCGTATACGAGCGCTTCGGCCTGTTCGCGGACGAGGGCTGGTTCGAGCGCCCGCAGCCGCTGAAGGTCTATCCCCGCTCGGAGGCGATGAAGGAGCTGCTGCGGCCGCTCGAGACCCAGGTCTTCGCGGGAAACCAGGTCGCCCGCGAGAAGGGCGAGGGCATCGAGTTCGCCGACCTGCGGCGGTTCGTGCCGGGCGATCGTCCGAGGCGCGTGAACTGGCGTGCCAGCGCGCGTCGCGACGAGCTGTGGGTGAACGAGCTCCACGCGGAGCAAAACACCGACGTGATCCTGTTTCTGGACTCCTTCTCCGAGGTGGGCGGCGACGGCGAGAGCACGCTCGACCGCGCCGTGCGCGCGGCCGCGGCACTCGCGACCAACTACCTGGCGGAGAAGGACCGCGTCGGGCTCGTCAGCTTCGGCGGTGTTCTCAACTGGCTGTTCCCATCGACGGGCCTCGTCCAGCTGTATCGGATCGTCGACTCGCTCCTCGACACGGAGATCGTCTTCAACTACGCCTGGAAGGACCTCGAGGTGATTCCGCGCCGGACGCTCCCGCCGAAGGCGCTGATCGTCGCCCTCACGCCGCTGCTCGACGCGCGCGCCGTGGGTGTGCTCCTCGACCTCCGGGCCCGTGGCTTCGACCTGGCCATCGTCGAGATCTCGCCGGAGCCGTTCGCCGTCGTCGGCGGCGACGAGCTCGAACGCATCGCTCACCGCCTGTGGCTGCTCCGGCGCGAAGCCTTGCGCGCCCGCTACGAGCGGTTCGGCGTGCCGCTCGCGGTCTGGAACGAGGACGCCTCGTTCCTCTCCGCCCTGGAGGAGGTGAGGATATTCCGGCGCTACGCACCACGCGTTCCCGTTCTCTGACCGCGGCGGCCGCGCTCGTCGTCGCTGGCGGCGCGATTGTGTTCGCGGCGCTGCGCGCCGGCCGGCTCGAGGGGCTGGTGGCCGGCGTCGGCATGCTCGGGATGCTGCTTCTGGTCGCGGCGCTCGTCGTTCAGGTGCCCGCGGTCGCCGCGTGGGGCGTCGCGCTGCTCGGCGCCGAGTACGCGACAGCTCTCCTCCTCCGCGGCGGGACGATCGACCCATTCGCACCGGTGGTCGCGGTCGGCCTCCTGCTGGTGGCCGAGCTCGCGTACTGGTCGCTCGAGCCGCATCTTGCGGGCGACAGGGGAATCGCGCGACGCCGGGTCCAGCGGCTCGTGTTGCTCGCGCTCGTCACAGGCGGCGTGTCCGCGATCGTCCTCGCGGCCAGTGAGGCGGCCGGCCGCGGCGGCCTCGGCCTGGAGGCAATCGGGGTCGCCGCCGCCGCGGCCGCGCTCGCGATCGTCGCGCTACTCGCCCGTTCCGCAGGCACGGGAGCTGGAGTGACTCGCCGATGATGCGGCGCCTGCTGCCGGCGCTGCTCGCAGCGGCCGCCCTCGTGGTGCCGGCAGCCGGTTGCGGCGGCGGCTCCACGTCGACGACGCCGCCGCCGCCACTTCCCGCGAGACTCGGGGCCGTCTTCCGGTACGACCGGTCGGCGCAAGGAGATCGGCCGCTCCACGACGTCAAGGTCGTGAATCACGGCTACCCGGTCAAGATCCATGACGTCTGGTACGAGGGGCCCGGCCATGACAGGGTCGACGGCTACCTGATGGTCCCACCCGGAAAGGGACCGTTCGCCGGGGTCGTGTTCGTCCCCGGCGCGGGAGGGACGCGCGACTCGTGGCTCGTCGAGGCCGCGGACCTTGCGGCCAGAGGCGCCGTGACCCTCGCCATCAGCACGCCGTTCATCGAGAGCCAACCCATGCCGGGCGGGCTCGGCCCGATGTACCAGTACCGCATCGGCTTCATGGAGAGCGTGCTCGACGTGCGGCGCGCACTCGACCTTCTCGCGGCGCGGGGCGACGTCAACCCGAAGAAGCTCGGCATCGTCGGGCACAGCCTCGGAGGGGGAGTCGTTGCGGCGACGGCCGGCGTCGACAGGCGACCCGCTGCGGCCGTCTTGATGGCGCCGGTCGGACGCGCGCATTTCTATCCTCCGCTCTCGGGACAACTTCAGGCCCAGGCGGATCAGGAGCTCCGTTCCGTCGTTCCCACCACCTACGTCAAGTACGCGCACGCGGCCATCCTGCTCGCGCTGGCCAAGCACGACGACGTGATCCCGCGCTCGGAGTACGACGCCTACAAGAACGCCGTCCCGGACGGAACGACCGTGCGCTGGTACGACACGGGGCACACGCTGAGCCAATCCTCGGTCGGCGACATGCTCGACTGGCTCGCGGACGAGCTCCACCTCGGCGCCGTCCCCGCATACGCACGCCACCCCGCGGCGGGCTAGCCTCCCACCGAG
>JBKPNC010000129.1:0-11168 GCA_046732435.1 Actinomycetota bacterium
GGGCTGGTCCGCGCCACCGAAAAGTTCGACCACCGGAAGGGCTTCAAATTCTGGACGTATGCCACCTGGTGGATCCGGCAGGCCGTCGCTCATGGGCTTGCGGACTCGGCGAGCACGATCCGGATCCCCGTCCACATCGTCGAGCGCCGCGGGAAGATGCAGCGCGCCGAGCGCATGCTGCTCACACGGCTCGGGCGTGAGCCGACGCTCGCCGAGATCGCAGATCAAGCACAGCTGCCGCTCGAGCAGGCGAAGCAGGTACGGGCTGCCCCACGAATAGCTTCCAGCCTCGACCAGCCGGTCGGGAACGACGAGGATGCCCACCTTGCCGACTTCGTCGCCGACGACGGGCCGGCACCCGAACTCGCGCTCGAGGTTGCGCATCGGCGCGAGACGTTGCACAGAGTCCTCGCATCGCTCTCCGATCGCGAGCGGCACGTGCTCGAGCTCCGTTTCGGGCTCCACGACGGCGAAGCGAAGACACTCGAGCAGATCAGCCGCCGCGTCGGCCTGACACGAGAGCGCGTCCGCCAGATCGAGTCACAAGCGCTCCGCCGCCTGGAATCGGTCCATGCGATGCAGGAGCTCCGGGTATCGGACGCCGTTCGATGAGAGTGCAATCATCCACCGACAGGAGGCTCGATTGAGCGCATCGAAGAGACAGACGACATTCGCAAAGATGAAGCGCGAGCAGGCCGTCCGCGAGCGTCGCGCCAAGAAGCTCGAGAAGAAGCGCGCGGCGGCCGCCGAGCGCCGGGCGAACGAATCCGGGCCACTACCCCTCTCGTCGCCCGTGGCCGACGACGATACCTCCGTTGTGCAGACGCCTTCGTCACCCGCAGGGATCGGGGACGGGCAGACCGGCTGATCCACCAGCCGTCGACGCCCGCCCTCGAACGCTCTGATACACCGCATCGAGGGCGGTATTCGGGCCTCCGTGGCGATGCGATCATGGCGCCATGTCGGAGCAAGCGAAACCGAACGTGGACGTCATCGATCTCGCGCCGGGTCTTTGGATCTGGCGGCTGGAACATCCAGTGTGGAACGAGTACTGCGATTGGCCGGAGGTGGTGACCAGCACCTGCGTCGATGCGGACGGCGAACGTTGGCTGCTCGATCCGCTTCTTCCGCCCGAAGCCGCGACCCAGGTTTGGGATCGTCTCGCGGAGCGGCCGCCCACGGCGGTCGCGCTGCTCATCCCAGATCACGCCGATCGCATGAGTTGGACCGATCGGCAGGTCCACAGCGTCGACGCCGTGGTCAGCCGCTACCGCTGCCGAGCGTTCGGCCCGGACGATTGGTCCGAGAACAAACCGCCCAAGACGAAACTGCAGAAGATCGCGCCGAATGAGGGTCTGCCCGGCGGGCTCATACCCTTCAGGGACCCTCGAGGCTGGAGTGAGACGCCGCTCTACATTCCGCAGCACAAGACGCTCGTGTTCGGCGATGCGCTGACCGAACGGGGCGGAGCGCTGCGGATCTGGGGCACGCCGCATATGGAGCGCGCCCGATCCGACTTGCGTGCGATGCTCGACCTCCCGTTCGAGCGGCTCATCATTTCTCACGGTGAACCCGTCCATACCCGCGAAGCTCTGGAGGCGGCGCTCGACCTCCCGGGCTGGCCTACCTCGACTCCGCTCCACCATGCGGCCTGGGAAGGTGACTTCGACCGCGTCCGACAGCTCGTCGAGGAGGGCACTGATGTGACGGCTCGAGACGAGGCGTACAACGCGACCGCCCTGGAGTGGGCTGAGGGAGGCGCAAAACAGGAGTGGGCTGCGGGACGCAGACATCATGAGACCATCGAGTACCTCAAATCGGTCGCCGGCGAAAAGCGTTAGTAGGTGACCGCCCCGCCGAGCCAGCAGGTCGCGTCCACCGGCACGTAAGGTTGCGACATGGCGACGATTCGCGACGAGGCGACGCTGCGCAAGGCGCTCGGCGAACCGACGGCGCTCGTTGCCGCGAAGATCGCCGATCGGCTGAACCCGCTGACACGGCAGTTCGTCGAGCGAGCGCCGTTCGTTTGCATCGCGACCGCGCGACCCGACGCCGGGCTCGACGTGTCGCCGCGGGGCGATCCCGCCGGTTTCGTGCGCATCATCGACGAGCGGACGCTGCTGATTCCCGACCGGCCCGGCAACAAGCTCGCCGACACGCTGACCAACCTGCTTGACGACCCGCGAATCGCGCTGCTGTTCCTGATCCCGGGCATCGGGGATACGTTCCGCGTCAACGGAACCGCCGTGATCGTGGACGACGAGGAGCTTCTCGCCGGCAGCACGGTCAACGGGAACACGCCCGCCCTGGGCATTCTCGTCACCGTGGAGGAGGCGTACACGCAATGCCCGAAAGCGCTCATCCGCTCCGACCTCTGGAACCCCGAGAAGCACGTCGACCGGTCGGAGCTGCCGAGCTCCGGCCAGATCCTGCGTACCGTCGCCGACCCGGAGCTCGACGCGGCTGAGTACGACCGCGCCCGCGCGAGGCGCTACGCGCGCCGCGAAGGTTTGTACTGAGGCCGAGCGGCTAGGGACGGGACGCTCAGGTCCGCAGCGCGACCCCGCGCGCCGGCACGCCGTTCCGCTCGACGTCGGAGAAGTTCAGGACCAGCTCGGCGCGACCGCGGGACACGCGCAGCACGCGCCCGTCCTCGTCTGCCTCGAACGCGAGCTCGTTCGGAAGCTCGCGCCGAAGGCGGAGCAGCCGCTTGTAGAACTGGAGCAGATCCGCGTCTCCCTTCTCGGGGCGAAGCTTCGAGCGCTCGAACGTCGCCGGGTCCTGAGGATCCGGCACCTCGGTACCGGAGAACGCGGCGAAGCCCGCGAATTCCTGCTTCCGCCCCTCCCGCGTGGCCTCGGCGATGAACGGGTCGTCGTGATCCGTGAAGAACTGGAACGGCTGCCGCTCGCCGTACTCCTCGCCCATAAAGAGCAGCGGCGTCTGCGGCGCAAACAGGAGCGCCGCAGCGCGGATCTCCAATTCGTCCGGCGCCGGGCGGTCGCCGAGCGCGCGGTTGCCGACCTGGTCGTGGTTCTGGGAGCAGAAGACGAGCCGCTCGGGCGGCGTGCGCTCCATCTGCCGGCCGAGGTCGGCAACGGAGGGCCGATAGTCCCCGTAATAGCCCTCCTGCTCCCCCGTGAGGAGAACGTGCAGCACGTGGTGGAACTCGTCGGCCCACGTCGCGTCGTGGCGCCAGGCCTTGATCGGGCGCGAGTCGCCGGTCGTCATCTCGGAGATCACGAGGGCGCGCGGGTTCAGGGCACGCACGCGATCCGCCAGCTCGGCCAGCACGTGTGGATCGCCGTCGTCGTACACGGCGTGCGTGGCGTCGAGTCGCAGGCCGTCGACGTGGTAGTCGCGGATCCACAGCTCGGCGTTCTGAATCGCCCACTCGCGGACACCGGGCTGCTCGTAGTCGATCGCGTCCCCCCAGAACGTGCTGTGGCGATCGGTGAAGTAGGGGCCGAAGTCGGCGATCGCGTCCGACCCCGGGCCGATGTGGTTGTAGACGACGTCCAGGATCACACCGACTCCTTCGGCGTGCGAAGCGTCGACGAGGCGTGCGAGGCCGTCCGGTCCGCCGTATGCCCAATGCGGCGCGTATGCGTAGACACCGTCGTAGCCCCAGTTGCGCGTCCCGGGACAGGTCGCGATCGGCATGAGCTCGATCGCCGTCACGCCGAGCTCACGAAGCTCGGGGAGTCGCTCGATCACGCCGTCGAACGTTCCCGCCCGCGAGAACGTCCCGACGTGGAGCTCGTAGAGCACGAGATCGGCGAGCGTCGGGCCGGTCCAGGCGTCGTCCGTCCAGGTGATCGACGCCGTGTCGACCACTCGCGAGGGGCCACGGATGCCCTCGGGCTGGGAACGGGAGCACGGATCGGGTCGTGAGCGCTCCTCGTCGAGAAGGTAGACGTACGAATCGCCCGCGTCTGCCGGGAGGACTCCCTCGAACACGCCGCCGCCTGCCGCGCTGAGCCCCCGCGTTTCGTCGCCGAGGCAGACGGAGACGGTGCGCACAGCGGGCGCCCAGACGCGAAACTCCACGAGCCCGTCGCCCATGGGAACTGCACCCAGGGCCGCCATCTCCGAACCATGACCGATTTCCGCTGTGCGTACCGGCTCCAGCTTCGGCCGCATCTCGACTTCGACGGGGCACGAGACCTCGTGCCGTACCTCCGGGACCTGGGCGTGAGTCATCTCTACCTCGCCCCATCCATGCAGGCGCGGTCGCGCTCGACACACGGATACGACGTCGCCGACCCGACGCGACTGGACGAGGGCCTCGGCGGCGAGACGGCATTCCGGTCGCTCTGCCAGGCCGGGCTCGGCGTGATCCTCGACATCGTCCCGAACCACATGGCCGCCGGGGACGAAAACCCGTTCTGGCGCGATCCGGTCACGCGCGGGCGGTTCTTCGACGTCGACTGGCGGACCGGCAACGCGCGCCGCTTCTTCGACATCGACGATCTGGTGGGCGTCCGGGTCGAGGACCCGGACGTCTTCGAGACGACCCACGCCGGGGTGATCGAGCTCGTTCGCGAGGGCCTCGTGAGCGCCATCCGTATCGACCACCCGGACGGCCTGGCCAATCCTGCGCGGTACTTCGAGCGGCTTCGCGAGGCGGGGATCGAGCACGTCTGGGCCGAGAAGATCCTCGAGCCCGGAGAGCAGTTGCGCGACTGGCCCATCCTCGGGACGACCGGGTACGAGTTCGCGAACGACGTCACCGCCCTGTTCGTCGCGCCCGAGGCGGAGGAGCCGCTCACAACGCTTTACCGGGAGCTCACGGGTGAGGGTCGGCAGTTCGGCGAGGTCGCCTTGGACGCGAAGCTTGAGCAGGCGTCGACGACGTTCGCCCGCGAGGTCGAGTGGCTACGCAGCCGGCTGGCCGACGCCGACGGCTTCGACCTGCCGCGCGCCCTGTCGTCGTTCTCCGTCTACCGCACGTACGTCGAGGCGCAGACCGGCAAGGTCGATGCGCTGGATCGCGAGGCGATTCAGGAGGCGCGCCTTCCATCGCGGCTGGCCGAACTTCTGCGCCTGGAGGAGCGGGGCCATGACGCATTCGTGACGCGATTCCAGCAGACCACCCCGGCGGTGATGGCCAAGGGAGTCGAGGATACGGCGTTCTATCGCTACAACCGCCTGGTCGCGCTGAACGAGGTCGGCGGCGACCCGGGGCGCTTCTCGCTCTCGCTCGAGGAGTTCCACGAGCGAAACCTCGAGCGAGCGCAATGGTTTCCGTGGCAGCTCCTGACGACGCAGACGCACGACACGAAGCGCAGCGGCGACGTGCGCGCGCGTATCGGCGCCCTGTCCTGGTTCGCCGACGAATGGCGCGACCTGGTGTTGTCGTGGTCGCAGGTGAGCGCACCGCTGCGCGGCGGTGCCGCGCCGGACGGCAACGAGGAGTACTTCATCTACCAGACCATCGTCGGCGCCTGGCCGATCGAGCCCGGCCGGCTGGACGCGTACCTCGAGAAGGCCTTGCGCGAAGCGAAGGTGAACACGAACTGGCTCGAGCCGAACGAGGAGTGGGAAGCGGGCGTCAAGGGGTTCGCGCGCCGGCTCCTCGACCACGAGCCGTTTCTGGAGACGTTCCGACCCTTTGCGGCCGAGGTCGCCCGCGTCGGTGCCCGCGTCTCGCTCGCGCAGACGCTCCTGAAGCTGACCTGCCCCGGGATTCCGGACATCTACCAGGGAGACGAGCTGTGGACGTTCAACCTCGTCGACCCGGACAACCGCCGGCCGGTCGACTGGGCGCTGAGGCGCCGGCTCCTCGACGGGCTCATGCACGGCGCAGAGCCCACTCAGGAGACCTCGAAGCTCGCGCTGATCCGGCAGACGCTGCAGCTTCGGGCGCGCCGGCCGGATGCTTTCGCGGGGTCGTACGAGCCGGTCGAGGCCGGACCGGACGTGTGCGCGTTCACACGCGGTGACGACATACTCGTCGCGGTCCCGCTGCGGCCGGCCGCCAGCTTCCGCCCGCCCGCCGGCTACCGGAACGTTCTCGAGGGCGTCGTCCCCGGAATCTGGCTGCTCGAACGGGGGTAGACACGAGGGGCCGCCGTAGCGGCCCCCTCGTCGTCAGCGGATGCAGCTCTGGTTCGCAGTACTGAAGAGGTTGTCGAACCAGAGGTTCGAGTCGCAGTTCGCGTTGTCATCCCGCATGTCCACGTCGGAGTTGGCGAATGAGCCGTTGATGACGACGTCGTTATCGCTGGAGGTGCCGTCGATGTAGATCCCGGTGACGTTCGAGTACACCTGATTCAGCGCCACGGTCGAGCCGCGGGAGCCGCCGGAAAGATAGATCCCGGTGTTGTTGAGGAAGAGCTGGTTCTGGTTGACGAAGGTCGAATTGCCCCCAATCGTGATCCCGGTAAAGGTGTTGAGGAAGCTCCGACTCCGCGTGATCGTATTGCCGGTGCCGATGATGAAATCGGCTCCGTTGCCGTTCTGGGTGAGCGTCGCCTGCCGGATGATGCCGTTGCTCCCGAACACCGCCATGCCGTCGTCGAAGTTGAAGCTCGCGGTGACCAGAAGCAAGGTGTTCGACTCGCCGCCCACGACGAAACCTTCGATCGCACCGAACGCCCGCAGCGACGTGAGCCGATTGGAGTGACCTTCCACGTTGACGCCCTCGAGGCAGGCCGAGAGCCCAGGGCGGACGGTCCCATTCCGCACCGTCGTATTCGACACGCCGGGATCAACGAAGATCCCCTCCGGTGCGGGCGTGTCGCAGACGACCGAGTGGCCGCCGAGGTCGACCGTGATTCCGCTCGCGTCGACCGTAAGCGGCGCGGCGCAGTCGGCCGTCAGGGTCGTGCTCACCGAGATCGTCCCGCACACGGCAAGTGCCTGAGCGCTGCCGACGTGCACCGCACCGGCGCACACGGCGAGCACGACTCCGAGCAGAACAAGCCGCTTCACCGTAGGACCCTCCCTCCTAACTGATGCAGCTCTGATTCGCCGTGCTGAAGAGGTTGTTGAACCAGAGGTTCGAGTCGCAGTTGGTGTTGTCGTCCGCCATGTCCCAGATGAAGTTCGCGTACGACCCGTTGATGATGATGGTGTTGTCCGTGGACGTGCCGTTGATCCAGATACCGAGGTCGTTGCGGTACGTCTGGTTCAGAAAGGCGAGAGACCCCGTCGAGCCGTCGGAGAAGTAAAGCCCGACGTGGTTGAAGAACGACTGATTCTCCAAGACGGACGTGTTGCTGGCGCCGACGATGATCCCCTTGTCTGAGTTCAAGAATGTCCGGCTCCGCGCGATCGTATTGCCGGTGCCGAGGAAGAACTCGGCGCCGTCGTCGCCGTTCCCGGCGAACTGTCCCTGGCGAATCGTGTTGTTATCGCCAAACACGACCACGCCGCCGTCGCCGTTGAAGTTCCCTGTTATCAGGAGCATCGTGTTCGAGTCCCCGAAGACACTGAACCCGTGGGAAGAGGCGTTGAATGCTCCCACCGAGGTCAGGTGATTCGAGTC
Source organism: Actinomycetota bacterium (assembly GCA_046732435.1). GTDB lineage: Bacteria > Actinomycetota > Thermoleophilia > Gaiellales > Gaiellaceae > JALZFG01. The sequence continues at coordinate 7,493 of JBKPNC010000129.1, forward strand.
ACCTCTGACCTCGATGTCGTCGATGCAGCTCGAAAGCCCGCCACGGACGGATCCGTTCTTCACCGTCACGTTCGACACCAAAGCCGGAATGATGATCCCGAACGTCGCCGAGTCGCAGCGGACGACGTGACCACCGAGATCGATCGTGATTCCACTCGCGTTCGCCGTGAGCGGCGCGGCGCAGTCCGCGGTCAGCGTCGTGCTGGCCGTAAACGTGCCGCACGTGGCGAGTGCCTGGGCACTCCCTACGTGCACGGCACCCGCGCATGCCGCGACGGCAAGTGCCAGCAGAAGGAACTTACGCACTGGAGGCCTCCCTTCGTTGGCGCCGCCAGTCCCCGGTCCCGGCGGCTGTAAGCGCGATGGTAAGCCTCTTTTGCGCGCCGTTCAAGGCCGGCGAACCGCAACGCGGTTCAGGCGGTGAGGTCGGAGGCCATCTCCTCGAACGCGGCGACGAAGGCGTCGCAATCCGCATCCGTGTGTGCGACGGAGAGCGTCCACTCCTCCTCGCGTCCGGGCGTCATGTAGACGCCGCGGTTCATGTTGTAGAGCCAGGCCAGATCGGCCAGCTCCTTCTCCTGGAACGCCTTGAAGGACTCATAGTCGACGATGCGCTCGGGCGAGAACGTCACGCACCCCTTCGCCCCGATGCCGACCGGGTACCCCGGAAGCCCGTAGCGGTCGATCACGTCCTGGCAGCCGCGCAGGATCCGCTCCTCGAGGGCGTCGAGGTGGGCGTATGCATCAGGCGTCAGCACCTCCTGGAGGCTCGCGCGGGCGGCCGCCATCGACAGCGGGTTGCCGTTGTACGTGCCCACCTGGTAGACGCGCTTGTCCTCGACGACCTCGAACGCCTCCTCGGTGCCGCCGATGGCACCGGCCGGAAGACCACCGCCGAGCGCTTTCGCGAGCGTCACCATGTCCGGGGTGACGCCGAACCGCTCCGTCGCGCCGCCGGCTGCGACGCAGAGGCCCGTCTTCACCTCGTCGAAGATCAGCAACACGCCGAGCCGCCGCGTCAGGTCGCGCACCGCCTCGAGGTAGCCCGGCTCGGGAAGCACGACCCCGAGGTTCATCATCGCCGCCTCCATGATCACGCAAGCCGGCGGCCGGCCCTCCTCGAAAAGGCGCTCGATGCGTCGCTCCATCGCGTCCGCGTCGTTGAAGGGAACCGCGACGGTGAGGTCGGCGACCGCCTGCGGGATGCCCTCGCCGTACCGCAGGGACGCGTACTTCTCCCGGTCGCCGATCTGCTCGTACGGCACGCCGATCGAGACCATCACGTAGTCGTGGTGGCCGTGGTAGGAGCCGAAGATCTTGACGATCGTGTCCCGGCCGGTCGCGCCCCGGGCGATCCGGATGGCGTCCATCGTCGCCTCCGTTCCCGAGTTCACGTACCGCCAGCGCGGGAGGCCGAAGCGGCGCGACAGCTCCTCGGCGACGACGATGCCGTCCTCGGTCGGCGCGGCGAAGTGCGTTCCCAGGCCGACCCGCTCCCGCACCGCCCGCACGATCGCCGGGTGGGCATGCCCTTGCACCATCGAGCCGTACGCGTTGTGGAAGTCGATCATCTCGGTTCCGTCCACGTCCCAGACCCGAGAGCCGATTCCGCGCTCGAGGTAGATCGGCCACGGCTCTCGCACCTGGTACGCGGAGGCGACGCCGCCGGCCAGCGCTTGCCTCGCGCGCTCGTAGAGCGCCTTTGAGCACGGCGTGCGCTCGTCGAGCCGCCGCTGCTCCCTCGCGGTCAGCTCGGCGATCCGCGCCCGGTCAAGGTCGGTCGTCGTCCTCGCCGCCATGCCCCCTCCGATCGGTGTCGAAGATGATTCTTCCACGGCCGCTCATCCTGTCGGACGCACGGCCTCACGGCTCTCCGGCGGCCGGCAGCAGCCGTGAGCTCGGGATAACGTTCGCCTTCGTCACGCACGACCAGGAGGAGGAGCTCACGATGAGCGACCGTGTCGCGGTAATGAGCGAGCGCCGCGCCGAGCAGGCCGGCCCACCCGCCGGAGGTCTACGAAGAGCCTCGCACGTTCTTCGTCGCCGACTTCCTCGTGGTCTCGAACCTGCTCAGCTGCTCGCCGGCGGGCCGGGGGCCGAGCCGCGCGCTCCGGCGCCGGCGGCGGCCTCCTGATGTCCGCGACGGACGCCCACGCGCTCGAGGTCGCGGGACGCGCGATGGAGGTCACCAGCCCGGACAAGGTCTTCTTCTCGGCTCGGGAAGAGACGAAGCTCGACCTGGTGCAGTACTACCTCGCCGTCGCGGAACCGCTCATGCGCGCCGTCGGCGGGCGGCCCACCCTCATGCAGCGCTTCCCGCACGGCGCGGAGGGCAGCTCGTTCTTCCAGAAGCGCGTCCCCGGAAGTGCGCCGGATTGGCTGCAGACGACAATCGTCAGCACACCGAACGGCACGACCTCACGCGCGCTGGTGCTCGCCGACATGGCCCACGTCGTCTGGGCCGTCAACCTCGCCTGCCTTGGCTTCCATGTCTGGCCGTACCGTCATGACCTACCCGAAGTCGCGGACGAGCTGCGCCTCGACCTCGACCCGCAGCCGGGCGTCGAGTTCGACGACGTACGGGCTGCGGCCGGCGAGCTCCGCCGCCTCCTCGACGAGCTCGGGATCGTCGGCTACCCGAAGACGACCGGGAACCGCGGCCTCCATGTCTACGTGCGGCTCCAGCCGCGCTGGGACTCCTACCAGGTTCGAGCGGCAGCGGTCGCCGTCGCGCGCGAGCTCGAGCGGCGCCGCCCGGAGCTGATCACCGCGGCGTGGTGGAAGGAGGAGCGTGGCCGCCGCGTCTTCGTCGACTACAACCAGAACGCGCCGCACAAGACCGTCTTCGGGGCGTGGTCGGTGCGCGCCCGTGCCGGCGCCCAGGTCTCGGCGCCGCTCACGTGGGACGAGATCAACACCGTCCACCCCGACGAGCTCACGATCGAGAGCGTCCCAAGGCGGCTTGCGGCGCACGGCGACCCGTGGGACGACATCAACGAGCAGCCGCAGTCCGTGGAGCCGCTCCTCGAGCTCCACGAGCGGGATCGCGCAGCAGGTCTCAGAGACGCTCCCTGGCCGCCCGTCTATCCGAAACAGCCGGACGAGCCGCCGCGCGTTGCGCCGAGCCGGGCGCGAAAGGAAGAACCGAGCACCCGACCCTGATCGAGGCGAACGCCTACGCGGCGCCGAGCGACGCCGCGGCGGCCGGATGCGAGCGGCGCCGGATATCCTGACCGACGCGCACGGTCAGGACCGGGGAGGGGAGAGAGGTGACGCAGCTCGACGGCGCGAGGACGGACGGGCTTCCGCCGCTCGACCGAGCGCTCGAAGACGGCTGGACGCTGCCGGCGAGCTGGTACTCGGATCCGGCCGTCTACGCCGCCGAACGCTCTGCGATCTTCGCCTCGGCCTGGCAATACGCCGGCTGGACCGACCAGGTGCCGGAAGCGGACAGCTACTTCGTATCCGTGGCGGGTCATGTTCCGGTCGTCGTGACCCGTGCCGCCGACGGCGTGCTCCGCGCCTTCGTCAACGTCTGCCGCCATCGCGGGCATCTCGTCGCGGAGGGCTCGGGCTGCCGCGCGACGCTGCAATGCCCATACCACGCCTGGACGTACGGCCTCGACGGATCGCTCCGGCGGGCTCCACGTTCGGAGCGAGAGCCCGGCTTCGACCC
>JBKPNC010000130.1:0-53562 GCA_046732435.1 Actinomycetota bacterium
GCACACCGCACGACCGCTGATCGAGGACTTCGCGGCGATCGGCGTGCGCGCGACGGCGATCGAGGCCACGCTGCTCTCGTACGACGCTGTGATCGAACGAGACCTCGACGCATTTGTCCACGGATGGACCACCGACGTTCCCGACCCGGCCGGGATGATCGCGCCGCTCCTCCAAAAACGGCCTCGCGTGTATCGCGACGCTTGGATCACTGACCTCCTCGACCGCGCCCGCTCGGCGCTCAACCAGAGCGAGCGGCTGTCGACCTACCGTGAGCTCGAGGGCCACTGGGTCGGCGAGCAGGCCGCCCGTCGTCCCGCTGAAGTACACGCGCCGAACGGCGCTGCTTCGCCCCTGGATCGAAGGCTTCTGGCAAAACGCACTGGTCACCTCGACGTTCGCCGAGGTCGTCGTCAGGCCGGAGCTGCGTTCCACTCCCACACCAGCCTGAGGCCGTGCAGGGTCAGGTCCGGGTCGACCCGCTCGATCGTCTTTGAGTGGCCGTTCCACCTGCCCGCGATGGGGCCACGCCAAGCGGAAAATATAAGCGCTGATCCGCTAGCACCCGCTTACAAGGTGCGGCGCTAGCCCACTTGTCATTCCGGGTTCTTCACCATGAGCGGGTTCCCTAGCCGGCAGTCAGAAATGTCAACACAAACCATGATCGGAGCTGAATGCACGCCAACGTCCGCGCCGAGCCGGGCAATGAGCTCGCCGTTACGTACGGTGCGTACGCGATCGTGTGCCTCACCCGCACTTGCGCGCACTCGCGGGCGTGCGGCTCCGACGCTGGCCGTTTATGTCCCGCATCCGACGCCGTCGTGTTCGCCGTCGAAGTGGTTGCACTAGCTTTGTGCCTCACATCACACAGCCAGCATTCCGAAAACGCAGATGGCGCAGGGTCGCTGCAACCGCACTATCGCTGACGATCGACAACCTGGGCGTCGGATTCGGCTCGGAGAGCGCGGTTTACCCGCGTCGGGTCGGAGGAGTACGCAGAGCCGACCGTACGCGTCGGATCCCGAGCTGGTGGGCAAGGCCGGGCGTGTACTCTCGGCGCGGACCTGTCTCAGCTCGAGCAGGCAGTCGAGGCGATAACGGCGGTCATCGCTGCTCGTCGCTCTCTTTGGCAACCGTCATGGCGACACTTGCTCGCCGAGGCGGGCGTAGTGCCTCGCCCGGAACTGGCGTCCGATCGGGTCGAGGCGGTCGGAATCCTTGACCACGCGCTTGAGTGCGGCTTGGTAGTCGCCGTCGTTGACGGCGTCCGCCGCGGCGACGGCGTCGGCGACGTCGTCGCGAACGCTGGAGAACACCGCCAGCAGCCGCTCGTGCAAGTCCTGCACATCGGCGGGCGGAATCATCGTCCGCAGGGTGCGCAGAAACCGGTCCATCGACCTGCGTACTCGGGCGAGCGCGGTAGCGGCTGCAAGCGCGCTCTGACCGCTGGTGATGTGTTCGGGGGTTTGCCGATCCGCTTCAGAACAGTCGCGTTGGTCGGGCGGTACGCGTCGAGCAGCTGGTTCTGGTAGGCGTCCTTCGAGAGCGGTTTCGGACCCGACTGCCCACGGCCAATCACGACGGCAACCGTCACGGCCACGGCGGCGAGGACAGCCACGGCTGACGCGATCACGAGCGCACTCCGGCGCGAGAAGCGCCAGCCGGTCGAGGGCCGCGATGTCCCGGCGCCCTGCCCTTGCCGCTCGATCCGGCGCGCGGCCCGCTCACGCTGATCGTCAACCGCCCTGACCGGCGGAAACTCGGCCGGCAGGCCCTCGATTTCGAGTTGGAACAATCGCTCCGGCCGGTCGAGGTCTTTGAGCCGGTGCTCGCCGAGCTCGCGGACGCGCACGTCATCGGGGAGGTCGTCCTCCACCAGGTCGCGCGTCGTGCTCGACAGGAGCACCTGCTGCCCGCCGTGACCCGCCGCGGAGATGCGCGCGGCGCGGTGCACGGCCAGACTCACCAACCCCGCCTCCGACAGCGACGGTTCGCCGGTGTGCAGCCCCATACGAACGCGAAACTCGAGCCCGTCCGGCCAGGCGTGCTCGGCGAGTGCGCGCTGGGCCGCGACCGCCGCCAGTGTCGCGTCTCTCGCGCGTGGGAAGGCAACGACGAAGGCATCGCCCTGGCTCTGCAACTCATAACCGCCCCATTCCTCGAACGCGGCTCGCAAGAGCCGATGGTGATCGGCGAGCAGCGGCGCGTAACGGCCACGCAGTTGCTGTAGCAAGCGAGTCGACCCCTCAATATCCGTAAAGAGGAAGGTGACCGTCCCACTCGGCAGCTCGGGCATCGCGGCGGTCGGTCAACGATAGTCCCGTGGACATCTAGGGAGAACCAGCTCGCGTTTCGAGTGGGAATAAACACTACGGTCTGTCCGTGTCAAGCGAGGCCAGAGCCACCTTCTTGCTCGCGGACATCGCGGGCTCTACGGCGCTCACGGAGGCGCATGGAGACGAGCAGGCCGTGCAGCTCGTCGAGGAGTTTGCCGATGCCGTTCAGGCTGAGCTTCCACGCTTCGCCTTCCAGGTCCGGTGCTACGGTCTGGCGGCGCCGGTTCCCCACGCGCGCGTGAACGTCCAGCATCCTCGGGCTCATCCACGACGCGAGCGGGTCGAAGATCGAGCTCGAGGGCAATCGGGTGCCGCGGTGACGCGCCCGAAGGAGGTCTCCACGCGCTTACGGCCCGACCGTCTCGTTCGCTCACCCGCTACGCGGTCTCGGCTAGCGCGATCGCGCCCAACACTCCGGAACGCGTGCCGAGCGCCGGGAATGACACATATCGGGCGATTTCCTCTCCGATCGCCGCCGTGTGCAGGTAACCGTTCATCAGCGCGCTCACATCGCGCTGAACGAGCGGCAGGAGCCCCGGTTGGCTCATCACGCCGCCGCCGAGGACGATCCGCTCCGGCGAAAGCACGCAGATCACGCCGACGATGCCCAGGGCAAGGTAGCGCGCCTCGAGCTGCCACACCTCGTTGACGCCCGCGAGCTCCTCGGGCGGGCTTCCCCACCGCGCCTCGATCGCACGGCCCGAGGCCAGCCCTTCCCAGCAGTCGCCGTGATAGGGGCACGCTCCGTCAAATGGATCGTCGTCGCGGTCGTGCGGAATACGCATGTGCCCGAATTCCGGATGGACGAGGCCGTGGAGGAGGCTGCCGCGCGCCATGCCGCCTCCGCCGATCCCCGTGCCGATGGTGATGTAACAGAAGGTGTCGAGCCCCTGGGCCACGCCCCAGCGGTGCTCGCCGAGGGCGGCGGCATTGACATCGGTGTCGAATGCGACCGGGACGGACAGGCGGCTGCGGATCTCCTGCGCAACGTCGGTGTACGCCCAGCCCGGTTTGGGCGTCGTCGTGATGTGGCCCCAGGTAGGCGAGGTCGACTTCTGATCGATCGGGCCGAAGCAGCCGATCCCGATCGCGGCGACCGGATGCTGCCGTTCGAAGAATGCAACGGTCGAGTCGATCGTCTCGTCCGGCGTCGTGGTCGGGATCGTGGTCGTCGCCAGCAAGCCATCCGGACCGGTTCCGACGGCGCACTCCCATTTGGAGCCGCCGGTCTCGATGCCGCCGTAAAGGTTCACCGGTCCGCCTTGGCGCCACACGATTGTCGGATGACAAATTCGGCCGACAGCACGACGACGCGTCGCTGCTCCGGCGCGCGTCGTTCGACCCGGTCGAGAAGGAGCTGCGTGCCCAGGGTGCCGAGCGTCTCGGCGGGCTGAGCCATCACGGTCAGGAACGGGTACATACGCGAGGCGTACTCGATGTCGTCAAAGCAGACGAGCGCCAGGTCATGCGGTACGTCGAGCCCGGCCGCGCGAACCGCTTCGATTGCGCCGAGGGCGACGAGGTTGTTGACCGTAAAGACGGCGGTCGGGCGATCCTCCGTTTCGAGCAACCGGCGCATTCCGTCGAACCCGCCGCTGGGGTCGACCGTTGAGCGCGCGATTAGGCGCGGATCGACCGGGATGCCGGCGGACTCGAGTCCCTCCACGTAGCCCCGGTGGCGGTCGCGGGCCGTGGACACCTCGTCGGACTCGACGATGAAGCCGATCCGGCGGTGGCCGAGGGCGATCAGGTGCTGAACGAGCTGCCGACCACCGGCCACGTTGTCTCCGACGACGACATCCGAGTCGATGCCGGCGACTGTCCGGTCGACGAGGACGAACGGAACCCCGTACTTCCGAAGCCGTCGCAGATGGCTGCGTGAGCGGTCGCTCACAGGCGCGATCACGACGCCGTCGACCCGGTGCGCGATCATCTCCTCGATCACCTCGCGCTCGATCGCCAGGTCCGCCCGCGTGTCGCAGAGAAGCATGCGGTAGCCGCCGCGGCGCGCGACGTCTTCTGCGCCGCGCAAGATCAGCGTGAAGAAGGGGTTTGCCACATCGGGAACGATGAGCGCCAACGTTCCGGTCGTCTGTGCGGTCAACCCGCGCGCGAGCCGGCTCGGGACGTAGCCGAGCTCGAGGATCGCCTGCTCGACCCGTTGCCGGGTCTCCGGGCTGACGCGGGCGCTGCGGTTGATTACTCGCGAAACCGTCATCGCGGAAACGCCGGAGCGCTTCGCGACATCGTTGATCGTCACGTTCGCCAGATTGGCGGCCATCAGGATGCTATGTGATCACTAACACGTTTGTCCTGTCAGCACAACCGTTTACGAGGCGACAGTGCTGGCTACATTCACCTTGACCCTCGCTCGGCGTTGTGTTATCGCTACCAAGAACCGTACCGGAGGACACGAGGAGGGAGGCTGGTATGGGCTATCGAGGGAGACGCGGTCGATCGCGCCCGGCCGGACGCCTGCTGATTCTGCTGGTGGTGGTTCCGATCGTCGTTGTCAGCTCGGTGCTGGCGACCGGCGCTGGGGCCAGTGGTTCGAAGCAGACCGCGACGATCAAGGTCGGGCTGATCACAAAGGACGTCACGAATCCGTTCTTCGTGAAGATGAAGCAAGGAGCGACGGCTCAGGCGAAGAAGCTCGGCGCGCAGCTGTCGTATGCAGCCGGCAAGAGCAGCTCCGACAACGCGGGCCAGATCACGGCGATCGAGAACCAGGTGGCGGCCGGGGTCAAGGGGATCTTGATCACCGTGGCCGACGCGAAGGCGGAGAACGCCGCTATCGCGAAGGCCCGGCAGGCGAAGGTTCTCGTGATCGCGCTCGACTCGCCGACTATCCCGAGGAACGCAACCGATGCGCTCTTCGCGACGAACAACTTCAACGCGGGCGTCCTGATCGGACGCTACGCGCGTGCCGCCACGAGGGGCAAGAAGGTGACGATCGCGATGATCGACGAGCACGTCGGCTCGTCGGTGGGAGCGCTCCGGCACAACGGCTTCCTCAAGGGCTTCGGGATCAAGAACAACAACAAGAAGATCGCCTGCGTTGGAAACGGCAACGGCCAGGTCGCTCCGTCACAGACGGCCATGGAGAACTGCCTGCAGAAGAACAAGAACATCAACGTCGTCTACACGATCAACGAGCCGAGCGCGGCCGGCGCCTGGACGGCGCTCAAGAACGCAGGCAAGAAAAAGGCCGGTATCACGATGGTCTCCGTCGACGGCGGCTGCCAGGGCGTCCGCAACGTCAAGGCAGGCGTCATCGACGCCACCTCGCAGCAGTACCCGCTGAAAATGGCCTCGCTCGGCGTCGCGGCCGTCGTGCGGTACGCGAAGACCGGCAAGAAGGCCAAGGGCTACACGGACACTGGAGTCAACCTGATCGCGAAGAAAGCTGTGAAGGGCGTCAAGTCCAAGAAGGTCGCGTACGGCCTGAAGAACTGCTGGGGCTAACCACCCTTCTCTCACGTCGCGGCTGGGGCGAGGGCGGCCTCGCTCCAGCCGCGACGAAACACGGTCTTGGGATCCCGTCCACACGCTGCGACCGACGGTGACGACGACCGACATCACTTCCGCCGAGCAGCCCGGCAAGCTCTCCGTGACGCTCGGGCTTCTCCGCCGGGTCCTCGAGGCTCCGACCGTGGGGCCGCTGATCGCGTTGCTCCTGACGATGGCGTTCTTCACGTGGAAGAGCGACAACTTCCTCCACGCGCAGAATCTCTCGCTGATTACCCAGCAGGTGATGGTGGTCGGCGTGCTGGCAATCGGGGAGACGCTCGTCATCCTGACGGCCGGCATCGACCTCTCGTGCGGAACGGTTATGGCCTTCGGCCAGATCGTGATGACCAAATTGGCAGTGGCGAACGGCGTTCCGGCGATCCCGGCGATCCTGCTCGGGATCGGAACGTGCGTCGGTTTCGGTCTGCTGAACGGCTCGCTCGTCGCCGGCCTGCGCTTACCGGCGTTCATCGTCACGCTGGGCACGTTCAACATCGCGTTTGCGTTCACGCACACGGTCTCGAACGACGAGACGTTCCTTCCCCTCCCGAGCGCACTCGTCTACTTCGGCCGCACCTTCAGACTGGCCGGTGCCGATTTCACATACGGCGTCGTGCTGATGCTCGTTCTCTACGGGGTCGCCTGGTACGCGCTCAGCCAGACCTCGTGGGGCCGTCATGTGTACGCGGTAGGTGACAACCCCGAGGCGGCGCGGTTGACCGGAATCAACGTCGGCCGCGTTGTACTCAGCGTCTACGTCCTAGCTGGGCTCACATACGGGATCGCGGCGATGCTGCTCGCCGCACGCACTGAGCTCGGCGATCCGAACGCCGGCCAGACGACCGAGAACCTCGACGCCATCACCGCCGTCGTCCTAGGTGGGACGAGTCTGTTCGGCGGACGCGGGACGGTGATCGGGACGCTGATCGGCGCCCTGATCGTGGGTGTGTTCAGGAATGGGCTGACGCTGATCGGCGTCGAGCCCGTTTACCAGTACCTCGTCACCGGCGTGCTCGTGATCCTGGCGGTCGCGGTTGACCAGCTCGTCCACCGGAGGCGGCGGTGAACGGTCCCGAGCCGATCCTCGAGGCTCGCGGGCTGGTCAAGCGCTACGGCCATGTGGTCGCGCTCAACGGGGCCGACTTCGAGCTCCGCCCGGAGGAGATCCTCGCCGTCATCGGCGACAACGGCGCCGGGAAGTCGACTTTGATCAAGGCCCTCTCGGGCGCGACTCAGCCCGACGACGGGGAGATCAGGCTCGCGGGCGAGCGCGTGCAGTTCCGATCCCCGCGCGATGCGCGCCGGGCCGGCATCGAGACCGTCTACCAGGACCTCGCGGTCGCCCCCTCCATGGACATCGCGTCCAACATCTTCCTCGGCCGGGAGCGACGGTTTCGAGGGCCGGCCGGGCTCGTGCTCCGCCTGCTCGACAAGCGGGCGATGCGCCGTGAGGCTGTCCGGCACTTCTCGGAGCTCAAGATCGGCGTCCCTTCGATCACCCAGCACGTCGAGAATCTGTCCGGCGGGCAACGCCAGGGTGTTGCCGTCGCGCGCGCCGCTGCGTGGGGCACCCGGCTCGTGATCATGGACGAGCCGACGGCGGCGCTCGGCGTCAAGGAAACACGTCAGGTGCTCGACCTCATTCTTCGGGTACGCGAACGCGGCCTGCCCGTGATCCTGATCAGCCATGACATGCCACACGTCTTCGAGGTTGCCGACCGGATCCACATCATGCGGCTCGGAAGGCGTGTGGCTATCGTGACTCCCCACACACATACGATGCCGGAAGCGGTCGCGATCATGACCGGCGCGACCCCCATCGAGCTCGAACACGCACTCACCAAAGACGCCGGTCCGCCGGAAAGCGGCGTCAGTCAATCGTAACCCGACGCATCCCCACACGAGCTCGGCACTGCGCTCGACGTCGTGGTTGACTCCTCCCGGCGAGGAGCGCCGCCCCTACATCGCGCACGGCCGCGTCAAGCGGACGCATGAATTGCCGCGCGTGCTGTGCCTTATCAGCGTCCCAGCGCGTGTTCATTTGCCCGAGCAGCGGATCGACCACTACGAGGGTCGCGCCCTCAATCGCAACGCGAAAGAAGCTCACGTAGCGGGCGAGGTCGAGTTCGCGCGGCGGCTGGCCCGGCTTCGGCGACTCGACCACGACGCGGGCCAGGTAGCCGGGGTCGCCGCCGGCCGCAACGAACCTCGGTTTCATCTTCGTCGTGCCTGTCCTCGCTGACAAACGCGACCGTGCGCAAGGCGTCGCGTGACAGCCTCGCCGCGGTGGCAACCCAGAACAGGCCTTTGCCGGTGCCTTCTTCGCCATAGAGGACGCAGGTGCGGCGCCGGGCGATGAACCCGGGGACGAGCCAGTCCACGGGGCTTCGCTCGCACTTGGTCATAAGTTTCGACTCGGAGCCGTTCGCCATTCATCGGCAGCGCGCTGGGTCATAGGCGTCAAGACCGATCCGGCGCGCCCAGTCCACGATGCGATCCTCAACGTCGAGCAAACCGCTTCCGACGTTGTCGAAGCCGAACTCAAGGTCTTCGTGCAGGCTGACGACGTGGGCTCGCATCCCGTAAATCGCCGTAGCGACGCCCTTGGCGGAGATGTACTCGATCCCGCCGACATTGATGGTCTCCTTGCTGTCTGTCACAATGCTTCCTCCATAGAAGTTGGAACATCGAAGGAGCCGGCGGCAACCGGCTCCTTCTCTGTTGTGTGGGCTGTGCTTTCTCCTGTCCCAAGGCGGCACCGTGCGCACGGTACCGCCCGGGTCTCCCGACCGCTGGAGAAAGCGAGTTGCGGTCGGGAAGTCCGTGCTTAGGGCCGCGCGGCAGCCGGGCGGCGGGCGGTTCGTTCGAGCGTTCACTGAGCTGGAGCGAGCGCAGGTAGATACGCAAGCCGTGGCGGACCTTCCCCGCCAGCGAGCGATCTGCCTCACGAGCGCGCGCCGCCAACTGATCCCGGATCTGCGGCTCGACGCGGGTTGAGACGATAGCTTCCTTGAGCATTGATTATGTCCACCTCCGAGGTTAGAACTGTGACGACTAGACGCGGATTGCATTCCGTTGTTTACGCGGCGGCCGAAGTATCTTCTTCCCAGGGATAACGCGAAATTTCGGCCAATTCCCTTACAACGTCTTTCGGAAGACGATCGCGAGGGCGGGACAGCCGGACGTCGCTGTAACTACGGCTCCTGCCTGCTCGGCGGCTGATCTCTTCGCCAGCCCAACCACGAGCACGGAATTGCAAGTCCGCGCGTTCCTTACCAGACGTGTGCTGGTCGAGCATCACGCGGGCGATCACCTCGCGTTCGACCGGCGATTCGTCCGCGCCAACGATCGCGACCAACGGTGTCCGCCTGTTCCGCGGGTCGGTCCGGATGCTGTTGGACGAGATGGTCTCCGAAGCGGAAAGCCAGCGACTCTCTCTTAGGGAAAGGTCGAGATCCTCCCATCCGAGGACCTCAATCTCATAGCGGCGTTGCTGCCGGATCTCCTCTTTGAGAGCGCCGAACCCCGGCCAGAGGGCTTCCTTGTAGCCACGACGCACCTCCGCATGGAGCCAGGATAAGAAGTTGGGCCACGGAAGCTCCCACGGCACGACGTTCTCGAATTTGCGTCGTCCCCCGTCAACGCGGGCGAAGACGGTTTGCGCCCGCCGCGCGTCAAGGATGGCCGCGACGATGGCCACGACCCTGGCATATTCGTCCGCTTGCTTCCGGTCGTCGGACCCGATGCGGTCAATGTCCGCGCGTGAGGTTCGGAGTCCGCTGGCGACCAGTCCCGCCATCTGCATGCTTACGGCTCGGGCATCCTTGCCTTCATCCAGCGTCGCTCGCCACGCCTCCCATTCCTGCCGGATGATGGGCTTGCGGAACGGGAGCTCGTTTGCCAGACGACTGGCTGCCTCCATCCGCTGCTCCCAGCGCAGCGCATCGTTGCCGATGATGAGGATGTCGCCTTCAAGCGTGTTAGCGGGATAGAAACCCGCAGGACTCATCCGCGACCCCCTGTCGTGGGGCCGCGACTCAGTCGGCTACGTGGTCTAGGGTCGTCGTCGGCTAATGAGCCGGGCGATCGGGCGCGTCTCGTGGTGGCGCGTGCCCGTGAGCGCGTGGCGCGGCCGCCTTCGGCAACCGGTGCTGAAGCGAGGGATCGAGACTGGATCTGATCGCCTCGCACCACTACGGCGCCCCACGGCATACACCAGATTGCGGTTGAGGCGAAGATCAGCGAGTGACTCCCGCTCGGCCTTGACGGCCTGGCGCCACCGTTCGGCCTCGCTCTTCAATGTGGCCACCTCGGCCTCGTCGGTGTACTGCACGATTAGCTCCTTCGAGCCCTCGATCTCCATGTCGCGAACGATCAAGATCTCGGCGCTCCTCGGATCGACACCGGCAGCGACATGGACCGCCATCTCGCGTGCTTTTCGGGCTCCGCTACGACACCGGCAGTAATCCAGGCTCTCATGATCGTGATGCTCTCGTTCGCCTTCGTATGCCTCTGCGAGCTCTAGCCAGAAGGCTGTCTCGCGGCGATCCAGACCCCTCGCTTCCACCAGTGCTTCCAACCTTGCGGTGAACTCCGAGAGGGTCTCGAAGCTGGACGTGTTGAAGAGAACCACCGACGCGAGTTGTACTGACAGCCCCGGACGGCTGCCGTCAAGTGTCAAAGACGCAGATCGAGACTCTGTTGCCCCGTCTGTTGCCCCCCACGGGAGTTTGACTACTGACCAGACAACTAGAAACCCCTGAGCGGGGGTTTTCTGTGAGCCGACGCCCGGACTCGAACCGGGGACCCCTTCATTACGAGTGAAGTGCTCTACCAGCTGAGCTACGTCGGCAGCCGGGGCTCAGTGTAGCCGCGGCCGCGGGCCGATCACCAGCCGTCGAACGGCGGCTCGCGGCGCTTGACCTCGTCCCAGTAGTCGCGGTGGTCCACGACCCGGCCGTTGGCGTCGAAGCGGAGAACGGTGACCCCGGCGAGCGTCAGCTCCTGGCCGGCTTCGCGCCAGCTCGCCCACCACTCGACGGTGGCTCGATCTCCGGCCGCGACCGGGTCGCCGAAACGGCAGTCAATGTCGTCCTCGACGCCGAACTCCCGCCGGAGGTAGTCGCGCACGCCTCCGATGCCACGGTCGGGCTCGCGGAAGACGAGCGCCCGGTAGAGCGCGTCATCGGCGTACATGGCGGCAATCGCCTCGACGTCTTTCTCGGGCCAGGCACGTTCCCACGTCGCGGCCCAGCGGCGTGCAAGAGCCTCCACGTCCACTGGGTCGATCGTATCCGCCTGCGCTATCGGCGCTCGACGTGGGTGCGAAGCGCGGCCAGGCGCTCGTCCCACTGCGCCCCGACGCGCTCCATCCACGCGATCGCGTCGGTCAGCGCCGCCGGCGTCAGCTGGTAGCGCGTCTCTCGCCCGGCCCGGGTGGCGTCCACCAACCCTGCCTCGCCGAGCGCCGCGAGATGCTTCGCGACTGCCTGGCGCGTGACGGGCAGCTCCGCGGCCAGCTGCGTCGCCGTCGCTGTGCCGCGGGTGGCAAGCGTCTCGACGAGGAAGCGACGGTTCCGATCGGCGAGCGCGGCGAAGACGGCCTGCTCGGGCACTACGCGAGGACGGCGGTCCTTCCGACGACGACCCAGAGCTCGAGCGCGGTCGCCCACTCCGCCGCGCAGGCGGCCGGCCCGGTCGCGGACTCCGTGACGACGACACGTGTCGCCGACCCGACCGCGTCGAGGCTGATCGCAACGACGGTCTCCTCGCCCGCCCCGTCGCGCCACCGGAACGAGAAGCGGCGGCCGACATCGACCTCCTCGACGACCGCGTAGCGCTCCTCGCCGTTCTCCCAGCGGAAGACGCCCTCGCCTCCAGGCTCGGCGTCCAGCTCGACGTCGTTCGCGAACCATTCCTCGAGGCGGCCGGGATCGGTTAACGCCTCCCAGACGTCGCCGGGCTCGGCCTCGACCAGGATCTCGCGGTTCACCTCCACGACCGGCCTCCTCACTCGCAACCGTACGGTTGCAGGTAGTATGCGCAACTGGACGGTTGCACTTTACACGAAGGAAGGAGCGCCGTGAGCCAGCTGATCCCGATGGTGGTCGAGTCCGACGGCCGGTTCGAGCGGTCGTTCGACATCTACTCGCGGCTCTTGCGAGAGCGCATCATCTTCGTCGGCACCGAGATCGACGACCAGGTCGCGAATCTCGTCACCGCTCAGCTCCTCTTCCTCGAGGCCGAGGATCCCGAGCGCGACATCAGCGTCTACATCAACTCGCCCGGCGGGTCGGCGTACGCAGGCATGGCGATCTACGACACCATGCAATTCGTCAAGCCGGACGTCGCCACGATCACCGTCGGAATGGCGATGTCGGCGGGCGCGATGATCCTGTGCGGCGGCGCGGCTGGCAAGCGCTCGGCCCTGCCGAACTCGAAGGTCATGATTCACCAGGGCTCAGCCGGGTTCCGCGGCACGCCGGTCGACATCGAGATCCAGGCGCGCGAGGTGCTGGCGACGACGCGGCGGATGGCCGAGATCATTGCCGCCCACAGCGGAAAGCCCGTCGAGCAGGTCATGAAAGACATCGACCGGGACAACTTCCTCACGCCCACCGAGGCCCGCGACTACGGGCTCATCGACACGATCCTGCCGCCGCGGGCGGCGAGTATCGCCGCGAGCGCAGCGGTGCTGGCGTAGCGGCCCTCCACGGGCGGGGAAGACCGATAGGGCCCCGGCCGTCCCGTGGGTGAGGGGGATTGCAATGGGGGGATACTCCGTACGGCGGTATTGGCGTTGGATCATCGGCGTGGCCGGCGGCGTTGCGGCCGTCGTCGCCTTTGTCGGGCAAGTTCAAGGTCTCTGGCCCATCGTGGAGCACCACGTGCGTTCGGAGCCGACGCTCATCCAGGCAACGCGTGACATCGGCGCGCTCGAGGATCCGGAGGGCGGCAGCGACGGTTTCCAGGTCGCTGCGCGTTCGCCGGCGGGACTCGACGCGAAGCTCCGAAGCAGCAAGGACTGCGACGCGCTGATGTCCGCGGCGAAACAGGCAGGCGCGGTGGACGTCAACTACGTCGTCGAGCAGTTGATGATCGAGGGCGGGTCTACTCACAAGATCGAGATCGAAGACATGCGCGCCAAGGTGCTCAGGCGCGAACCGGCGCTCAGGGGCGCTTCGATCGGCTGCCAAAGCGCTGGAGCGACGGAGGCGATCGGCGTCCTCTTCGACCTCAACGATCCGCGGCCTGTCGCGCAGAAGATCGTCCGGAATGCAGTCGAGGGGGGCGGGCAGTACGACGTGTTCTCGACGGCCGGGCCCTACTTCAGCGACGGCAAGGTGGTCGGGCTCGCCACGGGCGAGACGCAACCGTTCCAGGTCGTAGGGGTGACGAAGGACGCCTACATCGAGTGGGAGATCGAGGCAACCGTCTACGACCACGGCAAGCTGAAAACCGTGACGATCGACGATAACGGCGAGCCGTTCCGCGTCACGGGCGCGACGGCGGGCGAACGCTACAAGCGCTACTACGAATACATGTGGTACTCGTCGCATCCGCACATGTACGCCGGCCCGAGACGGCCGGTGTAGCCGAGCCGGGTCACCTCGGGCCGCCTGTCGACCGCCGCCGCGCAAGCGCCAGGTGGACCGGGACGAGCGGGAAGCACAGCGCCTCGCGGACGAGCTGCCAGGCCGACCACCCTCCGCCCGCGCCGGAGCCCGTCACGCGAACGCCGCGCCGAGGCAGCGCGACGCGCGTCATCAGCTGGGCGCGCGGCCGATGCCACCAGGACGTGACGACGACGATCTCGTCGACCCGGAGCTCACTTGCCGTACGCGCCACCGAGACGGCGCTGTCGGCCGTCCGCGAGGCACGGTCTCGCCGGACGAGGTGCGCGTCCGGCCCCCAGGCAGCCGCCATGAGCTCGACCTCGCCGTCCGTTCCGGAGAGGACGACGACGTCGCCCGGCCGGCTCAAGGCTGCAGCATGCGCGACGCGCGCGGCGCAGACAGGGTGCAGGCCCGACGGCCGCCGAGGCGAGTAGCCCAGGACGAGGACCAGGCGACTCAACGCCGATGCAGGCGCCGGTAGACCAGCAGCGTGCCGACCACCGTGCCCACCAGCATCAGCGCCTTCTTTCCCGTGAGCTTCGACGTGCCGCCGGCGCGCGGGCGCATGTCCACGGGCACTTCCTCGACGACGAGACCGGCATCGGCAAGCCGAAGCAGCGACTCCACTTCGGGCGCCCCGCTCCGGTACGGCTCGGCGAGGATCGGGAGGGCCTTCGCACTCGCCGCGTACATGCCGCTCGTCGGGTCCATGAAGCGGCGGCCGAGGCGAAGCGGCAGCGCGCGTCGCAACAGCGCGGTTCCGAACGACCGGGCGCCGCTGGATTCGTAGCGGTACGGCGCGTAACCGTCGCCCGAGGCGAACCGCGAGCCGACGGCCACGTCGCAGGCGCCGGACCGGACGAGTTCGAGGAGCCGGCGCAGCTCGGCAGCTGGATGCTGGCCGTCCGCGTCGATCCGGCCGCAGTACGCGTAGTCGTGCTCGCTCCCGTACCGGTATCCCGCCGCGATCGCCTCGCGCAGGCCGCGGTTGTGCTCGAAGCTGACGACGTCCGCCTGACGGTTCCGCGCAACCTCCGCGGTGCCGTCCGTGGACCCGTCGTCGACGACGAGCACGTCCACGGCGGGCAGGTCGCGGGCAAGCTCGTCCAGCACGGCGGGGAGGTTGGACTCCTCGTTCCAGGCCGGAAGAAAGACGAGCGTGTCGGTCACGCCGCCACCGCGGCGCCGGCGAACGCTCGCCGGAGGCGGATGAAGAGCGCCTCGAGCGCGAGCGATGCCTGGACGTTCAGCTCCTCGAACGTCCGCCAGGCGTCGCGGACGAGCTCGGCTGCGGCCTCGGCGCCGCGCGCGTGGCCGGCGGCGCCGTCCCCGGCGAGCTCCGCCACGTGATCGGCGTGGACGGCGACCGTTTCCGCTCCGGCCGCCACGACGACGAGGTCGCGATACCACGCTGCGAGCTCCTCGAGCGCGAGCAGCAGCTCCTCGCGCTCGGCGCCGCGCTGCGCACGGCGGCGCCGTTGCTCGGCGTCGCGGCTGGGGAGGTCGAGCTGCTCGAGCTCCCGCTCGGCCGCCTCACGGGCCGCGCGCCCGCACTCCTCGACGCCCTCGAGGACACGGCCTGCCGCATCGTGCGGGTCGAAGGCATCCTCGGCGTAGACGGAGCGTGCAACGGCGAGCACGCGCGCGCGGCGTTCCGCTCCGCCTGGGTCGAGCAGCCGCTCCGCCCGGTCGAGCCGGCCGCCGGCGACGCGCGCGAGCGCCGTTACCTGGTTGTCGCTGAGCTCGAGCTCGGCCGCGCGCGCGGAGATGACGTCGCGCACCGCGCGCTCGGAAAGCCGTCGGAACGGAACGAGCTGGCAGCGGGAGCGGATCGTCTCCGGCAGCGGCCCGAGCTCGTCCGCCACGAGCACGATGACCGCGTACGGCGGCGGCTCCTCGAGATCCTTCAGGAGCGCGTCGGCCGCGTCCTCGTTCATCGTTTCCGCCGAAAAGATCAGGTAGACGCGCCGCTCGGCCTCGAACGGCCGCAGGTGGAGATCGCGGCGGAGCGCCCGGATGTCGCCGATCCGGATCTGGTCCCCCAGCGGCTCGACGAGGTAGAGGTCCGGGTGCGTCCTGCGCAAGACGCGCTCTGCGTCGCCGATCAGTTGCCCGGCGAAGGTCAGCGCCGACGCGCGCTTGCCCACCCCGGCCGGCCCGTGGAACAGGTATGCGTGCGCAGGCCCCTCGGCAAGCGCGGCGTCGAGCAGGCGACGGGCGTCGGGCTGGCTGCTCACGCCAGCGCCCCGGACCCGGCGAGGCTCAGGCGCACCGCCTCCGCGACCTCGTCGGGCGGCAGGGAGGCGTCCAGCGGGACGATGCGCTCCGGGTAGCGGGCGGCAAGGCGACGGTACGCGTCGTCGAGCGATCGCCAGAAGTCGGCGCCTTCGCGCTCGATGCGGTCGCGCGCGGAGCCGCCGCGGTCGCGGGCAGTCTCCGGAGCGAGCAGCAGGAGGAATGTGCGGTCGGGCATGGCGTCCCTGATCACGGGGCGGTTGAGCGTCAGCACCGCCTCGACGCCGAGGTCCCGCGCGATCCCCTGGTACGCGAGCGACGAATCGACGTAGCGGTCGCAGACGACGTCCGCGCCGCGCTCGAGGGCGGGACGGATGACGTGCGCCACGAGCTCTGCGCGCGCGGCGGCGAAGAGGGCCGCCTCCGCCCACGGAGCTATGTCGCCGCCGGACAGGAGCAACTCCCGGATGCGCTCGCCGAGCTCCGTTCCGCCCGGCTCGCGAGTCGCAACGACGTCGTGCCCCTCAGCCCGAAGCCGGTCGGCGAGCAGCTGCGACTGCGTGGTCTTGCCGGAACCATCCAGCCCTTCGAAGGTCACGAACATCGACGGCAAGCATACGAGCGGCTGCGCGGGGAGGAGCCTCGAGACGGGGAGCGAATCAGACCTCGCCCGTGGAGCACTCGCTTCCGATCGAGCCGGACGCGCGACCGTGGCGGACGCTGACGCTGATCGCGACCGTCGTGGCCGCGGTCGAGTTCCTGATCCTGTTCAGCGTGTTCGTCGCGAAGCCGCTCGTCGGGCATCTCAAGCGTGCAGCGGTCGCCAGCGCCACCGGCTCGACGGAGATCCCGAAACCGCCGCCCGTCGGCAAGCCGAAGCGGATTCGCGCGGACACGACCGTCCTCGTCCTGAACGGCAACGGCGTCACCGGCGCCGCAGGCGCCGAGGCCGACCACATACGCGCGCGCGGGTACCGGATCAGCGACGTGGCCGATGCGAAGCGAAGGGACTACCCGAGCAGCCTCGTCATGTATCGCGCCGGTTACCGGGCGGAGGCCGTGCGACTCGCGCACGACCTCCGCTTCCACGTGGTCGCGCCGCTCGACGGCATGAAGCCGCGCGACCTCCTCGGCGCCCAACTGGCCGTCATCGTCGGGCGTTCCTAGCCTGCTTGCGCGCCTCGGAGAGCAGGGCGGCGAGATCCGAGCCGTAGCGATCCAGCTCCGCCGATCGGCTGAGGGAGGCGAGCGCACTCCGAGGATGGTGCAGGCCCTCGAGCTGGAAGACGCCGAGCGCGAACCAGGCGTCGGGATTGTCGGGCTGGAGGTTGACCGCCTGCGCGTAGCGGCGGAACGCCTCACCGCGGTCGCCGCGGATCCACTCCGCCCGCCCCCAGGCGAGCAGCGGGTCGATCGAGAGCGGGTTGAGGGTGTGCGCGTTCTCCGCATCGCTCGCGGCCGTACCGAGCGCACCTCTGCCGATGGCGGCGTACGCCGCGTCGACCTGTCGCGCAGCCATCCACGGGGCCAGCAGGGATGTGACCGCCACGAGGCCGAACGCGGCGAAGCCCGCGGCCCAGACGGGACGACGCACCGGAGCAGTCGCGCCCGCCGGAGCGAGCGTGCCGAGCATGAGCGCGGCCGGGCCGGTAACGGCAAGGAAGTCCCAGTCGAAGTCGACGAGCGAATGGAGGCAGAACGCGGCAACGGCGATCGTCATCGCGAGCGCGGCTCCGCGTTCCACACCGCCCAGGCGCCGGATCGTCATAACCGCGGCGGCGATACCGGTCGCGAGCGTTCCCGCCGCGAGCAGGAAGCCGACCACGCCCAGATCGCTCAGGAACTGCAGCGCAAGGTTGTGAGGCTCGTCGACGGCGACGCCGTTCGTGCGCTCGATGCGGTCCACGAGCGGGAAGCATCCGGCTCCCTTGCCCACGAGCGGGTCCTGCCGGAAGGCGCGCCAGGCTTCGCGCCACCACAGCCAGCGATTGTTCGAGCTCACCTGCTGAAAACGGTTGACGTCGTTCGTGACCGCGGCCGGGTCCTCGCTCCGGAACGCGTTCCACTGGGTCTTCACCCACGGCCCGGGCCCGCCGGCGCGGGCGACCACGACCGCGGCCAGGACGATGACGGCGCCTACGCCGACGACCGCAGCGGCGCGAACCCAGAGGCGGGCCAGCGACGCCCGCGGAGCCGGCCGGCTCGCCGCGGCGAGTGCGATACCGAACACGCCGATCGCGACCGCGACAAGGACGACGCCGAACAGGCGCCCGTCGTGGACGCGAGTCGAGTAGTCCTGTCCGTCATCCCCCACGCCCGGCAGGGACACGGCGAACGCCGCCACGCCGAGCGCCGGGACGACGGAGAGGACCAGAGCCGCGAGGCTGTCGAACGCCACGCCCGCGAGGAGCACCCAGGCGAGCGCCGCGAGCAGGGCGACTGCCACCCCGGCGCGCGAGTAGGTGAGCACGCCGGCCACGCTGGCCGCGTACACGAGCAGGACGCCGCCGGCTCGCACGAGCGGACGGAACGACCGGGCGGACGCGAGCCAGAGCCCGAGCACCAGGGCGACCGCACACAGCACGGCGAGGCCGTTCCAGTACCCGATCGGGTCCCGCAGGCGGGCAATCCGCGCGCCGTCAGGGAACAGCCGCGGCACGATCTTGCCGAGCAGCGCCCAACCCAGGACCATCCCGAGCAGCAGGGCGAGCCCGCCCGCGATCGCCGTCCTCGAAGCGACGGCGCCCAGGACAAGGCCGAGCACGACGAGCGCGAAGTAGACGAGGTCGCGGTTGAAGTAGTCCCACGAGTCGTCCGGCGCAATCGACCACTGCACCGACAGCCCGCTCCAGAGGACGAGCGCGCCGAAGAGGGCGACGAACGCGCCTCCCAGCCGGCCGAGGACGGGCCGGGGCAGCAGGCCGGCGAAACTCGCGGCTGCCGCGATCGCCGCGACGAGGAGCGCGGCAGCGCCGAGCGGAAACACGCGATCTTCGCGCGAACCGGCGCTGAAGAAGAGGATCGCGCCGACGAGAAGACCCGCCGCGCCGAGGAGGACGGACACGGCGGGCGCCGCGCGCATGGCGCCGACGGTACCACGACCCAACGTCGCATCAGGTCTTACAAATGCGTAACAGGGGAACCGGTTTACTGCGGGAGGTGCGGAGGATGACGGAGCGGACTGGTACCGTGCCCGGGGAGGCGCGTCCACGCACGTCATGATGCGATCGCTGAAGAGATTGAGCGTGCTCGTCGTCGCCGGGGCCGCGCTAATGCTCGTCTTCGGTGCCGGGTCCGCCCTCGCGCAACCCTGCTGGAAGAAGCTGATCGACGACTGGTACGACGGCCGCATCGACGGCACCTACTCGCAGGCGTGCTACCGCGCCGCGATCAAGAACGCTCCGGAGGACATCCGCCAGTACTCGGACCTTCCCTCGCAGCTCGACCGGCTCCTGCAAAGCGCCCACCTGGTCAAGAAGCACGGGCAGAGCTACGTCGCGCCCGGCAATCAGGGAAGGAGCGGCGGCGCGCTCTCGCCGAAACGCACCGAGCAGAGCCATAACGGCGACAGCCAGGTGCCGCCCCGGGCGAGGCGCGACCCGCCGCCTCCGCCCGGCCCCGTCCCCCGGGCACTCGCCAGCATCGGACCGAGCAAACCGGACTCGTTCCCGATCCCGCTGATCGCGCTCGGCAGCCTCGCGGTGCTCCTGATCGCATCCGGTACGGCCGGCCTTGTGGCGAAGCGAGTCCGCGCCCGGCGCGCGCCTCCGTAGGCCCCCGCCAAGACAAAAAACCCCTGCAAATCGGCATCCGTCCGGTCGCCGAGCTACGTTCCGCGGTCCCACTCGGGGCCGGACCAAACCGATACGCTTGGGAGGAACGATGGCGGCGGAAGAGACCCCTGCAGCCGTTCTCGACGACGTCGAGAACATGGTCGTCGACGAGGACGCAAGCCTTGCCGTAAGACGCTATTTCACGATCCCTGGACGCGATCCCTTCGACGAGATCGAGTGGGAGCTCCGCGACGCATTCATCCCCGGGAAGGACAAGCCGGTCTTCGAGCAGAAGGGCGTCGAGTTCCCCAAGTTCTGGTCGCAAACGGCCACGAACATCGTCGCGCAGAAGTACTTCCGCGGCCGCATGGGCTCGCCCGAGCGCGAGTCGAGCGTCCGGCAGATGATCGGTCGTGTCGTCACGACGATCGGCCGCTGGGGCCGCGACGGCGGCTACTTCGCGGACGAGGAGGAGGCCGAGACCTTCGAGGCCGAGCTGAAGGCGATCCTCGTCAACCAGCTCGCCGCTTTCAACTCCCCGGTCTGGTTCAACGTCGGCTTCGAGGAGAAGCCGCAGTGCAGTGCGTGCTTCATCCTCTCCGTCGAGGACTCGATGGAGTCGATCCTCGACTGGATCCGCAAGGAAGGGCTGATCTTCCGCGGGGGCTCCGGGTCGGGCGTCAACCTCTCGACGCTCCGCTCCTCCAAGGAGCAGCTGTCGAAGGGCGGCTACGCCTCCGGCCCGGTGTCGTTCATGCGCGGCGCGGACGCGTCCGCCGGCACGATCAAGAGCGGCGGCAAGACGCGGCGCGCGGCGAAGATGGTCGTGCTCGACGTCGACCACCCGGACGTCGAGGAGTTCATCTGGTGCAAGGCGCGCGAGGAGCGCAAGGCGCGCGACCTCGAGGCGGCCGGTTGGGACATGTCGCTCGACTCGGGCGACTGGGCCTCGATTCAGTACCAGAACGCGAACAACTCGGTCCGCGCGACGGACACCTTCATGGAGGCAGCCGAGGCGGGGAAGGAGTGGAACCTCACCGCCCGCACCGACGGGACCGTGGTGGAAACGCTCGAGGCTCGCGCGCTACTGAAGCAGATGGCCGAAGCCGCCTGGGAGTGCGCGGATCCCGGCGTCCAGTACGACACGACGATCAACGCGTGGCACACGCTGCCGAACACGAGCCGGATCACGGCGTCTAACCCGTGTTCGGAGTACATGTCCATAAACGACAGTGCTTGCAACCTCGCGTCGCTGAACCTCATGAAGTTCCGCCGCGAGGACGGCGAGCTCGACATCGAGGCCCTCGAGCACGCCGTCGACGTGATGTTCCTCGCGCAGGAGATACTCGTCGGCTACTCGTCGTACCCGACGCCGGAGATCGAGCGCAACGCGAAGGCGTTCCGTCAGCTCGGCCTCGGCTACGCAAACCTCGGCGCGCTGCTGATGGCGCGGGGCCTCCCATACGACTCCGAGGAGGGTCGCGCGTACGCAGCGGCGATCACGTCGCTGATGACGGGTCGCGCCTACCGGAAGTCGGCCGAGGTCGCGATGCGGATGGGGCCCTTCGCGGGGTTCCCGCAGAACCGGGCGCCGATGATCGGCGTCATGGCGAAGCACCGCGCCGCAGTGGGAAATATCGAGGGCGCGGCGTCCGTGCCCGCCGACCTGCTGACGGCGTGCCGGAAGGCGTGGGACGAAGCGCTCGACGCGGGCGAGGTGCACGGCTACCGGAACGCGCAGGCCACCGTCATCGCCCCGACGGGGACGATCAGCTTCATCATGGACTGCGACACGACCGGGATCGAGCCCGACTTCTCGCTCGTGAAGTCCAAGAAGCTCGTCGGCGGGGGCGAGATCACCATCGTCAACAAGACGGTGCCGATGGCGCTCGAGAAGCTCGGCTATGCGCCGCGCGAGGTCGAGGAGGTCGTCGCCTTCGTCGACGAGCGCAACACCGTCGTCGGCGCCCCGTATGTCAAGACCGAGCACTATCCGGTCTTCGACTGCGCGGTTGGCGAGCGCGCCATCCACTACATGGGCCACGTGAAGATGATGGGCGCCGCCCAGCCGTTCATCTCGGGCGCAATCTCGAAGACGGTGAACCTTCCCGAGACGGCGACGGTCGACGAGGTTGCGCAGCTCTGGATCGACGCGTGGAAGCTCGGCGTCAAGGCGATCGCGATCTACCGCGACGGCTCAAAGACCGCGCAGCCGCTCGCGAAGAAGGACACGGCCGCGCCGGCGCCGCTTCCCGCACCCGCCCGGCACCGGCTGCCGGACGATCGCACGGAGGTCGGGCGCAAGTTCCGCGTCGGCGACTACGAGGGTTACATCCACGTCGGCCTGTACGACGACGGCACGCCCGGTGATGTCTTCGTCGACATCGCCAAGGAGGGCACCGCCCTCGCCGGCCTCATGAACTGCTTCATGATGGCCGTCTCGATCGGGCTCCAGTACGGCGTGCCGCTCGAGGTCTGGGTCTCGAAGTTCGCGCACATGCGCTTCGAGCCGAGTGGGATGACGAACGACGCCGACATCCGGATGGCGAAGTCGATCCCCGACTATGTCTTCCGCTGGATGGGCAAGAAGTTCCTCGACGCCGACCAGCAGGAGGCGCTCGGGATCCTGTCGCCGGAGGTTCGCGCTCGCCTGGCCCAGCAGTACAACGGCGGCGCAACCGACGCGCCGGCCGAGGCGGCCGCAGACGCCGAGCCGTCCGATCCGGCGCCTCCGGGTCAGACCGCCCTCTTCAACTCGTGGGAGGACGCGGTCGAGTGCTCGAAGTGCGGCGGCCGGATGATCCGCACTGGAGCCTGCTACACCTGCCGCGACTGCGGCAACAACACCGGCTGTGGATAACGGGGGAACCCAGGGTTCCCCCGTTTGCCCCCTCCTTAAACTGCTGACGCGCTGACCGCGGTGTGGCTCCGGCCGGCCAAGCCGGCCTCCGCCAATACGTTCACCCCGATCGCCTTAAGTGGACGACCGCTGCCGCGGCGTCCGACGTGCCCGGCTCCTGGTAGATCATCTCGAGCGTCCCGTTCGCGCGCAGGGCGCCGTTGATGTCGCCGTCCGAGTCCACGGCCCAGAAGCGGTCGAAGATCAGTCCCCCACCGCAGGCAAGGACCAGAACTGACCGCTGAATCGACATCGAGCCTCCTTCGTCACGCTTCCGCGCTCTCCCGACCCTGGGATAATGCCGCCGGCGGGCTGCCCTCGGCGCGATCGAAGAACGGTTGGGGGGAGAAGGAGGTGATCGATGTCGTCGATGCCCTCGGAGGTGACGCCCGCCCTCGAGGAGCGTATTCAGGAGCTGTTTGTCCTCATAGACAGCCTGGATTTCGACCGCCTCGGCAACTACCTCGCCGACGACGTTCGCGCCGTCGACGAGCTCTCCGGCGGGTGGCGCCGCGGGCTCGCCGCCTACAGCGACTACTTCGAGCAGCTCAAGGAGACGGTCGAATCGGTCGAGTCTCGCCTCGACGGCATGGAGTCGACTGCATGGGGCGACGCCGGTGTCGTCACATTCGAGCTGAACCAGCGGTACCGGGTCGACGGCAAGGAGCAGCAGATCCGGGCGCCGACCTCGGTTGTTCTGCGGCGCTCCGGCGACACGTGGCGGATCGTGCTCATCCACTCGGTCCCGCTCGCGGAGAAGGTGGGCTGAAGCCTGCCGTGAGCGTCAATGCGAAGCAACGGGAGGACACCTTGCGCCGATTGCGCCAGATCTGCCTCGCGCTCCCGGAGACGAGCGAACGGCTCAGTCACGGCGCCCCGACGTTCTTCGTGCGCGGGAAGCGGGCGTTCTTGATGCTGCTGACCAACCACCACGGCGACGGCCGCTTCGCGATCTGGTGCGCGGCGCCCGACGGTCTGCAGCGAACGCTCGTCGAGTCGGATCCGGAACGGTTCTTCGTGCCGCCCTACGTCGGCCACCGGGGCTGGCTCGGCGTCCGCCTGGACGGCGGCGTCGACTGGGACGAGATCACCGGCATTGCCGAGGATGCGTTCGCGCAGGTTGCGCCGCGAACGCTCGTCGAGGCTGCCGCCCGCAGGGCGAATGACCGGTAGGGCGTGCGCCTTGCCGCCATGAGCGCCTTCGCGCTACCGTGACCGCATGAGCCTCACGCTCGGCTCGTCCGACGTCTACCCGTACGTCTGCGGCGTGTACACGTGTCGGTGCGGCCGCCGCGCCGTCCGCCACGGTCGGAACGCCGCCGAGCTCCCGGCGGGCTGGGTGCAGCTCGGTGACCAGGACGGCACGGAAACTCCGGTCTGCAAGACCTGCGTCGAGAAGCAACGGGCCCGCGAGGCTTTGCCCCGAGCTTAGCCCGGCGCGCCGCCGCGACTCGTCGCGGATGCGATCGCCCTCGTTTCGGTTACTCGGTCCACCAATCGGGAACCATTTCGACGTCGGCGCTGCCGGTGCCCGGTGCACCGAAGACGAGGAACTCGATGCCGTCCGGCCCGGCCTCGAAGGCGCGTGTGACTCCTGCGGAGACGCGGACGGTGTCCCAGCGGCGGAGGTCGCGGACGTCGTCGTCGAGCCTGACGCGCCCGCCGCCGCCGACGATCACGTAGAGCTCCTCCTCCTCGTGGTGGCGATGTCCGAACGCGCTTCGCGCGCCCGGCGGGAGCCGCTGGTAGCTGAGCCCCGACTGCTCGCACTCGAGCGGCCGCGTTGCGAAGCGGGCTTCGAAGCCCGGACCGAATCCGAACCTCTCGGCCGAGTTCTCCACTTCCTGGAGGTTCTCAATCGTGTAGCGCGCCATCCGCCCGGTCTCAGTCGTGCCGCCGGAGCCAGTCGTCGACGACCGCCATGTAGCGGTCGCGCTCTTCCATGAAGGGCGTGTGCGACGAGGACTCGAAGATCACCTGCTCGGTCTGCGCGATCCCCGAGACCAGCGCCTCCTGCAGCTTCGGCGTCGCCTCGTCGAAGCGGCCGGACACGACGAGCGTCGGTACCTGAATGCGGTGCAGGCGGTCGACCGCCTCCCAGTCCTTGATCGTGCCGGTGACGTGGAACTCGGAGGGACCGTTCATCGTGTGGTAGACGGTGGGGTCCTCCGCGATCGCCGCGAAGCTCGCGACCAGCTCCTCCGGCCATTCGTCCAGCCGGCAGAGATGCCGCCGGTAGAAGACCGTGCAGGCCTCCTCGTACTCCGGATCGTCGGTCGTCCCCGCTTCTTCGTGGCGTCGGAGCGTGGCCTCGACCTCCGCGGGCAGCTCCTGCCGGAGACGGTTGCACTCGGCGACGAAGTCCGGGAAGGACGCGGCCGTGTCGGAGAGGACGAGCGAACGTAGGCCGGCCGGCTGCGTGATTCCGTGCTCCTGCGCGAGGAAGCCGCCCCATGACGAGCCGAGCACCTGATACCGATCGCCGATCCCGAGCTGCTCGATCAGATTCGCGAGCTCGCGGACGAAGAGCTCCACCGTCCAGAAGTCCCCGCCGCGGTCGGGCAGGTGCGTGGACCTGCCGTTACCGAGCTGGTCGTAGAAGACGACCGCGCGGCCGTCGCGTGCCAGGTCGGCAAGGGGAAGCAGGTAGTCGTGCGTCGCGCCCGGTCCCCCGTGCAGCAGCACGAGCGGCGCGGGGCCCTCGCGTTCGCCCGGGCGAAGCTGACCCTCGACGCGGTACCAGGTCCGGTGGCCATCGAAGTCCGCGAATCCCTCGCTCCCCGCCACCGCCACACTCTCGCACAGCGGAGCGGCCGTCTACGGGGAGATACGCGACACCGTCCCCGACCCCTGGTTCGCCACCCAGAGGCGTCCGGCGGCCTCGATGATCTCTCGCGGCTCGACGCCGACCCGGACGGTGCGCGTGACCCGGCCGCTTGCGGGATCGATCCGTTCGACGACGCCGCGGTCGTAGAGGCTGACCCACACCCCCGTCGCTCGCCGCGAGGACGCCGGCGGCCCGTCCGCCGAGCCTCTTGCTCCACGTGACGGCCCGCGTGGACGGGTCGATCCTGGCGACCAGGCCGTCGTTGTAGGTGGTGACCCAGATCCCATCTCGCGCGACGCTGAGGTCGTCGACGTCGTCGCCGACCGGAATCGGCGCGCCGGCCTGAGCATTCGTTGCCGGGTCGACGGTGGACACCGTCCCGTTCTGGTTGACGCTCCAGACGACGTCGAATGCGACGGCGGTGAACGCCGGCTTGCCGCCGAGCACGATGCGTGCAAGCACCCGGTCACCCGCAGGAGCGACCCGCTCGATCGAGCCGTCGAAGTTCGAAACCCACACCGTTCCGTCGGCGGCCACCGCGGGGCCGAGGGGCTGGCCGCCGAGATCGAGGCGACCGGCGACGGCGTTCGTCGACGGATCGATTCGCGCGAGCAGTGAATTGCCGAAGTTCCCGACCCAGACCGAGCCGCCGCCGGACGCGATCGCGGCCGGGGCGCCGCCGACGTCGACGGTTGCGACAACGCGCCCCGCGGTCGGGTCGATACGGGACACCGTCCCGCCGCCGTTGTTCGAGACCCACACCGAGCCGGCGCCGAACACGAGGTTGACCGGGCTCGCCCCGACCCTGATCTCGGGCGCCCTGGCGACGGCGGCACGCACCGTCACGGTGACGCGCGCGAGCGGGCCGGTGCGGCCCCACGGATCCACGGCTCGCGCGCGGAAGAGATGCCGGCCGGCGGGGAGTCGCACGCGGACGCGAGTGCCGCAGGCGTGAAGGCGCGGCGTGTCGAAGGCGCACCGGAAACGGAGGCGCGACGACGCGGTGCCCCGCTCGGTGGCCTTGAGGCGGAGGTTGACGGCCGAGGCTGCGGAGACGGTGCGCGCCCCCGCGGACGGTCGGTGCAGACGGCTGCGCCGCCGTTGCGCCGGCAGCGCCGGCGAGGCACCGGCGGCGAGGAACAGGAGCAGCCCCGTCCGCATCGGCGAGTACTCTAACCAAATTAGTTTACGACGTAAAGAAACTCGTGGACGCGGGCGCCCACCGCAGCTCAGCCGCGAGGCGATCGTCGAAGCCGCCCTCGCAATCGTCGACGCCGAGGGGCTGGACGCGCTGACGATGCGGCGGCTGGGAGCCGAGCTCGCCGTCGAGGCCATGGCGCTCTACACCCATGTCCGCAACAAGGACGACCTGCTGACCGCCGTGGGCGAGCGGATCGTCGGCGAATTCACGCCGGCGCCGGTGGAACCAGACGACTGGCAGGGCCGGATCAGGGCGTCCGTCATGGCGTGGGCAGAGCTGCAGGTTCGCCATCCACAGGCCTTCCCGCTGGTCTACCGGTTCCGCCCGGACACCCAGGAAGGAATCGCGATCGTCGAGGGAATGCTGGAGGCGTTGGGCATCGCCGGGCTCGACGGCGCCGGTGCCGCGGTCGCGTACTGCACGCTGATCGGCTGCCTCGACGGGATGCTCCTCGCCGGGTACCTGACGACGTACGCCGGCGGGGTCGCCTGGAGCCGCGCGGCCGCACTCGTCGACGCCGACCGCTTCCCTCGGTACCGCTCGGCCGCCGCGCACGCCGCCGGCCTGAGCGGCGCCGAGATCTTCGAGCACGCGCTCGAGCTCCTGCTGCGCGGAATCGAGCAGGACGCGCGCCGTCAGCGCTGAGTCGTCGACCGGACGACGAGGAACGAGGCGCCAAGGTAGAGCGTCTCGCCGCCTCCCAGCTCGTCGAGCAGGCCGTCGGCCGTGAAGAATCGCTTGTAGACGCGCCAGCGCGACCCGTCCTTCAACTCTCGCTCCTGCCATGACTCCGCCGGCCGGCCGTCGCGAAGCGGAGCCGCGACCAGGATCAGCTCGCCGGCCACGCGCCTCGCCTCGCGGAGGAACCGCTCCCGCTCGCCGGCCGGCAGATGGCAGTAGAAGAAACTCGAGAAGATCCGTTCGAACGCGCCATCCTCGAACGGCAGTGCAAGGGCGTCCCCAAGGGTGAAGGTCGCGTGCGGAGCCTGCCGCCTCGCGATCGCGAGCATCGACTCGCTCTGGTCGAGGCCGACGACCTCGCCCGGAAGGTGTCGAGTGACGAACCCCGTGCCGCATGCGACATCCAGCGTGCGAGCAGGCGGAACCGACCGGAGCAGGTCCGTGAGCGTCTCGACCTCCTCGAGCCACCGACGCCGGTCGCGGCGCCTCCAGCGGCCGCGGGCATGCCAGGCGTCGTCGTACTCGGGAGCTCGGGCGTCGTAGTAGGCCTTCACTGCACGCCGGTCGTAGCCAGCGGCCGCTCGCCGGCTCCGTCGAGCAGCTGCACCATCGTCTCGATGCTTTCCACCATCTCGCCTGTGTCGTGGACGATCCACGCGGGCGTATCGCGTGGAAACGCGTCGTGCGTCGGGCGGAGCGGCGGCATCACGCCCGGCGGTTCGTCTTCGCGCACGGCCCGCGCCACGGTGGTGAGCGCGCGGTCGAGCTCGTCGGCAAACGGCGCGAGCACCGGCATCGGCTCGCGGCGTGGCTCGTCACGCAGCCGCGAATCGGTTGCCAGGATCGCGTCGGCGAACGAACGCGCCGCGAAGAGGACGCCGACAGGGACGGTCAGGTCTCCGCGGACGTGCTCCGGCTCGCTGAGCGCGCGCTCCAACGTCGCCTCGGCGTTCGTGCGGGCGAGTCGCCCGGCCGATCGCGCCTCCTCCACTGCTCGCCGATCCTGTCCCGGCGCGACGGCCTCGGCGAACACGGCCGCGACGAAGGCGCGCTCGGCCTCGAGGAGACCCGCGACGCGGGCACCGACGTCAGCCTTCCCCTCCCAGGTCGGCCAGACGAGGAACGCCCCGAGCGAGAGCGCTCCGCCGATCATCGTGTCCACGAACCGGTCCACGACCGCCGCATACGTTGGGAATCCGCCGAACGCCACGAAGAACACGATCATCCCCGTGACCCCGACCGTGAAGATCGCGTACTGGGCGAAGAAGAACGCGTAGCAGACGAAGGCGAAGACGACGATCA
The DNA here is from genome assembly GCA_046732435.1 of Actinomycetota bacterium. Taxonomy (GTDB): domain Bacteria; phylum Actinomycetota; class Thermoleophilia; order Gaiellales; family Gaiellaceae; genus JALZFG01. The sequence continues at coordinate 28,379 of JBKPNC010000130.1, forward strand.
GCACGATCTCGAGCCACTCGCCCGGTGAGAGCGAGACGGCGACCAACGAGGCGAGCCCGACGCCGATCACCGTCCCCGCGAAGCGCTGCAGCCCGCGCGTAAACGTCCCCCCGAAGTCCGGCTTGAGTACGAAGACGACCGTCAACGGCACCCAGTAGCCGCGCCCGAGGGGCAGGAGCCGATAGATGGCGACGGCGATTCCGAGGGTGACTCCGAGCCGCACGCCGTGGCGGAAGGCCATGGAATGCCGGTTCAGGTTCGCCCGAAGGATCGCCGTCGCCGAGCCGTGCTGAGGGCGACGACGGCGCGGTCGCGCTGCCGGCATCGGCGAACCGACCTGGCCCGACGGCGTCGCGAGCGCGACGAGGTTCTCCAGGTGCTTTCGGATTGCGTTCAGGCAGCGGGTCGCGGGCTCCGGCAGGCCGCCGTCGATCGCGCCGGCTTCGTCGAGAAGAGGAGGCGTGCGCCGGTGCTTGAGCGCATGGGCGATAGCACGTAGGACGCGACCCGTGTCGGCGACGGCTGCGTCGAGGACGGCAGCCGCTCGCGTCGATACTCGCGCCCGCTCGGCACGCAGTGCGAAGAACTCGCCGTAGATGCGCTCGAGCTCGTCGGTGAACTGCCGGAGGCGATCGGCGACCTCGGTGCGTCTCGCGCCCCAGGTCCGGTGCGCGGCGAGCATCGACTCCGCGCTCCCCGCCGCATGCATGAAGGCCGAGGACCGCCTCGGGCCTGGCCATGACTGGGTCAGCTCCGACAACGCCTGGGCAGCGCCGGCGGCCGCCTCCCGCTCGGGCGCGTTCGGCCGAAACGGCCAGACGAGAACGGCGAGGAGCGCTTGCAGGAGACCCCCTGCGAGCACGAACGCCGAGCGCCGCAAGGCCTCCGGGACGTCGGTCGGGAAGTCCTCGGCGAAGAGGAGCGCAAGCGCGGCCGAGAGCGCCGCAAACGACGGCGCCGGCCCGAGGGCGGCCATCAGGCCCCCCGCAAACCCCCACGCGCCGAGTACGAAGACAGCAGGCCAGTCGTTGCGCCCCGCCAGGAACCCGACGAAGCTCGACGCGGCGATGAGAACCGCCGTGACAAGCATGAGCCGGAAACGGGCCGAGTACGGGCCGCCGAGATCGACGAACCCGACGATCATGGCGCCGCCCGAGACGGCGACGGCCTCGGCGATGTGCCCCGTCGCGACGCCCACCACGAGCGGCGCCCCGACGCCGACAACGTTGTGCGCGGCGCGGCCGAGCGTGAGCCCAGAGCGATCGAGCGCCACCGCGCCGCGCACCAGCCTCCGTTCGACCCCGGCCACGCCCGGAAGCTACTGCACGCTCACCTCAGAGGTTCCCCGGAGGTTCCCCGGAGGATCCCCGGAGGTTCCCCGGAGGTCTATCCGCCGGCCGGCCGCCCCCAGTCGGACCCGTCCAGCGGCCGGCCGATCAGCCAGTGGTGGCCGAACGGGTCCCTCACGCGCCCTTGCCGGATGCCGTACGGCTGGTCCGCGACCGGAATCACCTCGGTCCCGCCGGCCGCGACCGCCTGGGCGGCGACCGCATCCGGATCGGCGACGAAGAGCTCGATCCGAACGGTCGAGCCGCCGAGCGTCTCCGGGCTGAAGTTCTGGTGATCGGGGGACTCGTCCGCGAGGTAGAACCGCGCGCCCTCCACGGCGAGCTCGGCGACGACACCGCCGTCCGGAGCCGTCAGCCGGTTCAGCTCCGTCGCGCCGAAGGCGCGCTTGTAGAACTCGATCGCCGCCGGGGCGCCGCGCACGGACAGCATCGGCATGACCGCCGTGCGAAACTCGCCGCTCCCCGCCACCGGCGAACCGTAGCCGATCACGACGTCCTCCCAGGGGAGGACGAAGATCGTCCCCGGGGACGACTCGCCGCCCGTGCTGCGTTCCCTACCCTGGAAGCTCATGACGCTGTCTGGACGGCGGAGGAGACTCGTCATGGACGCCGTGCTCGCGCTGGCGGTGTTCGCCCTTGCCCTGGCCGTGATTTCGGGCGGGCACTTCAGCGGCAACAGAACCCCGCGGCCGCTCGACGCGCTCGGCGTCGTGCTCGCGGCGCTGGCCTCGCTTCCACTCGCTGTCCGCCGAACCGAGCCGCTTTCGGTCTTCCTTGTCGTCGGCGCGGCGACCGCGGCACTCTACGGGCTCGACTACCCCCTCGGCCCCCCGGTCGGCTCGGTGGTGGCGCTCTACACGCTCTCCGAGCGTCGTGAGGCGGTGCGCGTTTCCGGCCGTGTCCTTGCCGCCGCCGTGTTCGCCGTCTTCGCCGCGCTGACGGGCGTGCACTTCCTGCACCACGATTTCCCGGCCGCAGAGCTGTTGCTCGGCGCGATGGTGTGGGGCGGCGCCTGGTTCGCAGGCGAGCGCGTTCGGCTACGCCGCGAGCGGATCGCCGCGCTCGAGGATCGCGCGGCCAAGGCCGAGCGCGAGGCCGAGCGGGAGCGGCGGCTCGCGGCCGTCGAGGAGCGCGCCCGGATCGCGCGCGAGCTCCACGACTCGGCCGGCCATGCGATCAACGTCATCCTCGTGCAGGCCGGAGCGGCACGGCTGCTGCAGGAGCGCGATCCGGCCCGATCCCGGGCGGCCCTGGAGACGCTGGAGGACGTCGCTCGTGACACGCTGGACGAGATCGATGCGCTCGTCCGAGCACTGCGCGAGGAAGAGGACTCCCCCGGAGCCACGGCGCCCCTTCCAGGCATCGACGACCTCGAGACGCTGACGGGTCGGCACCGGGCCACGGGGCTCGATGTGACCACCCGCATCCGCGGAACACGGCTGCCGCTCGCCCGCAGCATCGAGCTCGCCGCGTACCGGATCGTCCAGGAGGCGCTCACGAACGCCGCCCGACACGGAACCGGTCCCGCAGAGGTCGACGTCGTGTACGGCTCGCACGGGCTCGAGCTCACGATTACGAACCCGGCCACGCCGAACGGCTCGACGGCCTCGGGCGGGCACGGCCTCGTCGGCATGCGCGAGCGAGCGACGCTGCTCGGCGGCACCCTGGATGCGGGCCAGAAGAACGGCAGCTTTCGCGTCCACGCGCTGTTGCCGTGCACGCGGGAGGACAGCTGATGGCGGCCGAGCCGCTACGCGTCCTCGTCGTCGACGACGACGATCTCATGCGCGCGGGACTTCGCAACCTGCTCGCGAGCGACGACACCGTCGAGGTCGTCGGCGAGGCCGGCGAGGGACGGCAGGCGATCGAGCGGACGCGCCGTCTGCAGCCGGACGTCGTGCTCATGGACGTCCGGATGCCCGGCATGGACGGCATCTCGGCGACGCGAGAGATTGCCGCGACCTCGAGCCGGGTGCGCATCCTGATCCTGACGACGTTCGAGGAAGACGAGTACGTCTTCGGCGCTCTCCGTGCCGGCGCGTCGGGCTTCCTCCTCAAGCGCACGCGGCCCGAGGAGCTGATCAGCGCCATTCACACGGTGGCCGCCGGGGATTCGCTGCTCTCCCCGTCCGTCGCGCGCAAGGTGGTCGAGTTCATGGCGCACCAGCCGCTGCTCGACCGTCCGGCAAGCGAGCAGCTCGACGTGCTGACGCCGCGGGAGCGTGAGGTGCTCGAGCTCATCGCGCGCGGGTTCTCGAACGGCGAGATCGCAGAGGCGTTCGTGATCGAGGAGTCGACGGTGAAGACGCACGTCAAGCGCATCCTCCAGAAGCTGCGGGTCCGCGATCGCGTGCAGGCCGTCATCTTCGCGTACGAGAGTGGCCTGACCCGGCCCGGGACGAACGGAGAGCACTCCTGAAGCGCCCGCGCGGGGTGTTTCGTGTTTGATACAGTCGCGTCTCGTTTTGAGTTCCTACAGTCCCACAGTTGACTCGAGCGGCCGGCGGCCGAACCACGAGGGGGCGCTCGCCCGACTGGGGCGCGCCTGCGCGCGGCATGGCTGGCGGACGGTGATCGCGTGGATCGCGGCGGCGATCCTGATCGTCTTCGCGAGCCAGGCGTTCGGCGGCACGCTCGTCGACGAGTTCAAGATCCCGAACTCGGACGCCCAGCGCGCGATCGACCTGCTCAAGGCGCGCTTCCCGGCCAGAGCTGGCGACTCGGCAACCGTCGTGTTCGCCGCCAAGGACGGCTCGCTCCGCGACCCGGCGCAGCGTCGCGCGGTCGATAACGCCCTCGCGGCAGCGGGAGAGATCCCCGGAGTGAAGAGCACCGGCAAACCGTTCGCCGGCGACAGCGGCGACATCTCGAAGGACGGACGGATCGCCTACTCGTACGTTCAGTTCAGGAAGCAGGCGTTCGACGTGCCGACGCACGACGTCGACACGCTCGAGAGCGACGTCCGGGATGCCGTCGCAGGCTCACCCGTGCAGGTCGAGTTCACGGGCGACGTCATCCAGGCGAAGCAGGGCCCGGAGACGGAGCTGAGCGAGCTGCTCGGCCTGATCGCCGCGATCGTGATCCTGATGATCGTCTTCGGGAGCCTGGTCGCCATGGGCATCCCGATCCTGCTCGCCCTCCTGGCGCTCGGCATCGGCCTGTCCCTGCTCACGCTCGCCGCCGCGCTGACCAATTTCAACACGATCACACCCACGCTCGCGACCATGCTCGGGCTCGGCGTCGGCATCGACTACTCGCTGTTCGTCGTGACACGCTTCCGGCAGGCGCTCCACGACGGCATGTCCCCGCAGGACGCCGCAGCTGCCGCCACCGCGACAGCCGGGCGGGCCGTGATCTTCGCGGGAACGACCGTCGCGATCTCGATCTCGGCGCTCGCGATCGTCGGCCTCGACTTCGTCACGAAGCTCGGCATCGGCGCCGCCATGGCCGTCGTCGTCACCGTGATCGCAGCCGTCACGCTCCTGCCGGCCGTGCTCAGCCTGCTCGGTCACCGGGTCGACAAGGGTCGCGTGCCATTCGTGCGGCAGCCGGACGACTCCCACGCCGCCCGGCAGCGCTCGTTCCCGGCTCGGTGGGCCCGGTTCGTCACGGGGCATGCCTGGGCCTCGGTGATCTGCTCCCTCGCCCTGCTCGCGGTGCTGATCACGCCGCTCGCCGGTTGGCTTCGCCTCGGCTCGAGCGATGCCGGATCCAATCCGAAGAGCACGACGACACGCCGTGCCTACGACTTCCTCGCCGAGGGCTTCGGCCCCGGCTTCAACGGCCCGCTCCTCGTCGCGGTCGACCAGCGGGGCGCGCCCGGTACCGCCAACCGGCTGGCCGTGGCATTCCGGGGGACGCGCGGCGTCGCTTCCGTCGACAAGCCTTTCCTGAACGACGCCAAGGACACGGCGCAGATCACGGTCTACCCGACGACCGCGCCAGACTCGCAGGCGACCCAGGACCTGGTCGACCACCTCCGCTCACAGGTGATCCCGCCCGTGGTCGCCGGCAGTCCTGCGCATGTGTACGTCGGCGGCTCGACGGCGGCATTCGAGGACATCGCCTCACGGATCCTGCACCGCTTCCCGTACTTCGTGCTCCTCGCCGTCGGAATCATGTTCCTGATGATCTCGATGGCGTTCCGCTCGATCGTGGTCGCGCTCAAGGCCGCCCTGACCAGCACGTTGTCGGCGCTCGCGGCGGGCGGAATCCTCGTCATGATCTTCCAGTTCGGCTGGGGAAACTCGCTCATCGGACTCGACTCCACCGGACCGATCGAGTCGTTCCTCCCCATCTTCGTCTTCGCCATCCTGCTCGGCCTCTCGATGGACTACGAGGTCTTCCTCATGAGCCGCATCCGGGAGGAGTACGTGCACGGCGACTCGCCGCGCCAGGCGATCGTCGACGGGATGGGAGCCATCGGCCGCGTCGTCATCGCAGCCGCGGCGATCATGTCGGTTGTCTTCTTCTCCTTCGTGCTCGGCCCCGACCGTGTGATCAAGGAATTTGGGGTCGCCCTCGGCTCGGCGATCCTCATCGACGCCTTCGTCGTCCGGCTGGTGCTCGTCCCCGCGGTGATGTGGCTGCTCGACCAGCGCGCCTGGTACATGCCCCGGTGGCTCGACCGGGTGCTGCCGCGGGTCACGATCGAGCCGCCGGTCGCCGAGGACGAGCCGCGGCCGCCGCGCGAGCGGCCCGGCCTCGCCGCAGCGGACTAGCGGTGGCCGTCACGGCCGACAGCGACGAGCGACGCGGTCGCGTCGGCGCCCACGTCCAAGACACCATCCTCGCGGCCGCTGCCGACCTGATCTGCGAGCGCCGTGTCGTGCCCACGATGGCCGAGGTCGCCGAGGCGGCCGGCATCGGGCGTGCCACGGTCTACCGCTACTTTCCGAGCCGCGAGCGCCTGCTGCAGGGACTGCTGGTAGCGGCCGAGCAGGACGCCGTGCGGCGGCTCCGCGATGCGCACCTGAGCGCCGTCCCCTTCCCCGAGGCGCTGGCGCGCGCGACACGTGCGCTCGTCGCGGTAGGCGCGCGCATCCTCGTCGTCATCCGCGAGGGCGGCGTCCCGCACGCGGACGGCAAGGACGAGCTCAAGGCGGTGATGCGCCGGCTGCTCGCAAGGGGCCGCCGCGAGGGCTACCTCCGTGCGGACGTCCCGCAGCGGTGGACCGAGCGAGTCTACGGACGGATGCTGCAAGCGGGCCTCGAGCACGTCCACGACACGGGCGCGGGCGTCGAGGACACCGCGTCGCTCGTCGTCGACCAGTTTCTCCGCGGATCGCAGCTCCCGGCTGCGCCTTAGGAACTCGGCAGCGCGATACCATCGTCTGCGATGCCGCTCTGGCTCATACCGCCGATCATCCTCGGCGCCCTGCTCCTCCTGCTCGGTGTCCTCGCGCTGCTGGGGCGCTTCCGCGGCGGGCGCTACCTCCGGCCCGTCTTCACCTTCCTCGGGAAGCTCCCGCTTGTCGGCAAGGGTCTGAACAAACTCTCGCGCGCCGCACTCGAGCGCTCGAACCCCGACCTCGCCAGCGCGATCCGCAAGCTCGAGCGGGCCGGCGCAACACGGGACCCGATGCGCGCACAGAAGGCGATCAGCCAGCTCACTCCCGCCGAACGGCGCGCCTACTTCGACGCCGCCGGCGAGTACGAAGCCATGCCGGAGCCGGTCAACCGCCAGCAGCGACGCCGCGCCCAGCGGGCGCGCCGCAAGTAGTCCCGGCCGCGGTCCGTGCTCGACGAGCTGGCAGCCGTCTTCGCCCGTGAGTGCGCCCGTGAGGAGCGCGCTCGGGATGCCGCCCGGGTGCTGCGAACGACGGGCGGCTTCCGGTGGGTCGGGTTGTACGACGTCACCGATGCAGAGATCGCGGTGATCGGCTGGGACGGCCCGGGCCCGCCGGCGCATCCTCGCTTCCCGGTCGGGCAGGGGTTGTCGAGCGCTGCGGTCGCGAGCGGCGAGCCGGTGGTCGTCGGCGACGTGACCTCCGATCCGCGCTACCTGACCACCCTCGGGAGCACGCGGTCGGAGATCGTCGTTCCCGTCCGGATCGGCGGCGTCGTGCGCGGGCTGGTCGACGTCGAGAGCGATCACGTCGATGCGTTCAGCGAGGAGGACTGCGCGCTGCTCGAGCGGTGCGCCGACTCGCTCGCGCCGCTCTGGAAGTAACGGGGGAAATGGGGTTTCCCCCGTTGACCCCCTCCCAGACTCAAAGGCAGACGCGCCTGCGCGCGTGGTGGCTGCGGCCGGCCAAGCCGACCTCCGCCAATACAATCGACGAAGGGGAGCTTGGCTCCCCGCAGTCACAGCGCGGGACGCGCGTGTGCAGTCGGTTCTGGGAGGGGGCGCACGGGGGAAACCCCATTTCCCCCGTGGAGCTAGCCGCAGAACTCAAGAACCGTCGCCAGTAGCACGCCGTAGCAGCGCTCGACGCTGGCGAGGTCGACCCACTCGACGTCGGCGTGCGCCCCGTCGCCGGCCGGGCCGTAGACGACCGTCGGGATCCCGGCTTCGGCGAGTAGCGCGGCGTCGGTCCAGAACGGGACGCCGATCGTGTCGGTTGCTTCTGCGTATCGGCAGAGCGTGCGGACGATCTCCTCGTCCGGGCTCGTCTCCAGTGGGTCGCGGGTGAAACGGACGCTGACCGAGCCGTCCAGATCGCCGAGCAGGGCGCGAGCCTCCTGCTCGGCCATCTCGAAGGTTTCCCCGGGAAGCGTCCGCCGCTCCAGCTGGAGCACGCACCGGTCCGGGTAGGTGGAGATTCCCTCGCCGCCCTCGATCACGGCTGCGTGCACGGAGGCGCGGCCGAGGAGCGGATGCGGCGGGCGCGTCTCTGCGAGGACGCTGTCGAGCTGCTCGAGGCCGATCAGCACCTGCCCCATACGGGCAATCGCGTCGACACCCAGGTCGTAGCGCGATCCATGGGCGGCGACGCCGCGGACCTCGATCTCGAGCCAGGTGAAGCCGCGGTGCGCGACCGCAACGCCGAGCTCCGTCGGCTCCGCGACGACGGCGGCATCGGCTCGAATGGTGCCCGCAACGGCTTCCGTCCCGATGCTCGCCGCCTCCTCGTCCGCGACGGCGGTGAGGATCACGTCGCCCCGGAGCCGACGTTCGGCGGCCTCTGCGGTCAGCAGCATCAGGACCGCCAGGCTCGCCTTCATGTCGTAGGCGCCGCGACCGTAGAGGCGGCCGTCTTCGACCCGCGGGGTGAGGGCGTCGCGCATGCCGGCGACACCGACCGTGTCGGTGTGAGCGTTCAGGAGCAGGCTCCGCCCACCGCCGGAGCCGCGCGCGACCGCGGTCACATTCGGACGCCCAGGAGCAACGTCCTCCACGCTCACCTCCAGGCCTCGCTCACGGAGCCAGCCCGCGACGAACGCCGCGATCTCCCCCTCCCCGGGCGCGCCCGAAATGAGCGTCGGATTTACCGACTCGATCGAGACGAGCCGCTCGATGAGCGACACGAGCCCTTCGCGCACAGCCGCATCCTTCCCCATGCTGAGTAGGCTGGGATCGTGTCAAGGCCTACACGACGCTTCCATGTTCCGTCCGCAATCCGCCCCTCGCCGGTCCGGATCGAGCCGGATCGCGCGCGCCAGCTCATCGAGGAGGGCGCGATCCTCGTCGACGTGCGGCGCAAGTCGCAGGATCCGCCGGCGCCCCACGACGCGATCCGGATTCCGCCGGACGAGATCCCGGAGAGCCTTGATCGTTTCCCGCGCGACACGCCGATCGTCCTCGCCTGCACCTGACTGCGCGAGGCGACGAGCGTCCGTGTGGCGCACTGGCTGAGGGACCGAGGGTTCGAGGCATACGCGGTCAGCGGCGGGCTGTTCGCACTGGACGGCAAGGTGCCGGAGGTCCCGCTGACGACGCTTCCGATCGCGGAGCCGCAGCCTCGCCGCGGCGGCACGCTCGCCGCGCTCAGGCACCAACGGTTCCGGCGCTACTCGCTCGGCGTCCTCCTCTCGCTGACCGGGAACTGGGTCGAGGCAGCCGCGTTCGGATACGTCGTCCTCTTGCTCGGCGGCTCGGCGTCCACGCTCGGCCTGATCGGCTTCCTGAACACGATTCCCAACCTCATCTTCGCGCTCCCGGCCGGCGCGCTCGCCGACCGCTACGACCGGCGAACGCTGTTGATCGTCTTCCAGACGCTGAACATGGGCGTCGCGGCCCTACTCGCCATCCTCTGGGTCACCGGCGATCTGAACGTCCTGACCATGGGCATCCTCGCGGTGGCGGGGGGTACGCTCGGAACACTGAGCTTCCCTGCGTTCCAGGGCATGCTCGCCGCCACGGTGCCGGGGAAGGAGCTGGAGAGCGCGGTCGCGATCAACAGTCTCTCGCTGCAGGTCGCACGCTTCGTCGGCCCCGCGATCTCCGGGTTCCTGCTCGCCGCGGCAGGCCCCGGCTGGGTGTTCTCCGTCAACGCCGTCAGCTTCCTGGCGGTGCTGGGGACGCTGGTGCTGCTTCCGGGGTCACGTGCCCTCGCGGGCGGCGCGAAGCTCGGCGGCGCGATGATCGAAGGCGTCCGCTACGTAATCAGCCAGCGGAGCATGGCGTCGCTGATCGTGATGATGGTGTTCGCCGGGCTGTTCGCGACGCCGCCCGTGGCGTTCATGATCCCGGCGATCGTTCGCGACCAGCTCCACGGCGGCGCGGGGACGCTCGGGTTGATGATGTCCGCGATCGGGCTCGGCTCCGTGCTCGGGTCGCTCGCGCTGCTGCGCCTGTCCAGCCGGCCGAACAAGGGAGAGCCGGCGCTCGCGGGCTACTACCTGACCGCCCTGGCGATCGCCGGCGTCGGCGTCTCGCATTGGATCCCGCTCTCGCTCGTCCTCGCCGTGGTTGGTGGCTTCTTCGGCGTCGTTTTCATCGGCCTCTCGACAGTGGCCGTCCAGTCCATGGCCGCCGACGAGATGCGCGCTCGGGCGATGGCGGTCTGGGCCGTGGCCTTCGTCGGCATGCTGCCGGCCGGCGGGCTCGTGACGGCCGGCCTCGCCGCGCTCCTCGGCGCCGGCGGCGCGGTCTTCGTCGACGGCGTCGCCACCCTCGCCGGCGGGCTCATCGTGGTCGCCCTCCGGCCCGAGGTGCTCTGGCTCGGCTGCGCCGCGCTGCCCGAGGCATGCGTAGCCGCGATCAGCCCGGCCGCGGCGTACTACGAAGAGGAGGAGCTGCAGGCCGCGCAGGCCCGCGAGGCCGTCGCCAGCGTGTGAACGCACCCGGGTAGATTTGCGCCGCTCATGGCGGCGCTCTGCAAGCTCTGTGAGCTCGAGGACTTCGCCGATCCGACCCTACGGACGCTGATCCGCAGCGCGTTCGCCAGCCATGCCGAGCGCCACGGGCCGGCGTTTCCGAGCGGGCGCGAGTACCGCAAGTTCTGGGAGGTGGCGATGAGCCTCCGTGCATTCTGCGAGCTCGGCGTCCTCGGCGAGACGAGCGAGTTCCTCGGCGTCGGCGCCGGAGCCGAGGCGACGATCTTCTGGCTGACGAACCATGCCAGGCGGGTATTCGCGACCGACCTGTACCTGGGCGGCAAGGCGTGGGGCGAGCAGGCGCCGCCCGGGATGCTGCGCGATCCCGCCCCGTTTGCGCCGTGCCGGTGGAATCCCCGACGGCTCGTCGTTCAGCAGATGGATGCGCGTGACCTCCGGTACGAGAACGCCTGTTTCGACGGGGTCTTCTCCTCGAGCGCAATCGAGCATTTCGGCGAGGCCGACGACGTTCGCCGGGCGCTCTCGGAGATACGGCGTGTGCTCAAGCCGGGCGGAATCGCGGCGCTCTCGACCGAGTACCGGCTCAAGGGGAGGAGGCGGGGAATACCCGGGACGCTCATGTTCGACAAGGACGAGCTGTACTCCGTGCTCGAGCCGGACAGCGGGGCCTGGGCGCTCGTCGAGCCCCTGGAGCTGCGGCTCTCGAAGGCGACGCGACGCACGGTCGTCGACCTCGACGAAGCCGCCGCCGACGTGAAGGCCGGACGGCTGGACTGGACGACCTACCCGCACATCGTGCTGCGGCACTCGTCCGGAGTGCGGTGGACGAGCGTGCACGTCGCGCTGCGCCGACTCGGCGAATAGCGCATCTCCGGTCCTCGCTCAGTGACGCGGCCGGAAGGCGAACTTCACCTGCGCGCCCAGTTGCCGCTTGTCGGGGAATCCGTAATCGGCGGGTGAGAACGTCGGCTCGATGTGGATCCGCACCTGGAAGGGGGGTGGCGGAGCCGGGAGGTGGAAGCGCTTCTCGCTCAGGGCGTGGATCGTCCACGTTCGTCGAGCCGTGACCGCCACCATCGCCGACGGGCCGAGGTCCGACGCGAGCGGCCCGATCTCGATCGTGGCGTGGCCCGGCTTGTCGTCGGGTCCGCCCCAGGCGCGCCGCGACAGCGTGACCGTCAGCGTTCCGCCGCGCTTGTTCGACGCGGCGTACCGGTCGTAGGTCGCGTCGGCGCCCATCCACCCGTCGTTGGCGACGCCGGCAACGACCACGGTCTGGAGGGCGACGGGCCGTCGCGCGGCGTAGAGGGTGACGTCGCCGTTGCGCTCGACCGCGTGGCCGACCAGCGTGAGCGATCGGTTCGCGACCACGTACCGGCTCGCCGCCAGCTGCGCCGACCCCGAGCGCAGCCGGCCGTCTGCCGCGATCTGGGCGGTGTACACCGGCAGCCCGGCCGGGCTGGGAGCGCCCAGGCTGTAGATGCGATCGAGGCTGCGGTTCCAGAACTTGAGCTCCCAGAGCACGACAGGCTCGTGGTTCGGGTAGGGATCGGCACCGTACAGGTAGACCGCTTTCGGCCTCGAACCGATCCGGGTGTCGATCCACGAGGCGTTCCCCGGAATCGTCTCGCGGAGGTTGCGGGCCAGGGCTGACGCCTCGTCGATGGAGACGGTCGAGACGTAGGCGAAGTATCCGGCCAGCAGAACGGGGAGCGCGACCGCGGCGACGCGGCGGGGGAGCAAGACGAACGCCAGCACCGCGTCGAAGGCGGCGAACAGCATGATCCATCGGACCTGCGAGAAGTCGTTCGAGAGGTGCGTGGCGAGGCGGAGCCACGGAACCAGCGCGAACGTGTCCGAGACGATCGTCTCGTTCAGGAACCTGGACAGCGGGATCGCCAGCAGCGGGGCGGCCGCCACAGCCGCAGCGACGGAGGTGATCACGGCGGGACGCGGAAGGCCGCGCCCGATCCAGACGACGAACGCCAGGAGCAGGATCGGCATCACGTAGATCATGTTCCGCTCCTCGATCCGGAGCGCGAACCGCGAGGCGAAGAGCCCGACCTGGAACACGACCAGCACCACGGTGGCGACGGCGACGGCGACGAAGGCGCGCTCGGCGGCGCCGGGGAGCCCCCGGATTGCGGCCAGCCCGCTCAGCACCCCCAGCGCGGCGAGCGGCACGATCGCCACGGCGAGCGAGAGCTCCGCGAAGTGGTAGAGCACCCAACGCCAGACCTCTCCCCACGGGTAGCCGCCGCCGACGACCACCGAGTACGCGCCGAGCCCCGACGTCAGGCTCTGGCCCGCCACCGCCTTCACGATCACGTACGCGAGGCCGAGGCACGCGAGACCGGCCAGCAGCGGAAGCTGCTGCCGAAGCAGGGCCCGTGGACGGCCGGCGTCGACACGCAAGTCGAGCGCCACCTTGAGCGCGGTCGCGAGCAGGATCACCGCGAAGAGGACGGCGGCCTGTACGCGGACGGCGCTCGCCACGACGGCGGCGCCCAGCGCAAACGACTGTGTCCACAGCGTCGGACGCTCGAGCGCGACCGCCAGCGCGAACGTCGCGAGCACGAACGTGGGCAACGACGCGTTCTCGGTCATGATCGTGCCGGTATAGAGGTAGGCGGGCAGGACGAGAACGAGGGCAGCGGTCACCAGGGCGAGCGCCGGCGACACGAGCCGGCGCGCCCAGAAGTAGGCAGGCACCGCCGCGAGGCTCATGAAGACGGCGTTGAGCGTCTTCGCGAGCCCGTACGTGAACGACATCGAGTGCGAGAGCCAGGCCGGCGAGATGAGCAGCGGGTAGACCTTGCCGAAGCCGGCGTACGACGACCCGCCGACGAGGAAGCGACCCTGCGCGGCAAAGCTCTTGGCCAACTCCGAGTAGATGAACTCGTCCGGAAGGATCCACGGCGTCTCGATCAAGCGCGCGAGCAGCGCGCGAACGACGACGGCCGCGACGATCAGGCCGGCGAGTCCAAGCGTCGCGGCGCGGGCGCGCGATCGGGGAACCGTGGCCGGGACGTCAGGCCACGCCGGTTCACGCCGGTCGGCGGCGCGCACTCCCGCCGGCAGGCCCCGGTCGGCGTACGACGAATCGGCGGCCACGGCAGCCGCTGACCGGAAGACCCGCCAGCGCGCCTGTCGGCCGGCCCTGTCGTGCACCGCTCAGTTGCTGCGGCGGAGGCCGAGGATCGAGAGCAAGAAGCTCGAGAACGTGATCTGCAGCCCGACGATCACGAGCGTTGCGGCCAGCAAGGCGAGCCGCGTCTCCGCGAGCGCGCCGCGGCCGCTGCCGAGCCACTTCGCGAGAATGAAGATCAACAGCCCGACGCCTACGAGGAGGACGGCGACGCCGGCGAGCAGCCCGTGCTCGAGGCGCACTCGACCTTCCATCCGCGTAAACCACGGATCGCGTTCTCCGAGATACCACACGCCGTAGGCGCGCGCCGCAAGCCCGAGCGTCAGCACCTGCGTTCCGACGACGGTGATCAGCGTTCCGGCGATCATCGTGTGCAGCTCCCAGCTGCGACCGAACACGCTCACGTTTCCGAGCACCGTGGCGATGATCAGGAGCCCCACGAGCGCCATCAACGCACCGGGGACGAGGAACAGGTACGTCGGGCTGTGAACGAGCAGGAAGCGGAGGTGGCGCCAGCCGTCACGGAAGCTGGACAGCTTCGACTCGCCGGCCCGGGGGCCGTACTCGATCGCGATCTGGCGGATGTCGAGTTCTTCCTTGGAGGCGCGGATGACCATCTCGGAGGCAAACTCCATGCCGGTCGCCCGGAGGTCGAGCCGCGGGAGGACGTCGCGGCGCACTGCCCGCATCCCGCAGTGCGCATCGCGGACTCCGGTGCGGAAGAAGAGGTTGAGCGCGGTGGTAAGCGCGGGGTTGCCGATGTACCGGTGATGCCACGGCATCGCGCCCGGGCGAATGTTCTGCATCCGGTTGCCGATGACGAAGTCGCCGCCGTCCTCCAGCTGCTCCAGGAACCGGGGGATGTCGTCGAAGTCGTACGTGAGGTCGGCGTCCGCCATGACGATGTACGTCCCGGTGGCGGCGGCGAACCCGGCGAGGTAGGCGCTTCCGTAGCCGGTTCGCCGCTCGCGGACGACCCGGGCGCCGGCCGCCTCAGCCTCCTCGGGGCTCCCGTCGGTCGAGCCGTTGTCGGCGACGACGACTTCCCCCGTGAACCCGTTCCGGTCGAGGACGTCCCTGGCACGGCGGACGCATTCCGCGATCGACTGCGCCTCGTTGAGGCACGGGATCACGACCGAGACCAGCGGCGTCGGCTCCGCGGCCGGCGCCGCCGCTGCGGCGTCGTCCGCGAGATGATTCTCGATCTGGGTCGCGGCCATGTTCGGCTGACTACCCATGCGAGTTCTGCATGATGCCGAAAATGCTATTAGCGGCCTGTAAATCCAGCCGGTGAGCGCCTCGGCCGTCGTCGTCGCGTATCGCTCCGGCGCCAGCCTGCTCCGCTGTCTCGAGTCGCTCGCGCCCGACAGGCAGGGCGAGCTGGAGGTGATCGTCGTCGACAACGGCAGCGGCTCCGAGATCGACGCGGCGCGCGCACTGCCCTACGTCACGGTCCTCTCGCCGGGCCGGAACCTCGGCTATGCGGCCGGGTCGAACCTCGGCGCCCGCTCGGCGTCCGGCGACGTGCTCGTGTTCCTCAACCCTGATACCGTCGCCGCGCCGGCTGCCGTCCCTCGTCTCGCCGAGCTCCTTCGCGACGAGACGATCGGCGTCGCGATGGCGCGCCTGCGCCTGCTCGACGAGCCCGGGCTCCTGAACTCGAGCGGCAACGTCCTCCACGTCTCCGCCCTCGCCTGGATGGGCGACTACGGGAAGCCCGTCGAGGTCGTCTCGGACACGCGCGAGATCACGTACGCCTGCGGCGCCGCCCTGGCGATTCGGGCGCGGACGTTCTCCGAGCTCGGCGAGTTCACCGACCGAATGTTCCTCTACCACGAGGACGTCGAGCTCGGATGGCGGGCCCGGATGCGCGGGCTGCGCGTGGTCGTCGACGCCGGCGCGGACGTCTACCACGACTACGACTTCGCACGCAACGCCCGGAAGAACTACTTCATGGAGCGGAATCGGCTGATCTTCGTGCTGTCGGCGTACTCGGGCCGGCTGATGCTCGTGCTGGCCCCGGTGCTCCTCTCGGCCGAAGTGGCGCTCGCCCTCGTCGCGGCGAAGGAGGGGTGGCTGCGGGACAAGCTCGCCGGCTGGGCCTGGTGTGCGCGCCATCCCCGCTGGCTCCTCCGCCACCGGATGGAGACGCAGCGGCTGCGTCACGTCCCCGACCGCGTGCTCGCCCAGTATCTGACGCCGGTGATCGACCCCGGCGCCTTCGGCGTTCCGCTGGCCGCGCGGCTGACGAACCCGCTCGTCGAGGCGTACTGGGCGCTCGTCCGCCACGTGCTGTGACGGAACTCTCGGTCGTGCTCGTCAATCACAACGGCGCCGGCTGCCTGCCGGACGCACTAACGGCGCTGGCGCAGAACACGACCTGCGAGGAGACCGATTGCGTGGTCGTCGACTCGGGGTCGACCGACGGCAGCTGGCGAAGCGTCGAGCAATGGTGGGCCAGAGCCCGCGCCGTACGGTTCAACACGAACGTCGGCTTCTGCGCGGGCTGCAACCGCGGCGCCGAGGCGGCAGAGGGCCGCCTGCTTGCGTTCGTCAACTTCGACGGCCGCGTGGAGCCTGGCTGGGACGCGCCGTTGCGGACGTTGCTCGACGACCCGACGATCTCGGTCGCAACCGGTCTGCTGCTCGAACCCAGCGGCGAGACGGTGGAGGCCGCCGGTCTCGAGATCGCTCCGAGCACGGCCACGTACGGCCGACTCGCGGGCGCGCCCCGCGCGGCCGTTGCCGCCGGCACGGTCGAGGTGACCGCGGCGTCAGGTGCGCTGATGATGGTGCGGCGCGCAGAGTTCCTCGCCCTCGGTGGGTTCTACGAGCCGCTCTTCATGTACGGCGAGGAGGCTGACTACTGCCTGCGTGTCCCGGGTCGAGTGGTGCTCGCTTCGGCGAGCGCGATCCGGCACGAGTACGGCCATGCGGCGGGTCCTCGCTTCTCGCCGCTCCGCCGCTACCTGCTCTCTCGAAACCGGCTCGTGAACGCCTCGAGGCATCTCCCGCCCGGCGCCCTCGCGAAGTCAGTGCTGTCGTCGGCGGCCTTCGACGCCGCAACGCTGGCGCGCTCACCAAGCTCGCAGGCGATCCGGGCGGTTCTGCGCGGCTGGCGTGACGGTCTCGCAGCGGTGCCGCGCGAGCGCGCGACACGCAGCCCGGCGGAGCGGCACGTCGCCGCGAAGCGACTCGTCGGCTTTCGCGAGGCGTATGCCCAGCACCGGCGCCTTCCTCGGGCTCCGAAGCGGTGATGGTCTGATGGCGCTCGCGTGCCCCGCGTGCGGCGGCCCCCTCCCGACGCGTGCATCGATTGAAGGCATCGACCGGCTGCACGGCACGCCCGGGAGCTTCCAGGTCCTCGTCTGCAGCGCGTGCGGAAGCGGCCGCACCGTCCCGGTCGTAGGGCCCGAGGAGCTCGGCGCCTTCTACCCCGGTTCGTACCGAGCACACCGCCTGTCCACCGGCCGGCGGCGCTCGCTGCCCACGGTCGTGGACGGGATTCGCTCGCGCCGGGCGCTTCGGCGGACGCCCCTGCGAGCAGCGCGCGAGCGGCCGCCGGGGCGCCTTCTCGACGTCGGAAGCGGCCGTGGCGACCTCGGTGTCGGCCTCGCTCGCGAGGGCTGGCAGGTCACCGGGATCGAGCCGTCCGAGGCCGCCTGCGAGGAGGCCCGCGCCCGGGGCGTGCGCACGGAGCACGGGACACTCGCGACGGTGGCGCCGCGGCTGTCCGGCGGATTCGACGCCGTCGTCTTCCAGCACTCGCTCGAGCATGTGGTCGAGCCCGCGGAGGATCTGCTGCTGGCTCGCGCCCTGCTCGCCGACCGCGGCCTCCTCCTCGTCTCGTTGCCCAACTTCGATTCCTGGCAGAGCCGGCGCTTCCGATCGAGCTGGTTCCACCTCGACCTGCCGCGCCACCGTTCGCACTTCTCGCGTCGGGGGCTCGACGAGTTGTTGCGGCGTACGGGCTTCGTGCCGCTCGCGCTCCAGACGTCGACGAGCGCCGAGGGCCTGCCCATGAGCCTGCAGTACCGCCTGCTCGGCCGCCGGCGCCTGGAGCGAGGCCCCGCTCTCTACCCTCTCGCCGCGGCCGCCGTCCTGCTCGTACCGCTCGTCATCGGGTTCGACACGCTCACGCGCCGGGGCGATCTTCTGCACGCGATCGCGGTGAAGCCGGCGCGACAGCCTCAGAAGGAGCGATAGATCGCGTCCCAGACGCCGCCGACGGCGGCGAAGGAGTACCGGGCGGCAGCGCGCCGGGCGATCGACTCGCGGTCGACCGTCGCCCGCCTGTCGAGCACGGCGTCCATGGCCCCGGCGAGCGCTCGATCGTCGCCGGCACGAGCAAGGCTTCCGTCGTTCCCGACCGCCTTCGCGACGCCGCCGACGTTCGTCGCGGCCACCGGAAGCCCGCAGCAGAGCGCCTGGAGCAGCGAGACGGGCAGGTTCTCGCTCAGGCTCGACAGGACGAACGCATCCGCCGCGCGCAACCTCGCGGCGACCTCGCGCGGCGGCAGGCGGCCCGCGAACCGTACTTGCTCGCCGAGCCCTAGCTCCGACGCCAGCCCCAGGAGCTGCGGCGTCAGCGGGCCGTCGCCGATCAGCTCGAGCATTGCCTCCGGCCGCCGCTCGGCCAGCGAGGCGAACGCGCGGAGTAGCACCTGGAGGCCCTTGACCTCGACGTGCAGCGCAACGTTGACGAGGTGTGCGCGCTCGGCCGTGATCCGTTCTGCCGGCAGATGGAAGAGCGTCGTGTCCACGGGATTCGGGACGATCCGGAAGCGGGCTCGCACGCCGTAGCTCTCGATCGCCGCGCGCAGCTCGGCGTTCACCGGGCACACGAGTGCGGCCCGCGGGAAGGCGAGTCGCGCCCGCAGCAGAGCGCCCGGCCGGATCGTGCGACGCGGCCACTCGCTCGAGTGCTCGCTGATGACGACCGGCCGGCGGAGGACGGCACCGGCTGCGAGCGCCGGCGCGCCCATTCGGTGGACGTGTGCATGGACGACGTCCACCGGCGTCCCATCTCGAGCGAGCCGGCCCGCGACGGCGAGCACCGCGGCGAGATAGGCGACGCGTCCGGCCGACGGCCGGTAGACGACGCGGAACCTCCGCAGCTCCCCGTCGCGCTCCTCTGAAAGCGCGAAAAGGCCGCGCACCTTCCGTTCGGCGCCCTCGTCGACGACGACGACCATGCGATGGCCGTAGGACGCCGCCGCGCGAGCGTGGTCGCGGACGAACGGGCCGGACAGCGGCTCCCGCGCCGTCGGATACCACGCCGGCAGCACGAGCACGGTGCGGGCGCTCACCCGCTCAACGCCCTGGACGCCACGCGCGAGCGAGCCGCATCAGCCCGACGTAGTCGCCGACGTCTTCCGACCGCGGCACGAAGGCTTCCTTGAGCCCGATCCGCGTGACCCGCCGAAAGAAGGAGACCCCCAAAAGCGCCCCGAACGCGTAGACGAGCGACGAGGCCGTGGCCGCTCCCCACGCGTGGAAGGGCGGGATCAGGCCGAAGTACAGCGCCAGTGCCGCCGCCGCCGAGGCAGCGCTTCCGTACAGCGCATACCGCGGATAGCCGCGGCCGGTCACCGCCGATCCGAGGATCTTGCCGACGCCGACCAGGAGCGTCCCCGGCAGAAGGATGAAGCCGAGCCAGATCGTCTGGTGGAACTTCGAGCCGTACAGCAGCGGAACGGCCACGACGAGGAGCACGCTGAGAATGAGCGCGGTCGGCAGCGTGAGGAGGACCCCGTGGCGGACGGCCTTCGCGAGCGCCGCGTCCGACTCTTCGGCGCTGATCTCCCCGGCCAGCGCCGCTTCGTCGAGGCTCGCAGCCCGCGGGAAGAGGACCGTCTGCAGCGCCTGCGGGAGCACCCACGCGACAGCGGTCAGCGTGAGCGCGACCGAGTACACGCCGACATCGCGCGTGGTCGCATACGCGGCGAGGATCAGGAGGTCGAAGCGGTAGTTGATCTGCTGCAGGAGGTTGGCGCCCCAGCTCTGGAGGCCGAAGCCGAGAGCGCGCCGCAGCAAGCCGCTCTCGTCGGCTATGGCGCTCCGGCGCGCTTCGGCGGCGACGAGCACCACTCCCATCGCGGCGCCGATGAGCGCGGCCGCGGGCAGCCCGACGACGGCGCCGGTCAGTCCGAAGGGAATCGCGAGTCCGGCGCCGATGACGAGCAGCGTCAGCGAGTGCGAGAGCTCGAGCGCGGCGTAGCCCTCGTACCGTTCTCGAGCCAGCAGGATCGAATCCGCGAACTGGTAGGCGATCACCGGCGGCAGGCTCGAGAGCGTGATCACGGCGAGCGACGTGGAGATGCCGCGGAAGACCGAGTCGTGCAGGAGCCAGAACACCGCCAGCCCGGCCACGAAGCCGACGAGGCCGAGCACAAGCGCCGCGGCGTAGCTCGCCCGGAACGCCCCGCGCACCGACCAGCGCGCACGACTGACCTCGAAGATGATCCCCGCGGAGAGCCCGAACGACAACACCATCACCGTCAGCCCGGACAACGTCACCAGCAGGGCGAAGCGACCGTTCCCCGACGGGCCGATCGTGCGCGCGAGGACGATGCTGAGGACGGCCGCGGCCGCAAGCGGCCCACCCTGGACGACGACGGAGAGCGCGGCGCCGGCGCCGAGGTGGCGCCGCCGAGGGCTCACCGCCGGGTCTCCCCGATCTCGCGGTAGAGCCGATCGATGCGCGCCGTGCATGTGGACGGGTCGAGCTCGGCGACGGCAAGCGCGCGCCCGTTTGCCCCGATCCGGTCGGCGAGGTCTCGGTCGTCGAGCGCACGGCCGATCGCCTCGGCGACGGCGCCGACCTCGAGCGGCACGATGAGCGCATGCTCGCCGTGCACGAGCTCCTCTCGCGCCCAGGGAAGGTCGGAAAGGACGACGGGCCGGCCGCAGGCGAGCGCCTCCCAGACGCTGCGCGGCGAGCTATCGCTGGAGGGAACGGACACGACGACGTCGGCGGCGCGATAGACATCACGAAGCTCGGCGGCGGGCGCGCTCCCCCGGACCGTGACGGCGTCGGAAAGGCCGAGGCGCTCGATCGCTCTCGTGATCGCCGACGGCGTCCCGGTCAGCGGATGCTTGAGCAGGAACCGCGCCTCCGGCCGCTCGGCGCGTACGCGGGCGAAGGCCTCCAGCTGTAGCTGCGGGTTGTACAGCGGCCGCAGCCCCCGCACGCCCGCGACG
Organism: Actinomycetota bacterium; assembly: GCA_046732435.1. Taxonomy (GTDB): domain Bacteria; phylum Actinomycetota; class Thermoleophilia; order Gaiellales; family Gaiellaceae; genus JALZFG01. The sequence continues at coordinate 49,301 of JBKPNC010000130.1, forward strand.
AGCGGGCCTTCCGGCGGGAGGCCGAGCCGCTCGCGGGCCTCGATCGCGCTACCGGGCGCAAAAAGCTCGAGATCGAGGCCCCAGCGCACGACGTCCACTCGCACCTCGCGCCCCGCCAGCGCGCGCGCCTCCCGGGCGAGATGGGCCGAATCCGCGAGCACGAGTGTCGCCGCGTCGAGAGCGCTTCGAGAGCGCCTGGTCGCGACCCATCCGCCGACGAGGACATCCGAACCCCAGGCCGAGCAGACGAGCGGCGCCAGGCCCTCCCGCGCGGCCATCCAGCCGTACTCCGGCAGGTAGTGCGCATGGACGATGTCGGGCTCGAGTGCTGCGGCGACGCGGCCGAGCCCGGCGCTCATCCGCAGTCCCTGTACCGGCGGCGGCCACGGAGTCGCGAGCCGGTAGGAGGGAACCGCGAGCTCGAGCTCCGGCCACTTCGGCACCACACGCCCCGCCACATGGACATCGTGACCAGCGGCGGCGACGGCGTCGGCCCACGCAGCGACATGCGGCGAGTTCAACCAGCCCGCCACGAGCACACGCAGCGCCTCAGCCACGGCATGCCTCGTCCAGCACCTGCGCCAGGCGCTCGGCGGCAGCACGCCGCGAGTAGTGCTCGAGCGTGCGCGCCCGCACGTCGTCCTGGTCCGGGAGCCCATCGGCGCGCCATCGGTTCCAGAGCGTCAGGATCGCTCGCTCGATCGCCGGCATGTCGCCGGGCTCGGCGACGACCCCGGCGTCCCACTCGCGCACGAGCCGGCTGGCGAGGTTGTCCGGCCGGGCGAGGCACAGCACCGGACGCCCGGAGGCAAGGTACTCGAACACCTTTCCGGAGGGCGCCAGGCTGGCGGGCGACACGTAGAGCAGGAGCGCCGTCGCGGCGCGCATCTCCGCAACCGCGCGCACGTGATCGACGTAGCCGACGCTCTCGAGGCGCAGTCCAGGCGGCGGCGTGAAGTGCTCGAGCCAGACGTTGCCGACGAGCCGGACGACGACCTGCCGGCCGTCGATCGCGTCGCGCGCGGCGAGCGCGGCCAGCGCGCGCAACGCCGGGGTCGGATCCCGGATGTCGTAGAGCGTTCCCACGTGGGCAAGGACGAAGCGGTCGGCCGGCGGTCCCGGCGCGGACGAAGGCGGCAGGTCCGCCTCGTCGACGCCGTTCGGAATCTGGATACGGCGCCGGTCGCCTCGAGGGAGACCGGCGAGATCGAAGTAGTCGGCAGCGACGACCACCCGGGTCGCACGAGCGGTGATCGCCCGCTCGGTGCGCGCGGTCAGCGCCGCGAGGACGCGCGGCTGCTCCGCGAGGTGGGGATTCGTCGACCACTCGTCGCGAAAGTCGGCCACCCACGGGAGGCCGGTCAGCATCGCGACGGCCATCGCAACGAGGTGGCCGCCGTAGGGAGATGACGTCGAGAAGAGCACGTCGGGACGGTCGCGCTGGAGCGCCCGCAGGGCGGCGACGAGGGCGAACGGCGACCAGCCGAGCCCGTTGTCCGGCCACACCACGACGGAACGGAGGCGGCGCAGGCGCAGCCTGTGCAGGACGATTCCCAGGTACGCCGCAAGCGGCAGCGCGCGAACGCGCACGACCCGCGTCGAGGCCGGCACCTCGGCGAGGAGCGAGTGATCCCGGGCGCGGTAGAGGCGCGAGCGCGTCGACACGACCGTCGCGTCCCAGCCGAGCGGCACGAGGTGGCGAACGAACTTCAGCGTCCGCTGTGCGCCGGCGCCGGCCACCGGCGGAAAGAAGTACGCAAGTACGAGCACGCGGCGCCGTTTCTTCATGCGGCGCAGACGTCGTCGACGAGCTCGGCATACGCCGCGGCGACCCGAGGCCACGAGTAGCGCTCCACCGCGTCTCGATCGGCAACGGGCGGGAGGCCTCTTTCGAGCACGTCACGGAGCGCGGTAGAGATGGCGCGTGGATCGTCCGCGGGGGTGGCCAGTCCGCGCGCGGCGCCGAGGACGATGCGGGCGGCCTCCGTCTCGGAGCCCAGGACGAGGATGGGACGGCCTGTCCCGAGGTACTCGAAGAGCTTGCCGGTGGCGACGCTCGTGCGCCTCGCTCCCTCGGTCACGACGAGAAGGAGGTCGGCCTCGCGCTGCAGCTGCAGCACGGACGGGCGCGAGAGCGACCCGACGCAACGAACGATGCCGGCGACCTCGGAGCGCCCGAGCAGCTCCGCTTCGACCGTCGAGAGAAGCCCCGCGAACACGACCTCGAGCCGGGCGGCGACCCCGGGTGCCTCGTCACGGAGCAGCGCAAGCGCTTCGACGAGCGGTCGGGTCGTCGCGCCGGTGAATCCCATGCTGCCGGTGTGAACGATCGAGAACCGCTCCGGGTCGAGAAGCGAGTCGAGCCCCGGCCCGCCGCCGTCGACGTCCTCGGGATCGAACGCGTTGGTGATCAGGTTCACGCGCCGCCGGAAGCGATGCTCGAGATCCGCGGCGATCGGCCTCGTCACCGCGACGAGCGCGTCCGCTCGCCGAACGACCAATCCTTCGAGGCGAGCGTCGAGCGCGCGCTGGAGGCGCAACGGCCAGTCACCGCGCGGCCGCTCGAAGCGCCAACCGTCACGGAACTCGGCGATCCAGGGGATCCCGAGCCGTGCGAGCGCAAGCCCGACGAGGTGAGCCGACTGCGGGGGCGACGTCGTGATCACGCAGTCGGGGCGCGCCCGCCGCAAGCCGCCGGTTGCGGCGAGGGCGAACGGGAGCCACGAGACAAGCGAGATGTCGGGCACGACGATCGATTCGACACGGCTCGCCGGGGGGCTCGTCGTCGCCGCCTCGGCGGCCGGCGTGCGCACATGCCGCCGGCGCCAGTTCACCGAGCTCGCCAACAGGTCGGGCGTCCGCACGACCCCCGCCGCGCCCTCGATCGATCCCTCGCCGGAGAACCGCGACGTGAGCACCGTGACGCGGTAGCCGAGACGGGAGAGGTACTTCGTCATCCCGGCAACGCGACGGGCGGCCACGACGAACGACGGCGGCGCGAACTGCGCGACGAGCAGGATCGAACGTGCGTCCGGCAACACGCGCAGAAACGTAGCGGGGACCCGCTACTGCCCTGTCCGCCAGATGCCGAGCAGGTGGCTTCGCAGCTGCGGAAACGCGGCGAGCGCGGCCGCCAGGACCTCGTGGCCGCCGGCGAGCTGGGCGAGCTCGAACCGCATCGCCACGCGCCGCAGCAGGGCAGGCGTCCCGAACAGCCGCCGCAGCTCGGGCTCGTCGAGTTCCACGGTCTGTGTCGCCGCCGGACGCCGGCGGCCGAGGGGCCGCACGCTGCGGAAGTCGAACGACAGGACCCATCCGCTCGGGCGCGCCACGCGGAGCATCTCACGCGCCGCGGCCGCGCGCACGTCGGCGTCGACGATGGACGAGAGACACGTGAACTGCGTCACGACGTCGAATTCGCCGTCCTCGAACGGGAGGTCGGAGGCGTTCCCGACCTGGAGGCGGAGCGCCGGATAGCGCTCGCGTCCCTGGGCGATCCGGTCCTCCATGAGATCGACCCCGTAGCACTCGCCGGCGCCGAAGTGGCGCAGCCGCTCCAGGAAATAGCCGGTGCCGCAGCCGACCTCCAGCACCCGCGCGCCGGCGAGCATCACTCCGGCGTCGGCGAGCGCGCGGAGGAGGTCGCGCTCGAGGCGCTGGAGATAGGTCACGTAGCCGGGGTTGTCCCAGCGATACGGGTGGTCGACGCCCGCTCGGGCGCTGTACGCGGCGCGCGCGCGCTCGAGCTCGGCTTCGGTCACGCCCGGAACACCTCCGGCGCCGCCTCCACTGCGTCCACGGCCCGCTGGTGCTCCTCGACCGTCCCGATGTCGAACCACTCGGCCTCGCTCCGGTAGGCGGCGACTGTCTCGGCGGCGTCGAGGAGCAGCTGCACCAGCTCGGGGAACTGGCACGGGCCGTCGGGAGGCAGGTACCCGAGCGCCCGCTCGTCGTAGACGTAGATGCCCATGCTTACCTCGTAGTCGAGGCTGGGCTTCTCGCGGTAGCCGACGATTCGGTCGCCGTCGGCGTCGATGACGCCGAGGTCGACCCGGACGCGGCGAGCATGGGTCGCCACGGTCAGCGCCGCGCCCGCACGCCGGTGGAAATCGAGGAGGTCGCGGTAGTCGAGCGTGGTCAGGATGTCGCCGTTCATGGCGATGAACGTGCCCTCGAGCCCCGGCACGATCCGGAGTGCTCCGGCGGTCCCGAGCGGCTCCTCCTCCCAGTGCCAGCGAAGCTCTAGGTCGGAGGGCAGGCTC
>JBKPNC010000131.1:0-16295 GCA_046732435.1 Actinomycetota bacterium
CGGCCGCGGTGAGGAGCGCCAGCACGTCGGCTCGGGCCGTCGGCGGCACGTCGGCCCGCGCGAGCCGTGCGTCGAGCTCGTGCTGGGACGCGGCCCGGCGACGGAGCGTGCGACCGGCGACCGCGAGTGCCTCGCTGCGGCGCAGCTCACGCCGCAGCAGCCGCAGCCGCTCGCGGTCGAGCTCGAGCCCCTCGCGCACGCCCGCACGGACGACCGCATCGCCCGGAAGCTCCCGCCAGGGTCGCCCGTCGAGCTCGACGGCGACTCGGTCTCGACCGAGCGACCGCAGCGCCGTGACGCGAGGCATCGGCTACGGCGCCTGCGCGACCTCGCTCTCGGCGTTCTCGGCCGGCACGGGCGCGGCCTCCGGCGGTGCGCCCTCAGCCATGGGCAGCAGCCGCGCGGACACGACGTGACCCTCCCCCACCTGCGCCTGGATCCGCGCGAGGATCTGCGTGCACACGTCCGGGTGCTCCTTCAGGAACGCGGTCGCGTTCTGGCGTCCCTGGCCGAGCCGCTCGTCCTCGAAGCTGAAGTACGAGCCCGACTTCTGGACGATCTTCCGCTCGAGGGCGGCGTCCATGACGCTGCCCTCCCAGGAGATCCCCTGGCCGTAGATGATGTCGAACTCTGCCTGCTTGAACGGCGGCGCGACCTTGTTCTTGACGACCTTGACGCGGACGCGGTTGCCGATCGCCTCGACGCCGTCCTTCAGCGTCTCGATGCGGCGGATGTCGAGGCGGACGGAGGAATAGAACTTCAGCGCGCGGCCGCCCGGTGTGGTCTCCGGCGAGTTGTGGACTACGACATGGTCGGCGAGATAGGTGTGGTTGCCCTCGACTTCCAGGTCGAACCGGGTCCGCGTCCGCGGCGTGGCCGGCTGCCGGTATTTCCGCACGACGCGAAGGGGGACGATCTTGCGCGATGTCCGCGCCCCGAGGCGCGTTCCGTTCAGATGTGCGTCAGAGGTGTCTGGATGCCAGTCGAAGTGCCCTCGAAGGTCGGGATGGAGCTTGTACGCCATTGACGGGTGGACGTATGGCGCGATCCGCTCGTGCAAGGCATGGGTGCGATCGCCGCTAAACAAGAGCCCTCGGCTGGTGACCGTCGGGCGGCCCATCCCGAGTTCCTCGCACCGCCGCGCGAGGAGTTCGCGATCGACGACGGATAGCGACTTCGCGCAGATCTCTGCCTTGCCGTGGCCCCAACGCTCGTACGTCCCCGAGAACGTGCCGTCGTCCGTGTACCAGACCGCAATCGCCCTCGCATCTAACCGGGCGACGAGCTCCTCCGTTACGGCGGACTTCCTGGAACCGGTGAGGCCGTACACCGCCTCGTGGAGCCAGCCGAGCTGGTGCATCGGGATCGTGTCGAAGCCGAATCCGCTTCCAGTAGGTGCGATCGTCCGCCCGAACGGAGCCAGCATTTCGTGCTTCCACTCGAGGTACTCGCGTTGCGCGGGGCCGTGCCCTACGCGGAAGGCGACGTTGTGATCGGAGCTTCGGCGCAGCGCACCGTCGCCCAGAACTCCGCCGAACAGCAGCTGTTCCTGATCGGCCGACACGGCATAGTGCTTGACGGCTACGAGGACCTCGTCGCCTTCGCGAATATCCGCGGCCCGCCGCTCGCCGGCCGGGGTGAAGATCATGTGGTTCGGCGTGCAGGCCAACTTCCGACGCCCGGAGCCGCCGGCGGCCTCGACCTCGAACCGAAGCCATTCATCGGCCGGGCCGTTATTGAAGTAGTTGACGATCCGCCGCGGCGAGACGTCACCGGACGCGGGATCCATCGACATGACCTCGACGGGCAACCGCTGGTTGACGATCTTGCCGATCTTCTCCGTCGACCCGTCCGCCAGAACCACACGGGTGCCGTAGGACAGGCAGCCGAACATCACCCCGATCTTCTCGCGCAGCTGGTTCGTGAAGAGCGCGATCGTGTCGGTTCGGTTGAGGGTTCCGGCGAGCTTGCGGAGCGCCTGGCTCATCAGGCGGGCCTGCAGGCCGACATGGCTGTCGCCCATCTCGCCCTCGATCTCCGCCTTGGGCGTCAGCGCGGCGACCGAGTCGATGGCGACGACCGACAGCGCGCCCGACCGGACGAGCAGCTCCGCGATCTCGAGCGCCTGCTCGCCCGTGTCGGGCTGGGAGACAAGCAGTTCGTCGATGTTGACGCCGATCTTCCGCGCGTACTGCGGGTCCATTGCGTGCTCGGCGTCGATGAAGGCACAGATCCCGCCGCGGCGTTGCGCTTCGGCGATGACGTGGTAGACGAGCGTCGTCTTTCCGGACGACTCCGGCCCGAAGACCTCGACGATCCGCCCGCGCGGCAGCCCGCCGATGCCGAGCGCGAGGTCGAGCGAGAAGGAACCGGTCGAGACGGCGGGGATCGAGACCTGTGCCTGATCGCTCATGCGCATCACCGATCCCTTGCCGAACTGCCGCTCGATCTGGCCGAGCGCGACGTCGAGAGCTTGCTCGCGGTCCAAGAGAGGTACCTCCTCTAGCTGCCTAGCGGGACTGATTCGACGACTTCGTACTGCGCCCCGGTGGGCCGCAGCACCGAATGGTAGACAGCCACCTCGGACGGACTGAACACGCCGAGATCCGGCAGCGGGGGTCCCAGGCGAGGCGGGCGCCTGAACCGGAGCACGGTGAGGTGTGCGAGCCAGCGGCGCCGCTCCCGCTCGTAGACGCCCAACGCCTCGAGCCGGCCCTGGACGACGTCGGCAAATGAGGAGGCCCGATCGTCCGCGTCGTCGAGCGCGAGCATGCCGACGCTGCGTGTCTCACGGTAACGAGCCACGGAAAGAGCCGGACGGCGAGCGGCCGGAGCGAGATCCTGGAGCGCGGCGATGACCGGCTCGACGTCGTCCGCGGGGCGATGTCCGAGGAAGGCGAGCGTGACGTGGAGGTTCGCGGGCGGGACGATGCGGACGTCGCCGACGTCGACAAACACGTCGTTCTGCCAGGCCACCAGCGTGCGAACGGTGTCCGGAGGCAGGACGAGAGCCAGGAACAGGCGCGGTCGGTCACGACCACCGACGCTAGCAGCGGATTTCACGCGCGATCGTGACGATTCTGTGTCAGAAGGTCACGCACGAGGTGGAGCGCAGCCGCCGTCGCTCGAGTCCGGACAGCGTCGCGGTCGCCGGGTAGATCGAGACGGCGCGCAAGATCTCCGCAGGGCGCACTCGCGTGCAGATACACGCGACCGACGGGCTTTTCGGGCGCCCCACCGCCGGGCCCCGCGACGCCCGTGACCGAGACGGCAACGTCCGCCTCGAGGCGATCGCGGGCACCGGCCGCCATGGCCGCCGCGACCTCCGGGGACACGGCGCCGACGCGAGCGAGCAGCTCGGCCGGGACGCCCAGCTCCCGCTGCTTGACTCCGTCGTCGTAGGCGACGACGCTGCCGACGTAGGCGGCGCTGGCGCCGGCGATCGACGTCAAGCGCGCACCGACGAGACCGCCGGTGCACGATTCCGCCGTCGCCAGGCTCAGCCCGCGATCACGGCAGAGCGCGAGAACGAGCTCCTCGACCGGGCGCCGGTCCTCGGCGAACAGGAAGCCGCCGAGAGCGCGGCGGAGCGCTCCCACGAGCGCGTCGGCGCGACCCTCGCTCGCGTCGGCGACGAGCAGATCGACCTCGATCTCCAGGTCGCGCGCACAGATCGTCGCCTCGACGCCGTCACCGTCGCCCCCCGCCGCAGCAAGCTCTCTCGCTACCGCCGACTCGCTGACGCCGAAGAAGCGCAGGATCCGGCGACCCGGAGGCGTTGCGCGCGCGAGCACGGCTCGCACCGCATCCACCTCCAGCGCGCGCCTCCATAGCCGTTGCAGCTCGCCCGGCGGGCCTGGAAGCACGACCACGATCGAGCCGGAGCTGCCGGCCTCCAACACGAACCCTGGTGCCGTGCCAGCGAGCCCGAGCGAAACGGCGCCGTCCGGCAGAAAAGCCTGCTTCCGGACGCCTGGTGCGAAGTCGGCGTACGGGCGTCCGAACCGCTCCGCGATACGGCGCGACACGGCTTCGATCTCGGCCTCCAGTGCCGGATCCACCACGACGTCCCGCCCCGCGACACGAGCCACGAGCTCGACCGTCCGGTCGTCGTGTGTCGGTCCGAGCCCTCCCGAGACCACGCAGAGGTCGGCCTCGAACCCCTCACGGAGCGCCGCTTCGAGCTGATCCGGCCGATCCGCGACGAGCACGATCCGGGACAGATCGACGCCGAGAGCGAGCAGCTCGCGCGCGAGGAACGGCCCGTTCGCGTCGGCGAGCACGCCGTGGACGAGCTCGCTTCCGGTGATGACGACCGCAGCCCGCGGTGCCGTCAAGCCGTCGACGTGGAAGGCGTGACGCCCTTGGGGCCGACCATGAAGTAGTACCCCGTGCTCGTGCTGGGTGGCGGCACGGACTTCCCGTTCAGGGTCCAGGTCAGGTTCTCGGGCTGGCCGACGTTCAGCCAGATGCGCTTGACCTTCCCCGTCTCCGGCAGCGGCAGCGTCTGCCCGGTCTGGAGCGTGCCCTCGTAGAGCTGCTTCCCGTTCGAGGAGCCCGCGCGGGCCCAGATCCAGGAGGGGCCGTTGGTCGCGTTCAGGATCAGGCGCACACGTGGCGGAGGCTTCGGCTTCGCCTGCCGGTGCTTGTGCTTCTTCGGCGGCGGAGTCGGGTTCGCGGTGGTCGTGTCGCCCGCGGGCGGAACCGGAGCGGCCGTGTTGTTGTTTCCGCTCCCGGATTTCCACGCGAGGATGACGAACGCGGTCACGGCCGCGATGCCGAGCAGGACGAACAGCACGAGACGGGATTCGACGCGCAACGGTCGCGAGCCGATGTTCGACCGTGCAATCGGAACCGGCTCCTCCTCGCCGGTCGCGTACCGCGAGTTGAACTCGTCGACGTAGAGCTGGCCGTCGAGGCCGAGGTACTCCGCGTACGTCCGCAGGAAGCCCTTGACGTACGTCTGGCCGGGCAGCAGCTCGAACTGCTCCTCCTCCAGTGCCTGGAGGTGCTTGACGCGGATCTTCGTCGCCTGCTCGATCTCGGGGAACTCGAGCCCCTGACGGATGCGGGCCTCGCGCAAGCTGCTGCCGATCTCGAACACTGGCGGGGATTGTAGGCGCGGCGGGGCTTACTCGAAGAGGGTCAACAAGCCGTAGAACCCAACCGCCAGCGCAGCCGTGACCGCGACGTACAGGCCGACAATGCCGAGCCAGCGGCCGACCGTGCCGGCCCCGGCGCCGCCGACGCGGCCGAGCGTGAATTCCGAGCGCCGGCGCGCGCGCGTCCCCAGGACGATCGCAGCCAGCGCCGCGACGATGGCGATCGGGATCGCAGCCGCGGCATCAAGGAGCTGGAGGCTCTGCTGGCGCTCGGTCACGACAATCGCGGCGGGGACGCTCGCAAGGGCGAACACCCCGACGGCGATCGAGGCCCACGCGCGCCAGTTCGGCTCGGGGCTACTGCTTGATGTAAGGGCGACCAATGGCGGCTGGAGGAATGGAGCGGCCGATGATCCCGGCCACGGCGATCAGCGTCAAAAGATACGGGAGGGCCTGGAAGAGCGTGCCGTACTGTGCCCAGGCGTCCACGTTCTGCAGCTGCGGTGCGAACGCGCTCGCGAACCCGAACAAGAGCGCAGCACCGAACGCCCCGAACGGTCGCCAGTTTCCGAAGATGAGCGCGGCGAGTGCGATGAACCCCCGCCCGGCCGTCAGGTTCTCCGTGAAGCTCCCGACGAACCCGATCGAGAGGTAGGCGCCGCCGAGCGCGGCCAGCGCGCCGGACGTCGTGACGGCCACGTAGCGCGTCCGGTAGACCGAGATTCCGACGGTGTCCGCGGCCCGCGGGTGCTCCCCGACCGAGCGGATCCGCAGACCGATGGGCGTTCGGAAGATCACGACGTACGTGAGGATGACGAGCACGAAGGACAGCCAGATCAGCAGGTTCATCGTTCCGAACGCGTCCTCGAGGAAATTTCCGAGTGACTTCGGCGGGATGTGCTCGAGGAATGCCAGATGCACGTCCGGAACGGTCGGGATGGACTCGGGCGTGCCTCCGAGTCCGTAGATGTCGATGTACGCGTACCCGGTGATGCCGAGCGCGAGGAAGTTGAGCGCTGTGCCGACGACGATCTGGTCGGCGCGCACGTTGATGCAGAAGAACGCGTGCACGAGGGCGAGCGCGGCCCCCGCGGCCATGCCGATGAAGATCCCCGCAACCCAGCTTCCGGTCTTGTCGGCGCCCCAGACGGCGAAGAACGCGCCCATCAGCATCATGCCCTCGAGCGCGATGTTGACGACGCCGCTCCGCTCCGAGAAGAGGCCCCCCATCGCGGCGAACGTCAGCGGCGTTGCGTACCGGAACATCGCCGCGACCAGCGCCGACCAGGTGACGACGAGCTCGAGGTTGCCGGTGGCGGCACGCGTGGCGAGGACGCCGCACCCGATTCCGAGCACTCCGATGAGCACGGCGCCCCAGCCGGTGCGCCGCTCGCCGCGGCTGACGGCCCAGATGCCGGCGGCAACGCCGAGGAAGCCGACGGCAACCGGCAGTGCGACCGACTTTGTCGCCAGCGGCGGCAGCGCGAGCCAGAACGCGACCGCCCCCAGGAGCATCCCGGCGAGCCCGATCTTGCGCGGGCTCGGCTGCCAGCGGTAGACGCGGGTGTCGAGCGGCTGCGTGGGCGCGGTCACTGGGTCGCCACCGCCTTCGGCTGACCTCTCCGCAGCCTCCGGCGCGCGTTCCAGAGGTAGAGGATGAGCACGTCCGCCCCGACGAAGAGGACGACGAGGCCCTGAATGATCCGCGAGAGGTTGCCGGCGAGCTCGGGCTGGAAGATGCTCGGATCGAGGTTCCTGGTCGACGTTCCCGTCAGCAGCGCCCCGAAGAGGATGGCGGCGAGGAAGATGCCGACCGGCTTGTTTCGCCCCAGCAGTGCGACCGCGATGCCGATGAAGCCGAGCTGTGTGCTCTGGACGTCGGTGATGTCGAGCTTGAACTCCCAGCCGAGGAGATCGATCCCTCCCGCGATTCCGGCGAAGGCGCCCGAGATCGCCATCGCGAGGAAGTAGTTCCTCGCCACGCTGATGCCGCTGTATCGAGCCGCTTCCGGGTTGTAGCCGACCGCGCGCACCTCGAACCCGAGCGTGGTCCGGTTGAGCACGAGCCAGTAGACGACGAGCGCGCCGATCGCGATGAAGATGCCGATGTGCAGGCCCTGCAGCACCGGGCTGCCCCAGAAGACGGGCAGGTGTGCGCTGCCCGAGATCGTGCCGCTCTCCGGTACCGACTCCTGCCCGGGATTGTTCTGCTGCAGCGGGCCGCCGATCCCGATCAGCCAGCTGGCGACCCAGAGCGCGATCCAGTTGAGCATGATCGTCGTGATCACCTCGTGGGCGCCGACGGTCGCCTTGAGGATGCCCGCGATCCCGGCCCAGGCGGCGCCGGCGAGAGCCGCCACGCCGAGCGCCAGAAGGATGTGCAGCGGCTTCGGCAGTCCGACGAACCAGACTCCCAGCTGGGTCGCGAACACGGCGCCGACCGTGTACTGGCCGTTGCCGCCGATGTTGAAGAGGCCGCATCGGAAGGCGAATGCGACGGCGAGCCCGGTGAGCATGAGCGGCGCGGCGAGGATCAGCGTCTGCTGAAGGTTGAAGCCGGCCGTGCTTGCAAAGGCCGTGTTCCATGGAAACCACACGTGGTGGGTGCTGAAGGGAATGCGGATCGAGTAGGAGCCCACCTGGAAGAACCAGTTGAGACCGGCACCCTCGAAGATCGCCTTGTAGGTGCTGAACGGGCTCTTGCCCGTCGTCGCGACGACGACGAGGCCGCCGATGATGAACGCCAGCGTCGCTGTGAGCAGCGGCGTGACGATCCCGCCCGCGCGCTGGTAGAGCGCCAGGCGCGCGGCGACGCTCGGCGGGCCGGCCTCCTCCGGAGTCGCGGCCGGCTCGGTGACGGTCTCGGGCTCGGTCAGGCGGCGACCTCCTCGAGTGTCCCACCCGTCATCGTGATCCCGAGCTCGTGCTCGTCGGCGTCCGGCCCGAACTCGGCCACGATCTGCCCCTCGTAGATGACGAGGATTCGATCCGCGAGCGAGAGGATCTCCTCGAGCTCGAACGAGATGAGCAGGACCGCTTTCCGGCGGTCGCGCGCTTCGATCAGCCGCCGGTGCACGAACTCGATCGCTCCCACGTCGAGCCCCCGCGTCGGCTGCGCCGCGAGCAGAACGCGCGGATCCCGAGCGATCTCGCGAGCAAGGACGATCTTCTGCTGGTTGCCGCCCGAGAGCGAGGACGCGAGCGTCTCCGGCCCGCCGCCACGCACGTCGAACTGGCGAAGCAGGCCCCTGGCCCTCTCGATCAGACGTCGCGGAAACAGCCAGCCGAGACGGGAGTCGGGCGGCTTCCGGTAGTCGTGGAGCGCGAGGTTCTCGGCCAGGGAGAAGTCGAGCACGAGCCCGTGCCGATGGCGATCCTCGGGAATGTGGCCGATGCCGAGGTCGATCACGTCCTTCGCGCCGGCGCCGGTGACGTCCTTGCCTCCGATGACGATCCGCCCCGACGCGACGCGGCGAAGGCCGGTGAGCGCCTCGATCAGCTCGGTCTGGCCGTTTCCGTCGACGCCGGCGAGGCCGACGATCTCGCCTTCCCGCACCTCGAGCGAAGCACCCCGCACGGCTTCCAATCCCCGGTCGTCGAGAACCGCCAGGTCCTCGACGAGCAAGAGCGGGTCGCCCGGCGCGGCGGGCTGCTTGTCCACACGGAGGAGCACTTCACGGCCCACCATCAGGCGGGCTAGCTGGTTTTCGGTCGCGCCCTCCCGCTGGAGCGTCTCGATCTCCTTCCCGCGCCGGAGCACCGTGATCCGGTCAGCGATCTCCAGCACCTCCTTGAGCTTGTGCGAGATGAAGACGATCGACTTGCCCTGCTCGCGGAGCGAGCGGATGACGGCGAACAGTTCCTCGGTCTCCTGCGGAGTGAGCACCGCTGTCGGCTCGTCGAGGATGAGGATGCCGGCGCCCCGGTAGAGGGCCTTCAGGATCTCCACGCGCTGCTGCTGGGCGACCGAGATGGCATCGACGCGCGCCCGCGGGTCGACCGCGAGCCCGAAGGTCTCGGAGAGCTCCTTGACGCGGGCGACCGCGGTGTCGAGATCGAGGAAGACCGCGCCGTGGGTCGGCTCCGTCGCGAGGACGATGTTCTCGGCGACCGTCATCACCGGGATGAGCATGAAGTGCTGGTGCACCATGCCAATGCCGCTCGCGATCGCCTCTCTCGGCGAGCGGATCGTCACCTGCCGTCCGCGGACCCACATCTGCCCCTCGTCGGGGCGATAGAGGCCGTACACCTCGTTCATGAGCGTCGACTTGCCGGCGCCGTTCTCGCCGAGGAGTGCGTGGACCTCGCCCTCACGGACGTCGAGGTCGACGTGGTCGTTGGCGAGCACGCCCGGGAACCGCTTCGTGATCCCTCGCAGCTCGAGGACGGGGATCTCGTCCACCATGCTGGCCCGAATCCTAGTGAGACGTAGGGGAACCCATGGTTCCCCTACGAAACCCCTCCTTGAAAAGCAGACGCGCGTCCCGCGCTGTGACTACGGCTGGCAAAGCCAACCTCCGTCAATCGATATCGGCGGAGGCGAGCTTGGCTCGCCGTAGCTACAACGCGGGACGCGCGTGTGCTTTACGAAGCGGGTTCGTGGGGGAAACCTGGTTTCCCCCACGTTGTTCTCCCCACGGTTTTACTTCGCAGGGACCTTGATCTTGCCCTTGATGATCAGCTTCTTGATCGCGTTGACCTTCTTGATGATGAGGGCCCGCTTCGGCGCGCGCTTGTTGATCGGCGCGTAGCCGACGCCGCCGTTCTTGAGCGTGAAGTTCACGTTGAAGCCGCCCTTGAACTTGCTCGGGCTCTTCTTGAACGTCTTCGCCGTGAGGAAGACCGCGTTCTGGACCTCCTTCAGCGCGCTCGTCAGCATCGTCTTCGGATGCAGGTAGTTCTGGTTCGTGTCGACGCCGATGCCCCACTTGCCGGCCTTGTTGGCAGCGCTGAGCCCGCCGAGGCCGCAGCCGCCGGCGGCCGTGAAGATGACCTGCGTCTTGCGCTGCAGCTGGTTGAGCGCGACCTCCTTGCACTTCGCCTGATCGTTGAACGTCAGGTCGTTCGCGTAGCTGTTGATGACGGTCACCTTCGGGTTCGCCTTCTTGGCGCCCGCCTTGTAGCCAGCGAGGTAGCGCACGATCGCCGGAACCGGGTTCGCGCCGATGCCGCTGACCACCTGCGGCTTCTTCGGCGTGTACTTGGTCACGAGCCCGGCGATGTAGCCGACCAGGTACCCCGCCTCCTGCTCACGGAACTGGAGGCCGCGAACGTTCTTCGGCTTGTCGGGCAAGTCAGTGCTGTAGTTGACGTCGACGCCGGCGAACTTCGTGTTCGGGAACTGCGGCGCGACGCTGTTCAGCGGTGAGCCCATGAAGAAGCCGATCCCGAAGATCAGGTTGTAGCCCTGGCGGGCCGCCAGAAGAAGATTCGGGAGGCGGTCGTTCGCCGACTGCGTGACGAAGACCTTCGTCGACATCTTCAACTTCCGCTGTGACTCCAGCCGGCCGGCGTTCGCCGACTGGTTGAAGCCCTTGTCGTTCAGACCGCCGATGTCGGTGACGACGGCCATCTTGAGTGTCGCCTGCCGCGCCGTGCGCTTCGCGGTCGCAGCGCTCCCGAGCGCCGCGGCCACCGCGAAGGCGAGCACGATCGCGACGGGCGCGATCCATCGTTTTCTACTCACTCCACCCTCCTGCTACGTCGAAAAGGAACAGGTGATGCTAACCCCTGACCCCGGATCGGGGCCACACCAACTTTCGACGTCGCGTCCCCCGATTAGTTAGTGATTACTCGCTCTAGCTGGGCCTCGTCGACGAGCACCCGGCGCGGTTTCGAGCCCTCGTAGCCGGAGATGATGCCCCGGCGCTCGAGCATGTCGATCAGCCGCCCCGCCCGCGTGTAGCCGACGCGAAGGCGCCGCTGGAGCAGGGAAACGGAGGCGGTCTGGGTCTGCACAACGACCTCGATCGCGCGGTCGAGCAGCGGGTCCTCGTCCGGATCGAACTCCTCGTCGTCGTGCCCGTCCTCCAACGCCTCGACCTCGGGCGACTCCAGCAGCGATTCGTCCAGCTCCTGCTCCCGCTGCGCCTTGCACTGCTCGACGACGAGCGCGATTTCCTCTTCCGTTACATATGCGCCCTGCAGCCGCTGCAGGCGTGAGGTGCCGAGCGGCTTGAACAGCATGTCGCCCTGGCCGAGGAGGCTTTCCGCGCCCGCGGTGTCGAGGATCACGCGCGAGTCGGTCTGGCTGGAAACGGCGAACGCGATCCGGGAGGGGACGTTCGCCTTGATCATTCCCGTGATCACGTCCACGGAGGGCCGCTGCGTCGCGAGCACGAGGTGGATGCCGACCGCGCGCGACTTCTGCGCCAGGCGGATGACGGCGTCCTCGACCGCCTGCGGCGAGATCATCATCAGGTCGGCCAGCTCGTCGATGACGACGAGGAGGTACGGCATGCGAGCCTCGCCCCGGCGCCGCAGGGTGCGATTGGCCTCCGGCAGGTTGCGCGCGCGCAGGCCGGAGAGCAGCTCGTAGCGGCGGTCCATCTCACCGACGACGTTGGCGAGCACCGCCGACGCCTCCTTCGGGCTGGAGACCACGGGGGTGAGGAGATGCGGGATGCCGCTGTACGGCTCCAGCTCGATCCGCTTCGGGTCGACGAGGATCGTCCGGACGTCGTCCGGCGTCGCGCGGAGGAGGATCGAAGTGAGCATCGTGTTGATGCAGCCGGATTTTCCCGAGCCGGTCGTGCCGGCGATCAGGAGGTGGGGCATGCGGGCGAGGTCGGTCCAGACCGGCGCCCCGGAGATGTCCTTGCCGAGCCAGACGGACAGGGGGCTGGCGCCGGCGGGCAGGTCCTCGAAGATGTCGCCGAGCGTGACGAGGTTCGGGCTCAGATTCGGCAGTTCGACCCCGACCGCCTGCTTGCCGGGGATTGGTGCCAGGATGCGAATCTCCGTCGTGGCCAGCGCGTACGACAGGTCGTCCTTCAGCTGCGCGACCTTCGAGACCTTCGTGCCCGGAGCGAGCTGCAGCTCGTACCGCGTAACCCGCGGGCCCGAGATCTGGCCCACGACGTTCGCATCGACCCCGAAGTTTCCGAGCGTCTGCACCAGTTGCTCGGCGACTCGCTCGCCCGTCTCGCCCGAGTCGCCGTTGCGGGCGGGCGAGCGCTGGAGGAGCGTGCGGTCGGGCAGCCGGTACTCGCCGTCCGGCGGCTCGACGTCGAACACGCTCGCCGGTTCGCGCTCGGGCTCGGGATCCGGCAACGGCGCCGGCTCGGCGCGTTCCGGTTCGCCGACGACGTCCGGGAAGGCCTGCGCGCCGTCGAGAAGGCGTTGCGGGCCGACGGGTGTGATGGTGTCGTCGAAGTCCTGCACGATCGGCGTGTCGAGGACGGGCCGCTCGAGCCGCCGCCGCGCGGCGCTTCCGGCGCGGCGGACGGCGCTGCCGGACCGGCGTAGGAGCGCGCCGATCGAGGCACCCGTCAGGAGCAGGACACCGACGAGCAGCGCGGTCGCGCCGAGGATCGTCGTCCCGGTACCGCCCAGGAGCCGCCCGAAGATCGCGTCGAGCGCCCGGCCGACGGCTCCCCCGTCCTCGCGGCCGAGGACGAGCATGAGCCCGAGCGAGCCGACGATCAGCCCCGTCCGGAAGGGCCGGACGTCGACAAGGCTCGACCGGCCGATCAGCAGACCGCCGAGCGCCGCGAGCGCGACCGGGAGCGCGTAGGCGGCTACCCCGACAACCGCCCGTACCCCGTCGGCGATTGCGCCGCCGACCGAGCCGCCGCTCCAACCGAGGTACAGCAGCCCGGCCAGGAAGATCGCCAGGGCGACAAGCCCGAGCCCCGCGAGCTCGTGGTGCTGCTGCTGGCCCTGCCCTCCCTTACGCGCCCGCTTCTTCTTTCTCAGCCGAGACGGCATGCGAGGGCGAAGCACCCGCTTCTTCCGGCGCCGCGCCATCGAAGGTTCCTTCGACGCGGCGCGTCGGAGCCCTGCCGCCGCCGTCTACCGGCGCGGGGTGAACGCCGCGCAGAGCATGCCGAAGTACGTCGGCGCCTCGTATGTGAGGACGTCGCAGTCGAAGTCGTCCCCGAGCGCGCCGCGGAGCATGACCAGCTGCCACAGGCTGTCGGCCTTCGCGGGCTCGGCCCGCTCGGCGAGGTCAGCGATCCCGTCGAGCCTGTTGGATTCGAGGAGCTGGAGGAGGAGGCGGTCGTATCCGGCCGCAGCGGGGTGGAAGCCGTACGGCCCTCCGGTGTCGTGCGCGTGCCCGTGGTCCGCGCTCGCCACGAGAGCCACGCGCGATCGTGGCAGCCGCGCGATCGCCGCACCGGCCCGGACGTGCTCCTCGAGCGGTCGCGACCGGGCCGGGCTGACGACGACCGCCGGCACCTTCGGATCCGCGCGGCCGCCCAAGAACCAGAGCGGCACCATCGTCCCCCAGTCCATCGGCATGACGGCCTCGTCCGGATCGTTGCCGCCGAAACTGACCCCGACCGCGGGGATTCCCTCCGCGCGCAGCGCCTCGAGAAGAGCCGCTGCGGGCTCCCTCGCCACCGGGCAGGTCAGCTCGGCCGGCGGGTCGTCGAGCGTGCCGCTGAGCGCCCCCGCCACGACGACGGCGAACGATCCGTCCACGTGGACCCCGTGCGGCGTGAGCACGACGGTGACGTCCGGCCGTGCGGCGTCGAAGCGGCGACCCAGCTCCTCCAGGGCGGCTCGGGTGCGGCCGGCAGCTCCCCCGCCCTCCTCCAGGACCATCGTCCCGTGCGGCGCGACGGCTGCGAAGACGATCGGCACGGAGCGACTGTACGCACGGTGGGATAATCGCCGAGCATGACGCGCGCGCTCGCGGTTGCCTTGCTCGCTCTCGGGCTGGCCGTGCACGGTGCGACCGGGGCTCCGGAAGCTCTCGGCCCGCCGACGCTCGTGCTCTACGGCGGCACCGTCCTCACCGTCGATCCGAAGCGCCCCAAGGCGCAGGCGATCGCGGTTCGCGGCAGCCGCATCGTCGCCGTCGGAAGCTCCCGTGCCGTGCTTCGGCTGGCCCGTGCATCGACGCGGCGCGTCAACCTGCGCGGCAGGACGGTGCTGCCCGGCTTCGTCGATTCGCACACGCACCTCTTCAACACCGGCGATCCCGGCTCGCAGACACTGGAGGCGCGGCAGCAACTGGCGCTCCAGAACGGCATCACCGCGCTCGGGGACATGTTCGTCCCGCCCGACCTCCTGCAACGGATGAAGGCCTTCGCCGCCGCGGGCAGGCTACGCGTGCGCACGAGCCTCTACCCGATCTACACCGACAACTGCGGGAGAGTCCAAGGCATCTGGTTCGCCGACGAGGGGCCAATTCGGGCTCCGACGCGAATGCTCCGCATCCCCGGCGCAAAGATCTTCCTCGACGGCGGCTCGTGCCGCCGCCCGGCGATCAGCTGGACGTATCCGCCGGGAGCGCCCGGGGCCGGCACCCGCGGCGACCTGTACTTCAGCGAGTCGCAGCTGTTGCCCGCCGCCACGCAGCTGCAGAACCTCGGCTGGCAGATCGCGGTGCACGTTTTGGGCGACCGAGCCGCCGACGTCGCGCTCGACCTGTTCCGCGACCTCCTCCGCACGCGGGCGAATACGCCCCGCTACCGCATCGAGCACAACACTCTCCTCCGCGACGACCAGTTGAAGCGCTACGGACAGATCGGAGTCGTGGCGACGATCTTCGGGGCCTTCGGCACCTGTGCGTTCAACCAGGGAGGCTTCGCGCGGGCCGACCTCGTCCCTGCGGCATATCGCTACCTCTGGCGCTGGCGCGATCTCGTCGCCGCGAATCCGCGACTCCGGATCGCCTGGAGCTCCGACTGGCCCGTCTTCTCGGCAAACCCGTTCGACCACTTCTACGGCTTCGTCTCGCGCCGCCAGATCGACGCCGACGGCTCGGTCTGCAAGCCGGAGGCCCAGGAGGCGAACGACACGATCTCCCGGGCGCGGGCGCTCAGGATGATGACCCTCGACGCCGCCTATGCGCTCGGGCAGGACAGCGTTGTCGGCAGCCTGAAGCCGGGCAAGCTCGCCGACCTCGTCATCGTCTCGCGGAACCCGCTCACGGTGCCGGTCGACCGGATCCCTGGCATCCGCGTGCTGGTGACCACGGTCGGCGCCCGCGCCGCGTACTGCGCGCCCGGCAGCGGCGCGCTTTGCCCGCACTAGCCCAGCTGCTCGATTCGCGAGAGCAGAAGCTCGAGGAAGCCGTCCGCGTCGAGCTCGATGCCGACCTCGGCATTCGGCTCGTTGCCGGTGCGCCCCCAGCGGTCGACGACCGTCCGGCCGCGGCAGAGCTCCGACTCCGTCTCGACGGCGACGTGGCAGCGACGCGTCTCCACCAGGTCCGGGCGGGCCACATGGGCGACCGCGACCGCGTCGTGAACGGGCGATCCGTCCCAGTCGTAGACCTGGCTATGGAAGCGGTGGTAGAAGTCGTGGAGCTCGGCGACGGCCCGGCCCACAGGCCCGGTCCCGCGCAGCGAATTCGCGTGCTCCGGCGTCATCAGCGCCTGGTGCGTGACGTCGAGCCCCACCATCGTCACGTCGAGGCCGCTGCCGAAGACCTGTGCGGCCGCCTCCGGGTCGGCCCAGATATTGAACTCCGCCGCCGGCGTCACGTTCCCCTCGCAGATCGAGCCGCCCATGAGAACGATCCGGTCGGGCTCGACGCCGCGTTCGAGCAGCCGGGCAGTGTTCGTGAGCGGGCCGGTCGGGACGAGGGCCACTCCCGGCGCGATCCGCTCGGCGAGGAAGTCGACGGCCTCCTGCTCCAGCGGTCGGGCCGTCGGAGTCGGGAGCTCCGTCCCGTCGAGCCCGGTCTCGCCGTGCACGTACGATGCCACGTAGACGTCGCGCTCGAGCGGCCCGACCGCTCCGGCGGCGACCGGGACGTCGGGGCGGCCCGCCAGCTCCAGTACGCGCAACGCGTTGGCGGTCGTCTTGTCGACGGTCTGGTTGCCGTACGTCGTCGTCACGCCGAGCAACTCGACCTCGGGGCTCGCCAGGGCGAGGAGGATGGCGAGGGCGTCGTCGTGCCCGGGATCGCAGTCGATCAGGATCGGCGTCGGAGCACTCATGTCCCCACCACGGAATCCACCTCGGCCGCGGAGGGTAGCGACGGCTGCGCGCCGGGGCGCGAGGCCGCCAGTGCCC
>JBKPNC010000132.1:0-17852 GCA_046732435.1 Actinomycetota bacterium
GATCAGGAGCGTCGTGTTGCGGGCGGTGTGATCCTCCTTGCCCTGGACGCGCTGCGCCGCGGTTCGGAGCTCCTCGGCCGCTTCGCGCAGGCGCTCGCGGATGTCCTCGTCCGTCGCGGCTCGAACGGCGACGGCGGTCGCGCCCCGTCCTCCGAGCAGCTCGTTGTACACGTCCTTTGCAGCCAGGAACGCGCTCTTGACGTTCTCGCGGACCTCCTCGTCTCGCAATGCGCGCTCGACGTACGGCCGAGCTACGGTCACGCGGTCTTTCGCCTTCATTCCTCAGCACGTCCTTTCAGTCGTTGTCGGTGCATAGGCTCTCAAAATCGGCGGTGAGACGGCTGGCCCTCTGCTGACGATTCCTTCCCCGGGGCCCGCCGCTGCAAACGGTACCGGCCGGCGGGTAGCGGTGCGCTTTTGGTAGTTGTGACCGGCGAACGTCCGGCCTCGAGGGGGATTGCACCGGGATGGAACAGCTGACGAGGACGGTGCTCCGATTTCGCTGGCCGATCCTGATCGGCTGGATCCTCGTCTTCCTCGTCTCCGTCGTGCTGTCTCACCGGCTGAGCAGGCTGCTCACCAACCGCTTCACGCTCCCCGGAACGGATACCGCGCGCGCGGAGAACATCCTCCAGAAGCACTTCGGGCAGCGAACGGACGGCTCGTTCACGCTGGTCGTCCAGACCGCTCCGGGGGCCGCACCGCGCTTGCTTCCGGAAGTACGACGGGCCGCCGGTCGCGCGGCCGCGGCGCTCCCGACGGGGAAGGTGGCGGCCGTCGCCGTGCTCTCGCCCTCGCTCGACAGCGCGACGATCGCGTCGAACCTCGAGCCGGCCGACGCGAAGGGCTATACCGACGACATGCGGCGTGCGGTCGGCACGCTGCCCGGGGCGACGACGTACGTCAGCGGGCAAGCCGCCATCGAGCACGACTTGGATCCCGTCTTCGGGCACGACCTTCGTGTCGGCGAGCTGGAGATCGCGATCCCGATCGCGCTCCTGATCCTGATCTTCGTCTTCGGCACGCTCGCGTTCCTCGTCCCGTTCCTCTTCGCCGCTGCAGCCATCCCGACCACGCTCTCGATCATCTGGGTCTTCGCCAACTTCATGGAGCTGTCGACGTATCTCCAGAACCTCGTCATGCTGATCGGGCTCGGAATTGCGGTCGACTATTCGCTGCTGATCGTCTACCGCTATCGCGAGGAGCACCGAGCGGGGACGCCGCGTGAGGAAGCGGTCGTGCGGACGATGCAGACCGCCGGCAGGGCGGTCGTGTTCAGCGGCACAGCCGTCGCGATCGGGCTGGCGCTGATGCTCGCCCTGCCGCTCCCGTTCCTGCGCGGCTTCGGTCTCGGCGGCCTGATCATCCCGGCGGTCTCCGTGATCTGCGCATTGACGCTGCTCCCGGTGCTTCTCTACTACCTCGCCGGGCCGCTCGATCGCGTCCGGCTGATCCCGAAGCGGATCGCCGACCGCCGCGACGCGGAGCAGAACTTCTGGCGCCGGCTCGGAACCTGGATCATGCGGCGCCCGGTTGCCGTCGCGATCGTCACGGCCGCCGTCCTGCTCGCCTGCGCCGCGCCCGTCTACGCGCTCCAGGTCGGGCCCGGCTCGAACAAGGGCATTCCGCAGAACCTCGAGGGCGTGAAGGGGCTCAACGTGATCGCCGCTCAGATCGGCGAGGGCGCCCTCGCGCCGACGGCGATCGTCGTCGACACCGGTCGTGCCGGCGGTGCGCGCTCGCCGAAGGTGACGGCGGCAGTCGACAGGCTGGAGAGTCTGCTTCGCCGCGATCCGGAGGTCTCCCGCGTGTCCTTCGATCCTCGGAGCCGGGATTCGGTCGACGCGAGCGGGAGATACCTGAACATCCAGGTCGTCGGCAGGAGCGAGTACGGGACGCCGCCGGCGCTCCACTTCGTCGACCGGCTTCGGGGCACGATCGTGCCGGCGGCGCGGTTTCCCGACGGGACGTCGGTCTACGCGGGCGGTGGCCCGCCCGGCGGCCACGACTTCCTCAAGCTGACGTACGGCGCCTTCCCGTGGCTCGTGCTGGCCGTGCTCCTGCTGACCTACTTCCTACTGCTGCGCGCGTTCCGTTCCGTGGTGCTGCCGCTGAAGGCGATCGTCCTCAACTGCCTGTCGATCGGCGCCTCGTACGGACTGCTGACCGTCTTTTTCAAGTGGGGGCTCGCCGAGCACGTCGGCCTGATCTCCTTCGGCCAGATCGAGGGCTGGATCCCGGTCTTCATCTTCGCCATGGTGTTCGGCCTGTCCATGGACTACGAGGTCTTCCTCGTCAGCCGGATGCGCGAGGAGTGGGATCAGGGCGCGTCCAACGAAGACGCCGTCGTCGAAGGGCTGGCGAAGACGGGGCGGATCGTGACCGCCGCCGGGATCGTCATGTTCGCCGCCTTCATGGGCTTCGTTGCCGGCTCCATCGTCGGTCTGCAGCAGTTCGGGCTCGGCCTGGCGCTCGCGATCCTGATCGACGTGACGATCGTCCGGGCGCTGCTCGTCCCGAGCGTGATGAAGCTCTTCGGCCGCTGGAACTGGTGGCTCCCGGAGGGCGTCGCGAAGGTCTTCCGGGTCAGGCCGTCGCCGCTCGGGCGCCGGCGGCCCGCGCCGGAGCCGACCTAACCTGGGCGAGGAGCGAGCGTCACATAGGTCGTGAGAGGGGTCGCACTGGCGCTGTTTGCGCTTGCCGTCGCCGCAGTGGCAACTGTGGGCGGCGCGGCGTCGGCTGCGCCCGCGCGCTGCACGCGAACAGTCGTCCTCAGCTCCGTCTTCTCCGCCGACTCGAAGTGGATCGCGGTGCTGCGCCAGCGGAACTGCGATGCGCTGCCGCTGCTGACGGTCGTGACGGCCGAGGGGAAGCACCGGCGGACCGTCGCCCGCGGAGTCGTCAACTGGGCCTGGGCGCCGAAGGGCGATCGCATCGCCGTGGAGGCGATTTCGGGCGCTGTCAGCTCACTCTTCGTTACCGCCCCGAACGGCAGGCGCGTCGCGCGTGTTGCCAGCGCAACCGCGTTCGCGTGGGCGCCGAACGGCCGCTCGGTTGCCGTGCGGCAGCGCGATCCGCAGGACATCGTCGTCGCGCCCGTGTCGGGCAGCGTTCGCAAGGTCGCCGACGCGCCCCTCGGCACGTACCTCGCCGGCCAGGCGCTGCAGTGGGCGCCGGACGGCGCAACCATCCTGTACACGGAGGCCGGTGACGGCCCCATGCTGTCCATCCGAGTCGTCGGTGCGAACGGAAGCGGCGATCGGGAGGTAACCCGCGGCCGCTCGCCCAGCTGGTCGCCCGACGGCTCGCGGATCCTGTTCGACGCCGTTCCAGGCGGAGGTGGACCCGGAGTGGTGCGTGCGTGGGCGACGATCCGTCCCGACGGCGGCGACCGCCGGCCGGTCGGTCCGGCAGGCGCGGGCGCGTCGGCCTCGTGGGCACCAAGGGGATTGTGGATGTCCTTCGTCGTTCAAGCGCAGTCGACGACCGAGACGTGGGTGGACAACGCGCTCGGCGGCGGCCTGCGCGACCTTGGCGCCGGCGCGCCGGTCTGGTCGCCTTCCGGCACGCGGCTTGCGCTGACGACCACGAGCGTGACCCTCGTCGACCCGGAGGGTACGAATCGCGTTGCACTGCCGTTCGGCGGGACCGTTGCCTGGGCGCCCGGCGGCGCGAGGCTCGTCGTCGGCGATGCTCGCGGGCGTATCCATCTGGTCCGCAGCAGCGGGGTAGACGCGAAGGTCGTCGCCGCCGGCCGGCTGCGGGCCTGGTCGCCGAACGGCCGGTCGATTGCGCTGGCTCGTCGCCGCTCCTGCGGAGACGACCTGTACGTCCTTCGGGTCTCGCCGCGGCGCCTCCACAGGGTTTTGCGCTGCGCCTGACGGAAGAAAAGTTGCGCTAACCTACGGGATGTGATCCTGTAAGGGGTCGAGCGGTCACCAAAAGCGAGGAGGAAGAGGGAATGCGGCGTCGTCATGCGGTCGTCCTGACCGGACTTTTTGTACTGCTGGGAATTGCGATTGCGCTCGGGGGCGCAGCGGTCAGCCAGGCAGGGCCGCGTGTGATCGACCCGTTCACGGTGACGGCGAGCCCGTCGCCGGCGCAGCTCGGCCGCCACGTGGCGTACACGGTCGCGTTCACGAACAACGGCCACACCGTCAACCAGGCCACACTCACGAGCACCGCCACGGCCGGCGCGACGTTCGCCGACTACACGACCTCGCGGGGAACGTGCGCCGCCGATCCCAACAACCCGGCGTCCGTCACGTGCACCTACGGGCACCTCGAGGCGGGAGCCCAGGTGACGACGACGCTCCGCTTCAACACGCCGCCTCCGGCGAGCGGCGCCACGTCGATGGCGCTCGACACCGCACTGGTCATCAACGAGAGCGGCGGCGAC
Source organism: Actinomycetota bacterium (assembly GCA_046732435.1). Classification (GTDB taxonomy): domain Bacteria; phylum Actinomycetota; class Thermoleophilia; order Gaiellales; family Gaiellaceae; genus JALZFG01. Next base: position 4,400 of record JBKPNC010000132.1, read on the forward strand.
CCCGGCAGCACAAGCATCTTCCACCCGACCCCGAACCCGACCACCGTCGGTCTCGCGCCGCAAAACCCGGACGTGATCAACGACGTCTTCGGAACGGCCGGCGGTACTGCTGCCACCGATCCGGTGACCGCCACGAACACGACGAGCACCGCGCTGACGACACCTGCGACGGGAGCGTTCGAGACGATCGGACTCTCCGAGGGCCCCGCCATTCCTGGCACCTGCGGCCCCGGCACGACGCAGAGGCTCGGCACGACGACGATCGACGCTCCCGGAACGTTCTCGACCACCCTCCTGCAGGTCGTGTACAACATGAGAGCGGCGTCCGTCCCGGGCTCGATCAACCAGATCAAGGGCTGTCACAACGGGTTCACGCTGCCGCTCACCGGCTGCCCGGCGCCGATCCCGCCCCAGGGCTGTCTCCAGAGCCGGACGCCGGTCGTCAACGAGAACGGCGTCCTCGTCTACCGCCTCACCATGCTGGCGCCGACGAACGGCCACTGGGGAGGCGGGAACTAGCGGCGAGCGGCGCCGAGGAGCTCGCTCGCTCTTCGGGCGGCTGCGACGTTGCCCTTGCGCTCGTAGAGCTCGATCGCCTCGTCCGCGACGGGTCGTGCATCACGTCCGGCGAGCCGGAGCACCAACGCCAGGTCGAGGAGGGCGTCGGCCTGGATGAGCGGCGAGTCGGTGCGGTGCGCGAGGGCGACGGCCTCCTGCGCGAGCATGAGCCCCTCCTGCTCGCCGCCTCGCCCGGCGACGACCTTCGCCCGGACCGATCGCCACAGCGCCTCTGACGCGACGTCGTCCGGCGTGGTCAGCTCGCGGGCGGTCTCGCTGGCCGCGAGGGCATCGTCTTCGCGACCCTGGGCGTAGAGGACCTGGCCGAGCAGGCCGGCAACCGTCGAGCGGAAGTACTTCTCGCCGATCTCGGCGAAGAAGTCGTCCGCGCGTCGCAGCTCACGCTCGGCGGCGGCGAGGTTGCCCGCCAGCAGCTCGACCGGGCCGGATTCCAGGGAGACCCACGCGGCGAGTATCGCGCTCCCGAGGTCCTCGTACAGCGCTCGGGCGGACACGTAGTAGGACCTCGCCACGTCGAAGTTCTCGCGCATCGCGTACAAGCCGGAGAGGACGCGCAGGACGAACGCTCTCGTCGCGCGATCACCTCCGGCGACCTCGAGGATGCGCTCGCAGTCATCGATCGCATCCGGGACGGGAACCGGGCCGAAGTAGAGCGCCTGCGCGTACGCGGAGGTGTTGCGAAGCTCCTGCCGCCGGTCACCGGCGAGCCGCGAGTGCACGATCCCCTGCTGCACGGCGTCGGCGGCGTCGCCGAAGCGGCACGCGGTCCCGTGGATGGCTCCGAGCAGCCGCCATCCCTTCGCGAGCCCGGCGTGGCGTTCAGCGGTCTCGAGCACGCTCATCGCACGGTCCACTTCCGGCAAGATCTCGCTCCCCCAACCGGCGTCCGTCGCGAACGCGCGGACGAACAGGCGGACAAGCGAAGCCTCGGCGGCGAGGGGCTCGTCGCTCAGTTCGTCGGCGGTGGAGACGGCGTCGTCGAGGGCCTCGAGCGCGCGTGGAAGCTCCCCGATCGAGGTCAGCGCCTCCGCGAGATCGAGAAGCAGACCGGCGCGGTCCGCGCTCCGGCCGGGGAGCAACTCGATCGACCGGCCGAGCAGGTTCGTGGCCGCCTGCATGTCGCTTCGCTGGAACGCGCGGCGGCCGGCCGCGCCCAGGTGCGCTGCCGCCCGAATACCCAGCGTGCGCCCGTGGTCGTCCAGCGGGCCCAGCTCGCCCAGGTACCGGTGGGCCTGCTCGAGGTGGTAGCCGAGGATCTCCTCGAACTCGGCCTCACGCCGCTGCTCCTCGGCGAGCCGCTCCGTCCACTCGGCGACGCGCTCGTGGAGCGACGCGCGCGTCTCCTTCAGGAGCCCCTCGTACGCGGCGTCGCGGATGAGGATGTGGTTGAACCGGTACGCGCCGCTCTCGTCCGAATCGTCGTTCGGCCGCACGAGCTGCTTGTCGGCCAGGCGGACGAGGTTGCCGCGTACCGACGGCTTCACGGCCTCGGCCGCCAGTTCCTCGACGGTTGCCTCGGCGAAGACGACGCCGACGACGGAGGCGGGATCGACGACGGACCGTTCCAGCCGTGGCAGGTGGTCGATTCGGGCCGCGAGCAGGGCGTTGATGCTGGGAGGAACCGAGAGCTCGCCGAGGTCGGCGGTCGCCTCCAGGCGCCCGTCGACCCGCTCGAGGATGCCTTCGTCGAGCATCATCGACAGCATCTGCTCGACGAACAGTGGATTGCCCTCGGCGGCGCTGATGATGCGCCGCCGCGCGTCGTCCACGAGCTCGACGTCGCCGAGCATGTTGGCGATCACCGTCGCCACTTCTTCGTCGGTGAGCGGCCTCAGCCGTAGGTTTGTCGTGTCCGCGCGGTTCCGCCAGTCGGGCCGCTGCTCGAGAAACTCCGGCCGGGCGGGACACAGCAGGAGGATGGAGCACTCGGACACGTTCTCGAGGAGGTGCTCGATCAGGTCGAGGAGTGCCGGCTCGGCCCAGTGCACGTCGTCGAAGACGACGATCAGCGGCAGATCCTCGGCGACGCGCTCGAGCAGCTTGCGCGTGCCCCAGTAGATCTCCTGCAGCGGAAACTGGGTATCGGAGAGACCGATGGCGGACGCGACGCGCTCGACCGCGTCTTCTGCCTCCTTGCCGGCGACCGCGGCCAGCTTCCTTCGCGCGAGCTCGGGCGGATCGTCCTCCTCGACGGCAGCGAGCTGGCGGACGATGCCGAGGAGAGGCCAGAACGTGATGCCCTCGCCGTACGAGAGGCACCGACCACGCACCACGAGCCCGTCGTCGCCGACCCGGGAGACGAGCTCCTCGACGAGCCGCGACTTGCCGACGCCCGCGTCGGCCAGCAGGGTGACGAGCCTGCATTTGCGCTCCTCGACAGCGCTCCGGAAGGCGGTCTCGATCTCTGCCAGCTCCTCCCGGCGCCCGACGAGCGGCGCCTCGTGCCGGCGCAGAAGCGCCTCGGCACCGGCGCGCACCTCGAGCAGGTTGAACGCGCGCACCGGCCCCTCCTTCCCCTTCATCTGCAGCGCGTCGACCTCCTCGACGCGGACGCCCGAGGCGACCAGTCGCAGGGTCGCCTCGCCGAACAGGATCTGACCTGCCGACGCGTTCTGCTGGAAGCGCGCCGCGGTGTTGGCGGCGTCGCCGGCGACGAAGTTCTGGGCGCGCGCCACCCCCACACCGGAGACCTCGCCGGTGTTGAGACCCATACGGCAGGCGAGCCGAAGCCCCCACTGCCGCTCGAGCTCGTCGTTCAGCCGCTCGAGGCGCTCCTGCATCTCGAGCGCGGCGCGGCAGGCGCGGAGCGCATCGTCCTCGTGGAGGACCGGGACCCCGAAGACGGACATGATCGCGTCGCCGATGAACCGCGCCGCCGTGCCGCCGTGGCGCTCGATGATCGGGCGCATCGCGTCGTAGTACGCGGTCAGCACGGCCGAGAGCTGCTCGGGCTCCAGTCGCTCGGGCAGGCGAGCGCCGTCGACAAGGTCGCAGAACAGCAACGTGATCACCTTGCGGAAGCGCCGATCGGCTTCCGCCGGCAGCTCGTTGCCGCAGGCGATGCAGAAGCGCGCGCGGGCGGGATTTTCCTCGCCGCAAACGGGGCATGCCTTCATCGCGGATCCTCGCGGGCCAACTCGGGCTGAGTGTACGCATGGCGCCCCGCAAGTACGATCGCGCCGATGAAGGGCGTCATCCTCGCCGGCGGCAAGGGCACGCGGCTCCACCCGCTCACCCGGATCACGAACAAGCACCTGCTGCCGATCTACGACCGGCCGATGGTCACGTACGCGATCGAGGCGCTGGTCGCGGCCGGGGTCGGCGAGCTGATGGTGGTCACCGGCGGCACGCATGCCGGGGAGTTCCTCCGCCTCCTCGGTAACGGGCAGGCGTACGGCATCGAGCGGCTGTCCTACGCGTACCAGGACGAGGAGGGCGGCATCGCCGAGGCGTTGGGCCTCGCCGAGCGGTTCGCCGACGGCGAGCCGATCGTCGTCATGCTCGCGGACAACATCGTCGAGCGCTCGCTCGCGCCCGCGGTCGAGCGCTTCCGCGCCGAGCCGGACGGCGCTCTGCTTCTGCTCGCGCGCCTCCCGGAGCCAGAGCACCTGCGCCATCTCGGCGTGCCCGAGTTCGACGGCGCCGGCCGGGTCGTTCGCATCGTCGAGAAGCCCGAGCATCCGCCGAGCGACCTCGCGGTCACGGGCATCTACTTCTACGACGCGCGGGTCTTCGACGTGATTCCGACGCTCGAGCGCTCGGCCCGCGGCGAGCTCGAGATCACCGACGTCAACAACTGGTTCATCTCGCAGGGGCGGATGGCCTATGAGGTGCTCGAGGGCTTCTGGGGCGACGCGGGTGAGTCCATCGAGGCGTACTACGCGGTCAACGACTTCGTCCGCCGGCACGGAGCGAACCGAGGGTGATCGCGGGGCTGCTCCGGATTCCGCTGGAGGCCGCGGAGGACGAGCGTGGCTGGTTCCTCGAGGTTCGCCGTGACAGCCGGCTTCCCAAGCCGACTCGCCAGACGAACCTCGTCTTCTCCCGGGAGGGCGTCGTCAGGGGCCTGCACTACCACGAGCGGGGGCAGGACGACCTGTTCGTCTGCGTACGCGGCACCGCGAGGGTGGTCGTGCTCGACCGCGCGAGCGGGGAGGCGCACGCGGAGGACATCGGCGACGAGAACCCGGTCGCGCTCTACGTTCCGGGCCACCACGCACACGGCTACGAGGCGCTGACCGACGTGCTGCTTTGCTACCACGTCACCGAGGAATACGACGCGTCCGATCCCGACGAGCACGGGATCGCCTGGAACGACCCGCGCGTCCGTGATCTCTGGAGGACCCGATCGCCGATCCTGTCGGAGCGGGACGCGAGACTCGCATCCTGATCACGGGCGCCGGCGGCCAGCTCGGGGCCGCGCTGCGGGAGGTCTTTCCCGACGCCGACGCGCGCGACCGAGAGGCGTTCGACGTCAGGAGCTCGACGCTCGACTACCGGCCGGAGCTCGTGCTCCACGCCGCGGCGTGGACGGACGTGGACGGCGCGGAGGCCGATCCCCGCGGCGCGGAGGCGGTCAACGTCCTCGGCACGAGGAATATCGTCCGCCTCGGCGCGCCGATCGTCTACTTCTCGACCGACTACGTCTTCGACGGGCGGAAGCGCACGCCGTACGTCGAGTCGGACGAGCCTCGGCCTCTTTCCGTGTACGGGCTGACGAAGCGCGAGGGCGAGCGCGAGGTTCGCGACGGCTGGATCGTGCGCAGCTCCTGGCTTTTCGGCTGGACCGGCCGGAACTTCGTCCGCACGATGCTCGACGTCGGCAGCCGGCAGGACGAGGTCGCCGTCGTCGACGACCAGCGCGGCTCGCCCACCTTCGTCGGACACCTCGCGGCGGCGACGCGGACGCTTCTCGAGCTGCCCCGCGGCGTCTGGCACGTCGCCGCCGAAGGGGAGTGCTCGTGGGCCGACTTTGCCGAGGCGGTGTTCGAGGAGGCGGGCGTTCGGTGCCGCGTTCGTCGGATCTCGACCGCCGAGCTCTCTCGTCCCGCGCCGCGGCCGGCCTACTCGGTGCTGCGCAGCGAACGTCCCGGCGCACCGCGGCTGCCGCACTGGCGCGAAGGGCTGCGATCTTGCCTGTCGCGACTTCGTGAGTAGGAAGCCACTCGTGCGCGTCGACTCGTCCGGCAGCCGCGTCAGGCGCCTGGCGCCGTGCGGCCTGGCAACCGCTGCCGTGAGGCTCTCAGCTCGTGCGCCAGGCGGTCTCCTCGATCGGCGCGCGGCCCTTGAGCGGCTCCCACCAGGCCCGGTTCTCCTCGTACCAGGCGACCGTAGCCTCGAGGCCTGTGCCGAACTCGTGCTCCGGCTCCCAGCCGAGCTCGCGACGCGCCTTCGACGAGTCGAGCAGGTACCGGCGGTCGTGTCCGGGACGGTCGGGCACGATCGTCTTCAGGCGGTTGTCGCGGCCGGTGAGGTCGAGCACGGCGTCGGCGATCTGCTCGATCGAGGCCTCGACGCCCGAGCCGAGGTTGTACGTCTCGCCGACGCGTCCGGCGGTCAGCACGAGCTCGATGCCGCGGACGTGATCGTCGACGTGGAGCCACTCTCGCCGGTGCTCGGTCGAGGCGTACAGCGGTAGCGGGAGATCGTCTAGCGCGTTCGTCGTGAAGAGCGGGATCACCTTCTCCGGGAACTGGTACGGCCCGTAGTTGTTGCAGCAGTTCGAGATCGTCGCCGGGAGCCCGTAGGTCTCGTGGTAGGCGCGCACGACGTGGTCGGCCCCTGCCTTCGAGGCGTTGTAGGGCGTGCGCGGCCGGTACGGCGACTCCTCTGTGAACGACTCGCCCGAGTCGAGCGCGAGGTCGCCGTACACCTCGCACGTCGAGACGTGATGGAAGCGCCCGACGCCGGCCCGGCGTGCCGCCTCGGCAAGGATCTGGGTACCGAGCACGTTCGTCCGGAAGAAACGGCCCGGGTCGAGCACGGCGAGGCTGTTGTGCGACTCAGCCGCGAAGTTGACGATCGTGTCGACGCCTTCGTCACGCAGGAGACTCAGCACCAGGTCGCCGTCGCAGATGTCGCCCTGGACGAAGACGATCTCGTCCTCGAGGGCCTCGAGGTTGGCACGATTGCCCGCGTACGTGAGCAGGTCGAAGGCCACGACGTGGTCTTCCGGATGCCGCTCGAGCCAGCGGTGGACGAAGTTGGTACCGATGAACCCGCCTGCGCCGGTGACGAGAAGTCGCATGCCGGGCATGGTAGTGAGGGATGTCATGACTTCGACCGAAGGAGGAGCCCCTTGACCTACGCCGTTGCGCAACTCGATCAGATCGAAGAGATTCCGAACCGCGACTGCCTTGTGCGGCCTGTGCGGCACCACTTCGGCATCACGGCCTTCGGCGTCAACGCGTGGACAGGCCACGCCGCCGGCGATCGCATCATCAACGAGCACGACGAGTCGGGCGAAGACGAGGAGCTCTACGTCGTGATGCGCGGGCGCGCGGCGTTCGAGCTGGACGGCGAGCGCCTGGATGCCCCTGCGGGAACGCTCGTCTTCGCCCGGCCCGGCGTGAAGCGGACCGCGTTCGCGCAAGAGGCCGAGACCTCGATCCTGGCGCTCGGGGCGACGCCTGGGAAGGCCTACGAACCGGTCGGCTGGGAGCTCTGGGGCCAGCTGAACGAGCTCTACCAGTCCGGCGAGTACGCCGAGGCCGCGGATCGGGGTCGCGCGCTGTACGAGGCGCATCCGCAGTACCCGGCGCTCTTGTACAACGTGGCGTGCTGCGAGAGCCTTGCGGGTCGCACGGCCGACGCGATCGAGCATCTGCGGCAAGTGATCGACCTGTCTGCGGATGCCCGCGAGCTCGCTCGCGGCGATTCGGACTTCGATCCGATCCGCGACGAGCCGGCGTTCAGGGAGCTGGTCGGGAGCCGGGTCTCGGCGTAGCCGGCAAGTCTTCGCGGGTCGCGGCCGCTTTGATGACGTCCCGGGCGTCGCTACCCTGAGGGGCCGCACATGCGGCCGCTCCTCCTCACCGCGCTGGTCGCGCCGATGTTCGCGGTCGCGGTGGCGGCCGCGTCGCCGAGCGCTCCGCCTGCGACCCAGGCCACATCCGGGGCGACGTTCGTCCTCACCGGCCGGGGCTGGGGCCACGGCGTCGGGTTCAGCCAGTGTGGCGCGATCGGCTACGGCAAGCACGGTTGGAGCTACGGCCAGATCCTCCGCCACTACTACCAGGGCACGCAGATCTCGACGGCGCCGGAGATCCGCGTGCGCGTGTTGATCTCTGACGGCAGGCAGTCGGTCCGGATCTCCTCGAAGAGCGCGTTCAGGGTCAAGGACGCGAAAGGCAAGACGTATCCGCTCACGACCACGAGTGTCGAGCTCACAACGGCCCTCAAGGTCAAGGTGGAGGCGGGCAAGCCGGCCCGCGCGCTCCCGGGCCCGGTCACGTTCGTCCCCGGTCGCTCCCTGCTGGCGCTCGACGGGAAGCCGTACCGGGGCCAGCTCGTGATCAAGGTCAGCGGCGGGAAGCTTCGCGCGATCAATTCGGTGCCGCTCGAGCAGTACGTCTACGGTGTCGTTCCGATCGAGATCGGCAGCAGCGGCCCGGCCGAGGCGCTGAAGGCGCAGGCAGTCGCCGCGCGGACATATGCGCTCGCCGTGAAGCGCTCCGGCGGCGACTTCGATCTCTATCCCGACATCCGCAGCCAGTCGTACGGCGGTGCGTCGGTCGAGTCGGCGGCGACGGACGCGGCCGTCGACGCCACCGCCGGCCGGGTCGTGACCTACAAGGGCAAGGTGATCACCGCGTACTACTTCGCGAGCTCGGGCGGTCGGACGGCGTCCGTCCAGGACGTGTGGCTCGGCTCCTCGCCGGTCCCGTACCTCGTGTCTGTCAGCGACCCGTACGACAACGTCTGCCCGGAGCACAGCTGGGGCCCGTACGTCTACTCGGGGACGGCGCTCGCGCGGAAGCTCGGCGTCGCCGGCCGCGTCGTCGATGCGCGCACGGTCCTCAACCCGTCCAAGCGCGTGAAGTCGTTGCAGCTGCGGCTGGGCAGCCGAAAGGTCGCGATAACGGGCCCGGCGGTGCGAACGACGATGGGCCTTCGCTCGACCTGGTTCCGGCTCGGCGTCCTCTCGCTCACGCGGCCGGTCGAGCCGGCGACCTACGGGGTCGGAATCGACCTGGTCGGGGTTGCGCGCGGCGTCAGCCACCCGGTCCTCCAGCAGCGGGTGCCGGGGAAAGGCTGGGCTCGCGCGGCCACCCTGCAGCCGGCGGCGGACGGCACGTTCAAGGTCCGTGTCAAGCCGAAGCGCATGCTCGAGTACCGTGTCGCGGCCGGGAAGGCGGCGAGCGGCGCCGTCCGCGTGACGGTCGCGCCTCGTGTCGTCCTCGAGAGCGGCGCGCCCGGTGAGCTCGTCGGCTCCGTCCGTCCCGCATTCGCCAACGCGCGCGTCCAGATCGAGCGGCAGAGCGGCGGGAGGTGGGACTCGGCCGGCACGACGCGGACGGACGCCTCGGGGCGCTTCGATGCCGCGCTCGACCTCGCTCCGGGGACGTATCGCGCGCGGGTCGGCGCTCACAGCGGGTTCACGGGCGGGGTCAGCGACGCGATACGGTTGAAAGCGTGAGACCGGCGCTCCTCGCCGCCGTCGCGCTCGCGTTGGTCGTGCCCCCGGCGGCGGAGGCCGGTCGGTACGCCGTCGGAGTCGCGCAGGGGACGTCCCTGACGGCCCTCGCCGGCGAGATCGACGCCGATCCAGCCTCGACCGTGACAAGCGGCGATGCCGAACTCCGCGCGCTGTTCGTCGACGGCGCAAGCGCACAGGAGCTGCGGAGCTTCCCGGGCGTCACGTACGTCGAGCGGCTCGACACGCCGAAGGTCGCGCGCCGGCTCGCCTTCGTCCCCAACGACCCGCTCTTTAACCGGCAGTGGTATCTCGATCAGATCCAGGCGTTCGACGCCTGGCCCGATCTCCCGTCACTCGCCGGCCCGACCGTCGCCGTTCTCGACTCCGGCATTGTCGCCGGCCACCCCGAGTTCAGGGGACGGATCGTCGGCGCGCGAACATTCATCGGAGGCTCGCCGTACGAGGATCGCCGCGGACACGGGACGTTCGTCGCCGGCGAGATTGCGGCGGCGACGGGGAACAACGTCGGTATCTCGGGAATCGCGTTCCCGGCACAGTTGCTGATCGCCAAGATCGCGCGTTCCGACGGCTCCATCCCGCTCGACGCCGAGGCCCGCGCGATTCGTTGGGCGGCGGACCGCGGCGCGAAGGTGATTAATCTGAGCCTCGCCGGCGTTCGCGATCCATTCAAGCTGCAGCAGGACACCTATTCACCGCTCGAGGCGAGCGCCGTGGCCTATGCCCGCCGCCGCGGCGCACTCGTCGTCGCTGCGGTCGGCAACAGCGATCAGGCGCCGCACTCCCCCTGGAACTTCGCGGGTTATCCCGCCGCGCTTCCGCATGTTCTCGGCGTGAGCGCCATCTCCCGGGACGGGACGGTGCCGGAGTTTTCGAACCGCGACATGATCTACAACGACGTCACTGCACCCGGCGACGACATCTACTCGACGGTGCCGCGCAACCTGCAGGGAACGAAGGCGAGTTGCGCGAACGTCGGCTACTCGGACTGCGGGCCGTCCGAGTTCCGCCACGCCGCGGGCACGTCGTTCGCGGCACCGCTTGTCGCTGGCGCTGCTGCACTGCTCTTCGCGGTCAAGCCTGGGCTCACCCCCGACCAGGCCGAGAGCGCGATCGAGCGCTCCGCCCAGGACATGGCACCCGTTACGGGCTGCCACGCGTGCTCGGGCGGTCGTGACCGGCTCACCGGGTGGGGGAGGCTCTCCGTCACCGCGGCGGTCGGTCGAGTCCTTGCCGGGGCACTGCCGCGGCCGGATCACTACGAGTCGAACGACAACGCCGGCGGTGCTGCCTGGCCGCTGAAGTGGCGTCGCGGCACGCTGACGGCAACCCTCGACTTCTGGGACGACCAGAGCGACGTCTACCGCATCAAGCTCCGTCGCGGACAGCGGTTTCGCGCCACCCTCAAGGGTCCTGCGCGCTCGTCGGTGGGCCTGCTGCTCTGGAAGCCGGGCACGCGGACCGTGTTCGGCCCGGTCGGGAACGCGAGGAAGCTTGCTGCGCGGTCGACCTCGCCCGGCAGCCGGCAGCGGATCGCCGCTTATCGCGTGCGGAAGCGGGGCCGGTACTACCTCGAGGTCCGCATCACGGCGCCCGGTTCGGGCGCCTATTCGCTCTCGATCTCGAAGACGGCCGGACGCAAGCCCAAGCCGCCGCTGTAGCGGCTCACGCTTCGCCGGACGCCAGCGCCTGCTCTTCCTTCACGAGCGACTCCTGCAGCGCCTCGAGCGTCCGCACGACGGTCGCGCCGGCACGCGCCGCTTCGAACCGATCGCCGGCACCTTCGACGAGCGCGATGAAGTGCTGAACCTCGAGCCGGAGCGGCTCGTCGTTCGGGATCTTGGGGCTGTGGATGTCGCCCGTCCGCGTCCGCCACTCCCCGTACGTCTCGGCCGGCTGTTCGGGCGCCTTCTCGTACACGGTCAACTTGCGCTCGAGCTCCATGTCGTCGAACACTGCCATGCGCTCCCGCCCGACGACGGTCATCTTCCGCATCTTGTGTGGATCGAGCCACGACAGGTGCATGTGCGCGATCGCGCCCGACGGGAACCGCAGGTAGCAGAAGACGACGTCCTCGACGCCGGGGTTCAGGAACGACTCCCCGCGCGCCCAGACCTGCGAAGGCTCCTCGCCGATCAGGTGCAGGATGACCGAGAGGTCGTGGACGCCGAGCGACCAGAGCGCGTTCTCGTCCTTGCGGATCTGGCCGAGGTTCTGCCGGTTCCCGTAGAGATAGAGCACCTCGCCGAGGGCGCCCGAGTCGACGATCTCCTTCAGCTTCCGGATGCCCGGGTGGTAGAGCAGCAGGTGGCCGGGAAGCAGAGCCAGGTCGCGCTCCTCGGCGAGCGAGACGAGCTCGTCTGCCTCCGCGCCCGAGACCGCCGGCGGCTTCTCCACGAAGACGTGCTTTCCGGCGAGCAGCGCGCGCTTGGTTAGCTCGAAGTGCGTCACCACGGGCGTCGCGATCACGACCGCGTCCAGCTCCCTGTCGGCGAGCAACTCGTCGAAGTCGGCGGTCAGGCGCGCCGCCGGAAACCGCCGGGCGTAGCGGTCACGCTGCTCGGGCGACAGATCGCAGAGCCAGCGCAGTTCGGCGAGGTCGTCGAAGTTGCGGGCCAGGTTCGGGCCCCAGTAGCCGAGCCCCGTGAGACCGATGCGGATCATCGCGGCGCAAGCCTAGCGAGGGCATCAGCGATGCGGTCCGCGGCACGGCCGTCGCCGTAGAGCGGAGGAAGGTCGGACGGCATCGCAGCTGTTGCGACGGCCTCGACAATCCTGGCCGGATCGGCGTCGACGAGGACATTCGCGCCGACCTCCAGCGTGTCGACCCATTCGGTCGAAGGTCGAAGCGTCACGCAGGGAACGCCGTACCAGTACGCCTCCTTCTGCAGGCCTCCCGAGTCGGTGACGATCACGCGGGCCTGTGATGCGAGCGCCGCGAAGTCGAGGTAGCCGAGCGGCGGCAGCAGCCTGACGTTGTCCGGAACCGGGAGGCGGTGAGTGCGGATGGCGCCGGCAGTTCGCGGGTGCGCCGGGAAGACGACCGGCTCTTCCAGCTCGTCGAGCGCGGCCAGGATGTGCGTGAGCCGCGGCGGCGCGACGTTCGCCTCGCGGTGCACGGTTAGAGCGAAATACGCGCCCGGTTGGAGCGCCAGGTCGGCGAGGAGCCGCGAGCGCTCGCGCGCGATCGGCGCCAGTCGAAAGCAGGCGTCGGCCATGACGTCCCCGACGACCTCGGCGGTGCCGGAGACGCCCTCGCCGGCGAGCGTCCGGGCCGCGCGCTCGTCCGAGCAGAGCAGGAGCTGCGAGAGCCGGTCGGTCTCGACCCGGTTGTGTTCCTCCGGCATCGACCAGTCCCCGCTGCGCATGCCGGCCTCGACGTGCGCGAGTGGGACGTCGGTGGCGCCGGCGGCGCGCGCTCCCGCGAGCGTCGAGTTCGTGTCCCCGAAGACGAGCACCCATTCGGGCCGCTCGCTTGCGATCGCCCCGGCGATGCCGGGCTGCATCCTCGTGAGCATCTCGTCACGCGGCAGGTCGGCCACCTCGAGGTGGTACGAGGGCTCGAGCACGCCGAGCTCCTCGAAGAAGACCTGCGAGAGCTCGGGGTCGTAGTGCTGGCCGGTGTGGAGCAGCACCTCGTCGATCCCGCGCTCGCGCAGGGCGACCGAGAGCGGCGCGGATTTGACGAACTGCGGCCGGTTGCCGACGACCGAGAGGACCTTCATCGGCCGCTACAGTACGGATCGCGCTACACGCGGACGCCGAGGGCGCCGCGTCCCGGGCCGCTAGCTCAACTGGCAGAGCAGGGGACTCTTAATCCCAAGGTTGCAGGTTCGAGTCCTGCGCGGCCCACTGCCGTCTTACCTGCTAATTGCACAGTTCGCTGTTACGAGGACTATGGGAACGGGTTGTGGGGCCAAAGAGGGGGCCACACGAGTTGAGAAGCCCCGCCAGCAGACACGTCGCCGACCGTGCGATGACGGAGAACTTCCCACGTCGTCGAGCCAGGAGGCCGTGCGCTGGAGAACCCTCAGCACGAAACCCAGGAGTCGCTCGATCGGTTGCGCTCCGAAGTCGATTCGCTGCGCACGTCGCGCAGGCGGCTCGTGCTGGCGGCCGATGCCGACCGCCGCCGGATCGAGCGCGAACTGCACGACGGCCCCCAGCAGCACCTGGTCGCCCTCGCGGTCAACCTCCAGCTCGCCCGCCGGATCGCGG
>JBKPNC010000133.1:0-25173 GCA_046732435.1 Actinomycetota bacterium
CCTCCACGCCGACCAGTGTAGGCGCTCTTTGCCCCGGCGCCAGCGGCCTCGCCGGGCCAATGCCTCCGGCGCGCCTGCGCGTTGGTCGACCGCCGTCGCGCGCCTATTTTGACAACATCGGCACACATCCGTGTAGCGGACGGCGGTATGGTCGTGGTGGGTGGCGGGTTGAGCGCTTCCCCCTCCCAGGGTGGGGTGGCCAGGGGGTGGGCGGTCAGCATGACCGCGCCGGCGCGACGGCGCCGGCCCGCCGACCCGCGCCGAGCCGAAACCGCTCCGGCGCTACGCGAGCTTCTCGCGCACGAGCTGGCTGACCATCGCACCGTCGGCGCGGCCCGCGACCTGCGGCATGACGTCCGCCATCACGCGACCGAGATCGCCGATGGACGTTGCGCCGACTTCGGCGATGACGTCGTCGACGATCTCCTCCAGCTCGTCCTCGGACAGCGGCGCCGGCATGAACTCCTCGAGCACTGCGAGCTCCTGCTCCTCTCGCTGCGCCTGCTCCTCGCGCCCGCCGCTACGAAACGCCTCTGCCGCCTCGATCCGCCGCTTCCGTTCGCGCTGGAGCACCTGCAACTCCTCCGCCTCCTGGAGATCCCGGCGCAGCTCCTTGCTCGCCCCTCGCAGCGAGTTGAGGATCAGCCGCAGCGCGTCGCGGCGCGACGTATCGCCGGCGCGCATTGCCTGCTTGAGCTCCTCCTCGATGCGGACGATCAGGGTCATGCCCGGAGTCCCGCCGCTCGCCGGTTGCGAATCGACGTCTCAGGCAGCGAGGATCCCTTCCTCGGTGACCGCTCGACCGCGCACGCGAACGAGGTCGCCGATGCTGCCGTTCACCAGCCAGGGGGAGTAATCCTCCCCGTAACCACGACCGGGGCGGTCGACGAGGACAACGTCGTTGTGACCCACCTTCGCCCGCCAGTGCGCTCGGCACGCTTCTGCGGACGCCGCCCGAAGGCGAGCGCTCCGCTCCCGCTTGGTCGCACGCGGGACGTTGTCGGACGCTGCTGTCACCGTTCCCGGGCGCGGCGAGTAGGGAAAGACATGCACTTTCGTGACGCCGGCCGCCGCGACGACGTCGAGCGTGCGCCGGAAGGCGCGCTCGTCCTCGCCCGGGAACCCCACGATCACGTCGGTGGTCAGGTTGAAGCCCTCCGCGCGCTCGATCCGGTTCAGATACGTCCGGGCCGTGTAGCGGCGCGCCATCGCACGGAGAACCGCGTCGTCACCCGACTGCAACGGGACGTGCAGATGCGGGCACGCCGTCGGCGTCTCGCGGAGCGCCGCGACCAGCTCCTCCGACAGGTGGTTCACCTCGATCGAGGAGAGACGGAGCCGCCGGAGATCTGGAATCGAGCCCGCTTCGCGCACGAGGCGGGGCAGGTCGTAGCCCTCCTCGCGGTCACGGAAGCAGCCGAGGTTGATCCCCGTCAGCACGATCTCGCGATGGCCCTGGGCGACGCGCTTGCGGATCTCCCGGAGCACCGCGGAGGCCCGCCGGCTTCGTGACCGCCCCCGGACGAGCGGGATGACGCAGAAGTTGCACGAGAAGCTGCACCCGTCCTGCACTTTCACGAACGCGCGGACCCGGTCGAGTCCGATGTCCGCCCGCACACATCCGATCGGGCCGACAGCGTCGGCGACGACCGCCGGCGTCTCCTCGCTCGGGCGCCCGACGACGACGACGTTTGCGGGCAGACCGGCGAACGCGTCCCCGGGAAGCCGGGCGCCGCAGCCGGTGACGAAGACGCGCGCGTGCGATCGTGCTGCGCGCGACGCCGCGTGCCGCGACTTCCGCAGGGCCTCGTGCGTCACGCAACAGGTATTGACGACAGCGACGTCGGCGTGGTCGCCGCCCTGATCGTGCCCGTCGTGAAACAGTCGCTCGCGTAGCGCCTGAGCATCGGCGTGCGACACCTTGCACCCGAGGAACTGCACGGAAAACGTCGCCACAGCGGCCGAACTCTAACGCGCTCTGATGCAGAGTTCCGCCGCCCAGTTGCCCGCGACGCGGCGCTCGGCGACTCGGTAGCGCGGCAGCGTCGGCCGCTCGGCGGCGAGGTAGCCCGACGTCACGATCGTGCGCACGGCCAACCGTGCGACCAGCCGTTCGACCGCTGTCAGCGAGAGGTTTGCCACTGCGACGTCGGTCGCCGGAAGCGCCTCCTCGAGCGCATCCGCGAGAACGGCCTCGACGGCGACGTCGTTCGCCGCAGCATTCGAGCGTGTCGCCTGCACCGCCGGCTCGTCGTGATCGATTGCGTAGACCGGTGCGAACCCCAGCTTCGCCGCCGCGATCGCGAGCACGCCGGAGCCGCTGCCCACGTCGAGCAGCGACCCGCGCTCAGCGCGCAGCAGGAGCTCGAGGCAGAGGCGCGTCGTCTCGTGCGCGCCGGTGCCAAACGCCCGCCCGGGGTCGATCACGATCGCGACGGCGTCGACCGGCGCCTCCTCCCACGGAGGCCCGATCCACAGCGGGCCGACCCGAGTCGGCCGGTGGAACCGCTGCCACCGCCGGGCCCAGTCGGCAGACACGTCTGATGCGGACACGTCGCCGAAGGCCCGCCAGAGCCGCTTCGCACCGTCGGCGTCCGTGTAGGCCGCGAGCTCGACCGCGTCGCCGTCCGCTACTTCCTCGAAGCCACCGGGAAAGAGCTCGAGCATCGCCGCTCGCGCCTGCTCTGCCTCCGCGGCCGGGACGCTGACGGCGACGCGGCGCAGCGGCGTCAGCGGAACGCGCTCTTCAGCCGGTCGAAGAAGCCCTCGTCGTCCCGGTAGGCGTCGCTGTCGAGGCTGCCGTCGAACGACTCGAGCAAGGCGCGCTGCCCGTCGGTCAAGCGGCGGGGGACACGGACGTTGACGAGGATGCGGTGGTTGCCGCGGCCGAACCCTTGCAGGACCGGCATGCCCCGCCCGCGGAGTGTCCGGGTCTCCCCCGGCTGTGTCCCCGGCGGCACCTCCAGCTCGACGTCGCCGTCGAGCGTGGCGACCGTGACGGTCGCGCCGAGCGCCGCCTGGGTCATCGTCAGGTCGAGCCTCGACACGATGTCGTTCCCTTCTCTGGCGAAGCGCGGATCGGGCTTCACGTGGATGTGGACGTAGATGTCGCCGGCGCGGCCGCCGAGCGTACCGGCGTGCCCCTCACCCGAGATACGGATGCGCTGGCCGTCGTGGATGCCGGGCGGAATCTCCACCTCGAGGGTCTGCTCCTCCACCGCTCGCCCGGCGCCGCGGCAAGACTCGCAGGGATGCTCGACGATGTGTCCGGTGCCGCTGCAGGTCGAGCATGTCTGCGAGCGGATGAACTGGCCGAACGGGCTGTCCTGCACGTGACTCAGGCGCCCGGCGCCCGAGCACGTCGGGCACGTGGTCGGCTGCGTTCCCGGCGCGAGGCCGGTTCCCCCACATGTCGCGCAGCCAACGGCGACGGCGTAGCGGACGTCCCGGGTGGTTCCTCGAGCCGCCTCGACGAGGTCGATCTCCACCTCCGCGCCGATGTCCGCGCCGCGCTGTCGCCGCGGCCTGCCGACGCCGAAGAGATCATCGCCGAAGAACGCCGAGAAGAGGTCGGAGAGACTGCCGACGTCGAACGGGGTCGGCCGGTATCCACCCCCGCGGAGCCCCGCGTGACCGAAGCGGTCGTAGAGGTCTCGCGTCTCGGGCTTGGAGAGCACCTCGTAGGCCTCTACCACCTCGCGGAACTGCGTCTCCGCGTCCTGCGCTTCCGAGACATCTGGATGCAGCTCGCGGGCCTTCTGCCGGAACGCGCGCTTGATCTCCTTGTCGTCCGCCGTTCGCGGGACTCCGAGCAGCTCGTAGTAGTCGCGTTCGGTCGTCGCCATCGTCGCTCAAGCGTAGCTCCGAGCTCCCGTGGACTCGCCCCCATTCGCCTCGCAGCCGTGGGAGCGCTACGGCTCCGCGTAGACGTCTTCCGCCACGCGCGAGAGCTCCTGGGCGACCGCGCGAACGGTGCGGATGGCCTTTTCGTAGTCCATGCGCGCAGGGCCGAGCAGCGTCACCGCACCGAGCGCGCGGTCGATCGTCCCGTATGCCGCTCCCACGAGGGCGGCGTCCTCGACCGCCGGCAGCTCGAGCTCGTGCCCGACGCGAATGAACGGCCGTTCCCGGTCGACGGCCTCACGGAGCAGCGCCAGCAGAAGCGCCCGTTCCTCCAGCACCTCGAGCAGGCGCCGGTAGGCGGCAAGCTCTTCTGTGCGGACATCGTCGAGAAGGCCAGCCGCCCCGCCGACGAACAGCCGTTGCTCGTTCACGAGCAGGTCGGTGAAGGCCGGCTGAAGGACGGCGAGGAACTCGCGCTCACGCGCCGAGAGCTCCGGATCTGCGAGGCGCCGGCGCAGGGCATGCGTGCCGATCCGCAGACCGGCGACGCGTTCGTTCAGGTACTCCTTCGCCCAGTTGGCGAGGCCTGAGTCGACCGCCTCGTCGAACGAGAACGCCCGCTTGCTGACCACCCCGGTGGCCGTGATCACCACCACCATGACCACGCGCGGCTGGAGGAGAAGCACCTCGACGTGGCGCAGCGTCGTCGCCTCGAGCGGCGGACCCGAGACGAGCGCGAGCAGGCGGGTCAGCTCCGACAATCGCTCGGTCGCGGCCTGAAGCGCCGGCTCCAGCTCGCTCGACTGGCGGCCGAGCTCGAGCGAGAGCGCGGTCGGCCGCGGCTCGAGGCGCTCGAGCAGTTCCGCCGCGTACAGGCGGTAGCCACGCTCCGTCGGCACACGCCCGGCGGACGTGTGCGGATGCGAGAGGAGTCCCCAGTGCTCGAGCTCGGCGAGCTCGCTGCGGACCGTCGAGGGCGAGACGCCGAGACCGCCACGCTCGACGAGGTGCTTGGACCCGACCGGCTGACCCGTGAGGACGTACTCCTCGACGACGCGGCGTAGGATCTCCCGCTTTCTCGGCGTCAGATCGATGAGGGAAGGCCTCATTTGCAGGAGTTTAGCGGCGTTTCCGGGCGGCTCTGCGGCCCGTTCGGACGCCCACTCGGCGAGCAGCGCCGCCGTGACGCCACCTCCGAGGAAGCGGCCGCGCGGGGTCAGCGACAGCCACTCGGCGCCGGCCCGCCGTTCGGTCGCGACCAGGCGCTGACGCTCGAGCCGCTCGAGGGCGGCGCGATCGAGCGCCGCGTCCACGGCACCCAGCTCGACCGGCTCGTCGAGTCGCAACCCGAGCATGAGCAGCTCACGCAGCCGCGTGTCGTCATCGAGTCGCTCCTCCTGGCGAGGTGGTCGACGTCCCTCGGCGAGGGCCGAGAGATAGGCGGTCAGCCGCGGCGTGTTCCGGTAACGCATTGCCCCCCGCGTGGACACGGCTCCGATGCCGATGCCGAGGTAGTCCCGGCCTCGCCAGTACGCGAGGTTGTGCCGCGCGCGGAGGTCACGCCCGCCGACTGCCTCCGGTTCACGGCAGAAGTTCGCGGTCTCGTACCACCGGTAGCCGGCCCGCCTCAGGGTCTCGACGACGAGCTCGAAGTACGACTCCATCGCTTCGGACTGCCTCGCCAGCTCGTCTCCGTATGTGTGGGTGAATCGCGTCCCGGGCTTGGCCTCGAGCTCGTAGCACGACAGGTGCTCGGGCTCGAGCGCGAGCGCCTCGTCCAGGTCGCGACGGAGGTCGGCGGCGGTCTGGCCCGGGATGCCGTAGAGAAGGTCAAGCGAGATGTTGTCAAAACTGGCATCACGCAAAGCGTAGACCGCGCGCCGGACGTCGTCCGGGCCGGCCCGCCGCTCCAGCACGTCCAGCAGGTGCGGACGAAAGCTCTGGGCACCGATCGAGACGCGGGTCACACCCCCCGCACGAAGGAGCTCCGCGGTCGCGCAGCCGACAGACTCCGGATTCGCCTCCACCGTCACCTCGTCGGCCGGCGGCAGGCTCCGGAGCAGGTGCGCAAGCGCCGCCGGTCTGGTGAACGTCGGCGTTCCGCCCCCGACGAAGATCGTCTCGAGCGACTCTCCGACGTGCCCGCGCTCGAGCTCGAGCTCCGCAAGCAGCGCCTCCACGTAGCCGCCGTGCTGCTCTGGACGGCCGACGAGCGTGACGAAGTCGCAGTAGCCGCAGCGGTGGACGCAGAACGGCAGGTGGACGTAGAGGTGCCGGACCGGGCCGCTCACCGGCCGCTGTCGAGGTCGAGCACGGCGAGGAACGCCTCCTGGGGCACCTCGACGGAGCCGAGCTGCTTCATGCGTCGCTTGCCCGCCTTCTGCTTCTCGAGCAGCTTCCGCTTCCGGGTGATGTCGCCGCCGTAGCACTTCGCCAGCACGTCCTTGCGCTTGGCCTTGATCGTCTCCCGCGCGATCACGCGCGAGCCGATCGCCGCCTGAACCGGAACGTCGAAGAACTGGCGCGGGATCTCCTCGCGGAGGCGCTCCACGAGCTGCCTGCCTCGCGCAGCGGCGGCGTCGCGGTGAACGATGAGCGACAGCGCGTCGACGGGCTCGCCGGCGAGGAGGATGTCGACGCGGACGAGGTTGCCGCCGCGGAAGCCGATGATGTCGTAATCGAGGCTCGCGTAGCCCCTGCTCCGCGACTTCAGCTGGTCGTGGTAGTCGAGCACGATCTCGCCGAGCGGGAGTTCGTACGACAGGAGCACGCGCTGCGGCGAGAGGTACTCGAGGTGGTCGAAGCGGCCGCGCCGCTCGTTGTTGAGTTCCATGACGGCGCCGACGTACTCCTTCGGCACGATCACGGTCGCCTTCACGTACGGCTCCTGAACCTCCTCGACGTCCGCCGGCATCTCGGTCGGGCTGTGCACCTCGATCCAGTCGCCGTCGCGCGGACGGGCGCGGTACGCGACGTTCGGAGCGGTGACGAGCAGGTCGAGGTCGAACTCGCGCTCGAGTCGCTCCCGGACGATCTCCATGTGCAGCAGGCCGAGAAAACCGCACCGAAAGCCGAACCCGAGCGCCTGCGATGTCTCCGGCTCGAACTGCAGCGCGGCATCGTTGAGCTTCAGTCGGTCGAGCGCGTCCCGGAGCTCCGGATAGTCGTCCGAATCCGTCGGGAAGAGGCCGGCGAACACCATCGGCTTCACCTCGCGGTAGCCGGGCAGCGGACCGGTTGCCGGCTCTGCGTCGGCGGTGAGCGTGTCGCCGACCCTCAGACGGCGGACGTCCTTGAGCCCCGTGATCACGTAGCCGACCTCGCCGGCCTCGAGCCGCTCCATCGGCTGCAGCGTCGGAGAGAAGAATCCGAGCTCCTCGGCCTCGAACCGCGTGCCTGAGCCGATTGCGAGCAGGCGCTCCCGCCGGCCGAACGATCCGTCCACGACGCGGACGAACGCCACGACGCCGCGGTACTGGTCGTACGACGAGTCGAAC
Organism: Actinomycetota bacterium; assembly: GCA_046732435.1. GTDB lineage: Bacteria > Actinomycetota > Thermoleophilia > Gaiellales > Gaiellaceae > JALZFG01. The sequence continues at coordinate 7,341 of JBKPNC010000133.1, forward strand.
ACGAGCGCGCGGGCCGGTGCCGAGGAATCGCCGGCGGGCGGAGGGACGTGTTGGACAACCGCGTCCAGGACGTCGGCGACGCCGGCGCCGGTCTTCGCGGAGACGCGAAGCACCTGTCCCGGATCCCCGCCGACGAGCTCCGCGACCTCGGCCGCCGTACCGTCGGCGTCTGCTTGCGGGAGGTCGATCTTGTTGACGACAGGCACGATCTCCAGATCGGCGTCGATCGCGAGGTAGGCGTTGGCAACCGTCTGCGCCTCGATCCCCTGCGCGGCGTCGACGAGGAGAATCGCGCCCTCGCACGCCTGGAGCGAGCGCGCCACCTCGTAGGTGAAGTCGACGTGGCCGGGCGTGTCGATCAGGTTGAGCTGGTGACCGTTCCAGTTCACGCGCACGGCCTGCGCCTTGATCGTGATGCCGCGCTCGCGCTCCAGCTCCATCGAGTCGAGTACCTGGTCGCGCATCTCCCGGCCGGAGAGGGCCTCGGTCAGCTCGAGGATCCGATCGGCGAGCGTCGACTTCCCGTGGTCGATGTGCGCGATGATCGAGAAGTTGCGGATCTTGTTCTGGTCCATCAGAAATCAGGCCCGCGGCAGGCGGGCTCGCAACGATAGTAGCGCCTCGAGCTCGCGAACCCCCAGCAAACGGCAGGAAACGAGGTAGGCGCTCACAGCGGCGGCGATGGCCGCGGCGACCGCGACAACCTGGGCGGCCAAACCACGTCCGAAGGCCGCGTCGAGCGCGTACCAGACTCCGAACGCGGCGCCGGCGGCGACCGCTGAGGCTCCGACGATCCGCACGACCGAGTCGGCCGTTCTCGCCAAATCGAGGCCGCCGAGCCGAGGCCGGAGCAGCGCAAGGAGCGCCGCAGTGCCCGCGATGTTCACGAGCGACGTCGAGAGCGGGATCCCCCAGGTGCCGAAGGAGAAGAACAGCGCGTCGAGCGCCGCGTTGAGCGCGAGGTTCCCGAGCGCCACGGCAGTGGGCGTCCACGGCGACTGCAGGCTGAAGAACCCGCGGTTGAGCATCAGCATGGCGCCGTTGAAGGTCAGTCCCAGCGAGAACGCGGCCAGCGCGGCGGCGACCACCGGCGTCTGGTCAGGCGTGAACGCGCCTCGCTGGTAGAGCAGCCGCACGATCGGCTCGGCGAGCACGGCCGAGACCGCGCTGGCCGGAACGAGCAGGAAGGCAATCTGCCGAAGCCCGAGGTTGACGGTTCCGCGGAAGCCGCCGAGATCGCCGCGTGCGGCGAGTCGTGAGAGCGCCGGGAACAGGACCGTGGCGACGGCGACGGAGAACATCCCCTGCGGCAGCATGTAGATACGGAATGCGGCGTCGATCGCGCTCGGCGAGAGCTTCGGGTCGATGAGGCGAGACGCGAAGAGCGTGTCGATCAGCGCGTTGATGTTGATCAGCCCGAGCCCGAGCGATACGGGCAGCATCAGCACGAACACCTGCTTCACCGCCGGGTCGCGCCAGTCGAGCACGGCGTGGAGGCGACCGTCCAGGCCGCGGAGCCACGGGACCGGCAGCAGCACCTGAATCACCGTGCCGACGAGGATCGAGCCCGCGTACACGTAGAGCTTCGTATCCGGAGAGCTGGCGCGCGGCACGCCGACGACGAGTCCGACGATGATCGCAAGGTTCCAGAAGACAGGCGTCAGCGCCGGGACGGAGAAGTGCTCGTAGCTGTTGAGGATCCCGACGATCAAGCCGAAGATCCCGAGCAGGACGATGATCGGAAACAGGATGCGGGCGAGGGTGACGGCGAGGCTGTCGTAACCGGCGGGGAGGCCGAACGGCGCGATCAGCAGCGGCGCCAGCAGGACGAGCAACGCGGTCAGGCCGCCGAGTCCCAGGAGCAGCAGCCAGAAGAGCGTGGAGGCGACCCGCCAGGCGCGGGCCCGCTCCCCCTTCTCGAGCAGCTCGCTGAAGACCGGCACGAACGCGCCGGAAAACGCGGCGTCGGCGACGAGGGCGCGGATGATATTCGGGAGCTGGAATGCGACGGTGAAGGCATTGATGCGGCCCTCGACGCCGAAGTACCGTCTGGCGACGATTTCCCGGACGAGGCCCGCGATCCGCGAGAGGCCGGTCGCGAGAGAGAAGACGGCGGTCGACCACGCGAGTCGCCGTCGGCGCTCCACCGAGCGAGTATAGGAAGGCGGTTCGGCGGTACCGGTGGCGCGGGGCACGGGTTCCGGACGGTACTCGGTTCGTGCGACTGCAACCGCGGGCGGGATAGGGCCGGCCGTGCCTCTGTTACCATCGGAGTGCCCGCGATTGCGGGCGCTTCTCTGAGATATGCCGAACATCAAGCAACAAGAACGCCGTGTGCGCCGGGCCGCGCGGGAGCGGCTCGAGAACCTGCGCTACCGCTCGACGGTGAAGACGCTGACGCGGCGCCTCGAGGCGGCGGTCGAGGACGGCGACGCCGACACGATCGCAGCCGACCACCGGGAGCTCGTTCGCTGGATCGACAAGGCCGCGTCGCACGGCGCGCTGCACCGGAACGCGGCTGCACGGAAGAAGGCCCAGGCGGCGCGGCTCGCCGGCAGCGCCTCCTCCGCGTAGACGGGCTAGGTCAGCTCGACCAGCGCGCGCTCGAGCTCGAGGCGTCCCGGCAAGCGGCTGCCGCCTTTGAGCGCACGGTCGAGGTCGGCGAGTCGGACGAGTACGTCTTCGAGCTCCTCCCGGGAGTAGTTCCGCGCGTGCGCAAACGCCTTCTCGGCGACGAACCGATGGACGGGACGACGGGCATCACCGAGCTCCTTCGTGGCGTCCGCAGGGCGAACGCCCTGCTCCGCGAGCCGCTGGGCCTTGGCGACGCGGCCGACGTGGCGGGTCAGGTTCCCGACGAGGCGCGGGATCGTCGACGAGGGCGTGTCTGGCGAGCGCTCGAGGGCAATCTCGCACGCCGCGACGAGCGCCGGACCGTCGCGCCCGCCCCACGAATCGGTGATCGCGAACAGTGGCGCGTCGGCGTGCGGTGCGGCCAGCAGCTCGACCGCCTCGTCGTCGATCGGCTGCCCGCCGGCCCAGACGGCGAGTTTCTCGACCTCCCCGGCGAGCGCGATCAGGTCGTCGCCGACGACCTCGATGAGGGCGCGGCAGGCGTTGCCGCCCGCATCGGCGCCGAGCAGGGTGAACTGCTCGCCGACCCAGCGCGGGAGATCTCGCTTCGACACGTCGAACGCGAGCACCGTCCCGTGCTTCGCGCACGCCTTCGCGAGCGGTGAGTCCTTGCGCACGCTCTGCCCGACGAGGGCGAGAACGCAGCCGGGCGCCGGATCGACGAGGTAGGCGGCGACTGCTGCCGCGTCGTCGGCCTTCCAGACGTCGACGTCCTCGACGACGACGAGGCGGCCGGCGCCACCGAACAGTCCGAGGGCGTTGCACGAGGCGACCGCGTCGTCGCCCGCGGCCTCATTCGCGGACAAAGGCTGCACGGCCTCGTCGTCGAAGCGCAGCCGGAGGCGCTCGAGCGCGCGACCGATCTTTGGACGATCGCTGCCGGTCAACAGGTAGACGGGTTCCAGCGGTTGCGCGTCCGACATCCCTCGCGAGCATAGTGGCCACATGCTCCGGACCGGCTCTCCTCGTGAGCGTGGCCACCGGGGCAGGCGTCGAGGCCAAGGCCTTCTGCGGGCGGAGATGCCAGAGCAGGATCACGGTCAGGACAGCGCCGACGAGCGCAAGCGCCTTGGGAAGGCGCGGCGGGCGCAGGCGCACGATCGCGAGCAGGAACAGCGCTCCGCACGCAAGCGGCAGGACGGCATGGAACGACGAGACCCGGGCTCCGGGCAGCCGGCCGGCGACCCGGGCGCACGCCGCGAGGTACGCGGCGAGCCAACCGTTGATCCACGCGAGCCCGAGTGCCGCCGGTGGAAGCACCGTCCCGACGATGGCGGTCACGAGCCCGATCCCGAGCAGCGGGCCGACCACCGGCTCCGCGAACACGTTCGCGGGCACCGAATAGAGGGGAACCGTGCCGAACTGGATCAGCAGGACCGGCGCCGTTGCCAGGCTGCACGCCGCCGAGACGGCGAGCATCGTGGCGAGCCGCGCCGGGACCGGATACCCAGCGAGGAAAGCCTCGATGCGGGGCACCGCGAGGAAGATCGCGGCAACCGCCGTAAACGACAGCTCGAACCCCGGGTCGAGCACGCTGTACGGATTCCAAGCCAGCAGCGCCACTGCGCCCCCGAGCAGGAAGTACCAGCGGTCGCGTGGCCGTGCGGCGAGCCACGCCAGCGACGCGAGCGCCCCCGCCACCCCGGCCCGCACGACGGACGGTTGCAAGCCGACCGAGAGCACGTAGGCCGCGACCGAGCCGAGCACCGCCAGCTCGCCGAGCCAGCGCGGGATGGTGAGCAACCAGGCGAGGCCGAGGATGCCGAGCGAGATGAACGTCACGTTCTGCCCCGAGACGGCAAGGAGGTGGTAGAGCCCGGAAGCGCGAAAGTCATCGCGCAGCTCGTCCGACAGGCCCTCGTCGGCGCCCAGGACGACGCCCTCGAGCACGGCGTGCCGCTCGCCGGTAACGCCTGGTGCCAGGGAGTGCGCCAGCCACGCGCGGAGCCGGTCTGCGACACCCCAGAAGCCGCCGCGGTGCCCGACGAGACGGGCGTGCAGACCACGGAGCACGACGTGGATGCCCTGTCGCTGCAGCCAACGCCGCTCGTCGAACCCGCCGGGTTGCTGCGGGCCTCGCGGGAGCTTCACCTCCGCGAGCACGTCCAGCAGCGCGCCTTGGGGAGGAGGCGATCGCTCCGGCGGCAGCTCGAGCAGCACCGGCTCGTGCACCGGCCGGCCGGCCCAGCGCCTGACGTCCGCAGGCGCGCGCATGTCGAAGCGGCCACGGCGGGGCGGGCCGGTCACGGCAACGAGCGCGTGGTCGACGTCGCCCACGCGCGGAGCAAGCTGGCTGCGGTCGAGCACCGCGAGCCGAACGCTCCCCCAGGCCCACCCGCCGATCGCAAGCGCGACCGTGAGCAGAACGAGCCGACGGCCGCCTTCGTCGAACGCCGCCAGCACGGCGAGCGCCGGCGCGGCCAGCCAGGCCAGCGGGAGCGCCGGAACAGCGAGCGCCGCGGCAAGTCCGAGGCAGACGGATCCGAGCAGCAGGTGGGGGGCCCACCGACTCGCCCGAGCGGTCAGCTCGTCGACCGTCACGGCGCCACGAGGTCGCGGAGCTGCGCCATGTGCGCGGGGCCGATGCCCGGCACCGCGTCGAGCTCGTCGACGGAAGTGAACGGACCATGCTGTTGCCGGTAGTCGAGGATCTTCTGAGCAGTGACCGGACCGACACCCGGCAGCTCCTCGAGGTCCTCGAGGGTCGCCGAGTTCAGGTGAACCGGACCTGCAGGCTGGCCGCTTGCCGCTGCCGCCCCGGACGGGCCACCGGCCACACCGCCGGCTCCCCTGCGCGGGACGAGCACCTGGACGCCGTCGGCAAGCGGAGCCGCGAGGTTGATCAGCTCCGTGTCGGCCCGGCGGCTCGCACCGCCGGCGCGCCTGACAGCATCCGCGACACGGGACCCGGCTGGAAGCCGGTAGAGCCCCGGACGCCGAACCGCGCCGACAACCTGGACGACGAGCTCGGTGCTGGGCTTAGGCTTCGACTGCGCGGAGACGGGCGGCGCAGCGTCCGCCGGTAAGGGCTGGACGGCGGGGGAGGCTGACGTCGAGCGCTGGCCGAGCTGCCGGCCGAACAGGAAGAGGACGAGCACCAGCACGGCCGCGAGTGCGATCGCCTGCTTGCGGGTAATCGGGAGTCGAGACATCCGTTGCCAATTGTGACAACCAACAGTGCGCGGCAGTGTGTCGGATGTGTGACGATTGTCTGACGACGACTACGCGGCGACGAGGTTGACGAGCCGCCGCGGCACGACGATCGCCTGCTTGATCTCACGCCCGTCGAGGTATGCCTTCACGCGGGGCGAGGCCTTCGCCCGCTCGACCAGCTCGTCCTCGCTGAGTCCGGCCGCGACCTCCATCCGGTCGCGGACCTTCCCGTTGACCTGGATGACGAGCTCGAACGTGTCGCGCTCGAGCAGCGCAGGATCCGCCGCGGGCCAGGGGTGCTCCCACAGCCGCTCGTGGCCGAGGCGCTCCCACAGCTCCTCTGTGACGTGCGGAGCGTACGGCTGGATGAGCGAAACTGCCGTCTCGGCCGCGAAGCGTGCTCCCGGCGCCGAGACGTCGTCCGCCAGTACGTTGAGCAGCTCCATCACCGCCGAGATCGGTGTGTGGAACTGGAAGCGTCGCTCGATGTCGTCAGTGACCTTGGTGATCGTCAGGTGCGCCTTGCCGACGAGCGGGCCGTCGCCGGGGTCGCCGTGCGGCGCCTGCTCGGCGACCTCGTGCACCACCCGCCACAGCCGGCGCAGGAACCGCCCGATGCCTTCGATCCCGCTGTCCGTCCACTCCATGTCCTGGTCGGCCGGGCCCATGAACAACAGATAGAGGCGGACGGCGTCGGCGCCGTACTCGTCCGCCAACGCGTCCGGCCCGACGACGTTCCCTCTGGACTTGGACATCTTCGAGCCGCCCATCTGCAGCCAGCCCTGGTGGAACAGGCGCGCGAACGGCTCGCGAAACCCGACCAGGCCCATCTCGTTCATGACCTTGACGAAGAAGCGCGAGTACAGCAGGTGGCCGGTGGCGTGGTCGATGCCGCCGATGTACTGCGAGACCGGGCACCAGTAATCGACCAGGCGCCGATCGAAGGGCGCCTCGTCGTTGCGGGGATCGACGTAGCGCAGGAAGTACCAGGACGAGTCGACGAACGTGTCCATCGTGTCCGCTTCGCGCGTCCCCGGCTTGCCGCAGCGCGGGCAGGGCACGTGCAGCCACTCCTCGTTGGACGCGAGCGGTGGTACGCCCTTCGGCCGGTAGTCGTCGACCACGGGCAAGAGAACGGGGAGCTCGTCCTCGGGCACAGGGACCATGCCGCAGTCGTCGCAGTAGATGATCGGAATCGGACAGCCCCAGTAGCGCTGGCGCGACATGCTCCAGTCGCGAAGGCGGAACGAGACCGCAGGGGCGCCCTCCCCGCGCTCCCCGAGCCATTCGACGATCGCCGCCGCCGCCTCGGGGGCGGTCAGGCCGCTGAACTGGCCCGAGTTCACGGCCATCTCGTCCTGGGTGTGCGCGGAGAACGCGCCGGCGGCCGGCGGCTCGCCGTTGCGCGGCGCGACGACCGGCCGCACCGGCAGATCGAAGCGCTGCGCGAACTCGTAATCGCGCTCGTCGTGGGCCGGGACGCCCATGATCGCCCCGGTGCCGTACTCCATCAGGACGTACTGCGCGACCCAGATCGGGATCCGCTCGCCGTTGACGGGGTTGGTGGCGAAGCGTCCCGTAAAGACGCCGTCCTTCTCCTTCGTTTCTCGCTCGGCCGCGCTGTGCGCCGCCGTCTGCCGCACGTAATCGAGCACCTCGCGCTCATGCGGCGTACCGTCGACCAGCTGCTCGACCAGCGGATGCTCCGGCGCGAGCACGAAGAACGTCGCACCGAAGAGCGTGTCGGCACGGGTCGTGAAGACGGGGATGTCGACGTCGAGCTCGTCCACGCGGAACAGCACGTCCGCGCCCTCGCTCCGCCCGATCCAGTTTCGCTGAATCGTCTTCGTTCGCTCGGGCCAGCTGCCGCCCGGCGGCAGGTCGTACTCCAGCAGCTCGTCGGCGTACGCGGTGATCTTGAAGAACCACTGCTCGAGATTGCGCGCCTCCACGGGGGTCCCGCAGCGGTCGCACCGCCCGTTGACGACGTACTCGTTCGCGACCACCGTCTGGTCGTGCGGACACCAGTTGACCGGCGCTGCACGCCGATAGGCGAGACCGCGCTCGAAGAACTTGAGGAAGAGCCATTGCGTCCAGCGGTAATAACTCGGCTCGTGCGCCGATACCTCGCGATCGAAGTCGATCGCCCAGCCCAGCCGCCGCATCTGATGGCGGATCCCCTCGATGTTCCGCTCGGTGATCTCTCGGGGATGACCGCCCTCCCTGATGGCGGCGTTCTCCGCCGGAAGGCCGAACGAGTCGAATCCCATCGGCCGCAGCACCGTCCATCCGCTGCGACGGCGAAAGTGGGTCAGGACATCGCCCATCGTGTAGTTGAGGACGTGTCCCATATGCAGCGTCCCGGACGGGTACGGGAGCATCTCCAGCTGGTACCAGTGCCGATCCGTCTTCTCGCCCGGAGCCGGGTTCGGCACGTGGAACGCCCGTTCGTCAGCCCAGATCTGCTGCCACCTCGCCTCGATCTTCTGTGGCTCGTACCGCTCCATCACACACGCCTCCGAAAACGAAAAAGCCTCTCGGGAGAGAGGCCGTGGGAAGCTGCCGCGGCGAGGCCGCGTTGCCTCCCTGGTCTACCCGAGAAGCCGTCCCATCCGCATCAAACTCTAGCAGCCTTCCCGCCGGCGGGTCACCCGGCGGCCGCGATCCCGGGACGAACGAGCGTGCGGGGACGGCGAAGGCCGGCGTCGTTCACGCTCGGGTTTCGCGGCTCGGCGAGGGGCGAGGCGTCGAATGACCGTCTCGTCCGCTCCCGGTCAGGCGTGCCGTAGAAGGTCGTCCGCTGCCGCGGCGTTCTCCCGATCGCACGGATCGCCGCTTCGAGCCGCTCCGGCGGCATCTCCTGTCCGTACGCCGCGCCGGCCGCTCGTGAGATCGACTCGTTCATGAGCGTGCCGGTGAGGTCGTTGCAGCCCGCCTCGAGCAACAGCTGCGCCCCCTCGAGGCCGACCTTCACCCACGAGGCCTGCACATTCGTGATCACGGGGTGCAGTGCCAGCCTGCCGACCGCGTGGACGAGGAGGACCTCGCGCAGGGTCGGGCCGGGCCGGGCACGACCTTGGAGGTAGATGGGCGCCTCCATGTGGACGAACGGGAGCGGGACGAATTCGGTGAAGCCGCCGCTGCGACGCTGCTGCTCGCGCGCCCGGACGAGGTGGCGCGCCCAGTTTCGGGCGCCGTCCACATGACCGAACATCATCGTCACGTTCGAGCGCAGCCCCACGTCGTGCGCCGTTTCGTGCACACGGAGCCACTGCTGCGTCGTCACCTTGTCCGGGCAGATGATGCGCCGCACGTCGTCGTCGAGAATCTCGGCCGCCGTGCCGGGTAGCGAGGCGAGGCCTGCGTCGCGCAGCCGCTCCAGGTACGTGCGCAGCGGCAGGCCGAGGGTCGCCGCTCCCTGCCAGACCTCGAGCGCCGAGAAGGCATGGATGTGGAGGTCGGGGAGCTCCCGTCTGATCGTCTCGCAGAGATCGACGTAGAAGTCGCCGGTGAACCCGGGGTGGATACCCCCCTGGAGGCAGACCTCGACGGCACCGCGGTCCCAGGCTTCGCGGCAGCGGCGAACGATCTCGTCGAGCGGCACGAGATACGGCCGTCCGCGCAGGTTTGCGGCCAGCCGTCCTTTCGAGAAGGCGCAGAAGCCGCACCGGAAGTAGCAGACGTTCGTGTAGTTGATGTTCCGCGTGACGACGTACGTGACCTCGCCCCCGCAGACCTCACGGCGGAGGCGGTCGGCTGCGCGTGTGACGGCTTCGACGTCGCGGCCGCGGGCGCGGAAGAGCTCGACGAGGTCGTCCTCGCCGAGCTCGATCCCCTCCTCGACCTTCGCGAGGGCGGCAGCGACGGGTCGTGACGCTTTTGGCACGGATCCGGCACGGTGTCGTGCGTCCTTCTGCGCTACCGTGACCGCGGGTGGCGGGTGGATAGGCCCCTCGGTCCCCTCCCATCGGGTGGGGGGGCGGGCGTTTGGGGGTCGGGCGTTGGGGGGTCCGGCCGGGACTGCCGCCGACGGAGCCCGCTCGTCTGCGGCGCCGCCGGCGAGCGTCGTGACACGCATCTCCGCGGCTGCGGCGGGCACGGCCTGGAACCGACCGACACGGACGACCCCGCCCGCGCCGCCGGCCCCACCGCCTCCCGCGACCGCGCGACCAGTTTCGCGCGATGCGCCGGCGATCCAGTCGCCCTCTCGCGCGAGCCCGTCGCCGTCCATGCGGCGGAGCACGAATGGCGCGATCGCAGGATCGGCCCACCGGTCGAGCGCCGTCGCGTAGCGCGGGTAGATCGGCAGGCGCGGCGCGAGCGTGAAGCCTCGCGCCTCCGTCGCGCGCCGGAGGCGCTCCACCTCCGGCCAGGGTGCCTCCGGGTTGACATGGTCGATGGTGACCGGCGAGACGCCGCCCCAGTCGTCGATGCCGGCATCGAGCAGGCGCGGAAAGCCGTCGTAGCTGAGGTTCGGCGGCGCCTGGATGCTCCAGGCCGCGCCGAGCACCACGCGAGCCGCAGCGGCCGTCCACAGCAGCTCGTCGAGCGAGGGCTCGGCGGCGTCGGCCATGCGCGTCCCGGGCTTGGCCCGGAAGTTCTGGACGATCACCTCCTGGACATGGCCGAAGCGGGCTCCGACAGCGCGGATCGCGAGTAGCGACTCGATGCGCTCGACACGGGTCTCGCCGATGCCGATCAGGATCCCGCTCGTGAAGGGCACCGCCTCGCGGCCGGCGGCCGCGAGCGTCTCCAGCCGGCGGGCCGGGAGCTTGTCGGGGGAGCCGAAGTGCGGCCCACCCCGCCTCGACAGCCGCTCCGACGTCGTCTCGAGCATCAGGCCCATCGACGCGCTGACCGGCCGGAGTGCCCGCAGGTCGCCGGCGGTCATCACGCCCGGGTTGAGGTGCGGGAGCAGCCCGGTCTCCTCCAGGACGAGCCCGGCCGAGCCGGCGAGGTACTCGAGCGTCGACTCGCACCCGAGGGCGGCGAGCTCCTCGCGGGCCGCCCGGTACCGACGCTCCGGTTTGTCCCCCAGGGTGAACAGCGCCTCGTGGCAACCCGCAGCGGCCCCGGCGCGGGCGATCGCGAGCACCTCGTCGCCGGTCAGGTACGCCCGCTGACCGCGGCGCGGCGGCCGGGCGAACGTGCAGTAGTGACAGACATCGCGGCACAGCTTCGTGAGCGGGATGAACACCTTCGGCGAGTACGTGATCAAGGCCCCGTGGCCACGCTCGCGCAGCTCGCGCGCGACGGCGCAGAGCTCTTCGACCGGGGCGGCCACGAGCGCGCGAGCCTCCGCGTCGCCCGGCCCCTCGCCCGCGAGCGCCGCGTCGAGCGCGTCTGACCACGCGGGCTGCATCGGGCCGGAGCTTACGCGACGACCTCGCGTGGCGGACGGGTCCCCGCAGCCCGCCGACTCAGCGAGCGGCGAGCAGCTTGCCGAACGGGTGCCAGCGGCCCGTGTGCCAGCGCTCCAGCTGCGCCTGCTGGATCGGGAACCGATCGGTCGGCGTCGTCTTCACCCGGATGCCCGGGAGCGTGAACGGATCCTTCAGGTTGAGCCGGGTGACGGCTCGCATCAGCCCGCCGCGCGTGAGGTTGCGGCCCGCGCTCCGGAGCGCCTGCGTCATCGCGTACGCGGCGGCCATCCCAGCCATGTAGTAGCCGTTCGACACCGTCTTGCCGGGAAGGAACCGCTTCATAATCGAGCGATAGAGTCGGTAGCCCTTGTCCTTCGCCCACCGCGGGTCGGCCGGGTCCTTGAAGAACCCGATGCTGAGCGCGCCCTCGGTCTGACCCGTCGACGACGCGATCCTCATCGTCGTCGTCGCCGCCGAGACGGCGTTGACATAGATCTGGGGCTTCCAGCCGAGCTTCTTGACCGTGACGAACGCCTGGATCGCCCGGGTGCCGAAGGCGAAGATCATCAGCGTGTTCGCGTTCGAGGAGCGAAGCGATGCCACCTCGGACTGGACGCTCGGCTCGTTCGGGTCGTACCCCCTGGCCGCCACGATCTGCCGTGAGCGCTTGCCGAGCCCGGCACGAAGCCCGGAGAGCACCTCGCGGCCGTACTCGTCACTCTGGTAGAGCACGGCGATCTTCGCGTTCTTCCGCGTCGCGAGGATATGGCGCGCGTAGATCTTCCCCTCGGCCGAGTACGTGGGAATGAAGCCCATCGTGAACGGATACTTCCGGTAGTCGCGGCCCCAGCCGCTCCAGCCGCTCGCGACGAAGAGCTGCGGCACCTTGACCTGGTTCAGATACGGACGAACGGCGATGTTCTGCGCCGTGCCGACGCTGTTGAAGAGGGCGAACACGTGATCCTGGACGACCAGCTGGCGCGTCCCCTGGACGGTCTTCGCAGGGTCGTAGCCGTCGTCGACGATCTTGTAGCGGATCTTCCGGCCCTTGACCCCGCCGTGGGCGTTCACCCACTGGAAATACGCGTTGGCGCCGGACGCGGTCAGCCCGGCCGCGGCCGCCTCGCCCGTCAGCGGAGCCGTCCCTCCGATCACCACCTGGCTGCTCGATACGCCGGGATCGGAGGACGGCGCTGCGCCGCCGCCGGCGGCGAGCGCAGCAACCCCGGCCACCACGGCGAGCGGCAGCATGCCGACAAGGAAGACCCGCTTCATGACCCCAATACTACGACCGCGAAAGTCGCCCGCTTGTTAGCGGTCGCGCCAGCCGGCGCAGCCCGCCGGCCGCCCCGTCTGGCAATACGACGACGAGCGCGATCAGGATGCCGCCGTACACGACCGAGGCAACGCCGGGCTGACTGCTGACCTTGCCGGCGAGGGTCGGCAGATATTCGACGAGGAACGCGCCCGCAAGCAGTCCCCAGAGCGAGCCGAGGCCCGAGGCGACGGCGCCGACGATGAGCGTCAGCGACAGGGCGATTGGAAACGTGCCCGGGTTGACGAACGTCGTCGCCATCGCATAGAGCCCTCCCGCGACCCCCGCGTAGAAGGCGGAGATCCCGAACGCGAGCGTCTTGTACGCGGCGGGGTGGACGCCGGAGACCGCTGCCGCAACCTCGCTGTCACGAACGGCCCGGAACGAGCGCCCCGTCCGCCCGCGGAGGAGCAACCACGCGGCCAGGAAGAGCGCAGCGGCGATCGTCCAGGTCAGGTAGTAGATCCACTTCTCGAACGGCAGATCGTGTCCGAGGACCCGGAGCGGGGTGATCGACGCCGTCGACTCGGGAATCCCGAAGAGGTTGATCCCCTCCTCCCCGTGCGTCACGCCGTCGAGCTTGTCGTAGAGAAGCAGGGTCGGAAGCGCGACGGCGATCGCGAACGTCGCGAGCGCGAGATAGGGGCCGCGCAGTCGGAGGGCGGGAATCCCGAACAGGTACCCGGCCACGCCGGCGGCGAGGCCGGCGAGCGGGAGCGTCCAGACGTCCTTCACGCCGTGGTCGGCCATAAGGATTGCGGTCGTGTACCCGCCGAGCGCCATGAACGCCCCCTGGCCCAGCGAGATCTGTCCCGTATAGCCGGTGAGGATGTTGAGGCCGAGGATGGCGATGAAATAGATGCCGACGTACGCGAACTCGTACGTGCGAAACGTGCTGAGCCAGGTCGGCAGGAACGCGGCGAGCCCGAATGCGCCGACGAAGAGCAGAGCGCGAAGCGCGAACCCGGTCACACGCGCGAGACGGCGGCCCTGCCGAGCAGGCCGGCCGGGCGGACGATCAGCACGGCGACGATGATCGCGAGCGCGACCGGCAGCTGCAGCCCGGCGAGGGCATCGACGTAGGTCGTGAGCAACTCGAGCCCGACGCCGAGCAGGAGCCCGCCGACGACGGCCCCGACCGGGCTGTCCAGGCCCCCGAGCACGGCTGCCGCGAAGGCGTAGATGAGCACGGGCCGCATGAGGTTCGGGTCGAGGAACAGGCTCGGCGCCGCCAGCATCCCCGACACTGCCCCGAGCACCGCCGCGAGACCCCAGCCGAAGGCGAGCATCCAGCCCACGCGAACGCCGACCAGCCGGCTCTCCTCGGGATTGACGGCGGACGCCCGCATGGCGAGCCCGAGCTTCGTATACCGAAAGAAGAGCCAGAGGAGGACGACGGCGCCGAGCGTGACGGCGATCGTCCCGGCGTCCTGCACCGAGAAGACGACGCCGCCGACGTCGACGGTTCGCGTCGAGAACGCGCTCGGGAAGCTCTTCGGCTCACCTCCCCAGATCCAGAAGGCGGCGCCGTTCAGCCCGATCAGGAGCCCGATGGTCACCATGACGATCGTGAGGCTCGGCCCGCCCTCCAGCGGGCGGATGACGACCCGCTCGAGCGCGACGCCGCCGGCGAACGCGATCGCCAGCGTGGCAAAGAACGCGCCCCAGTAGGGGAGCCCACGGTCGAGCAGGGACCACGCGATGAAGGTCGAGAACATCGCCATCTCGCCCTGGGCGAAGTTGACGACGCGCGTGGCCCGGTAGACGAGCACGAGCGCCAGCGCGAGGCTCGCGTAGATGCCGCCGCTGGAAAGGCCGATGACGACGTGCTGGAGGAAGTTGGACACCGGCGATCCGTGCTCTGCAGCCGGTCGTCAGTTGGGCCAGCTGGCCACCGGGTAGCTCGTGACCGGCACGACGACGTCGTTCGCGAACTTGTCGTGCCAGCACTGGCGCTCCTTGTCCCAGAGCATCCAGAAGTAGCCGAGGAAGCAGACAAGCCCGGACACGATGCGGCCGAGGTACCGGATGACGGCCCGTCCGAAGCCGATCGGGCCGCCGGTGCCGAAGTCGATCACCCGGATGCCGAGCAGCCGCTTCCCGATCGTCTGACCGGAGTTGCTGCCCTCCAGATAGCTGTAGTAGACGAGCCCGATCGCGAAGCCGATCACGTCGGCGACGACCCGCTTCGTCGCCACCTGGATCAACCCGATGACGACGGCGAGCAGAACGGCATCCACCAGCCAGGCGACGAGCCGGCGGCCGAAGCTCGCGCGCGGCCCGCTCGGGCCGCTCGCCCCGTACGGCGACGGGGGCGTGTAGCCGGGCTGGGGCTGCGGCGGCGGAGCGGGGAACTCACTCATCGGACTCCCTTCGTGACGCCTACTCAGAGAAGGACGGAGAAGCGGTGCAGCTCGAACAGCCAGAGACCCGCGAGCAGCACGGGCGGTAAGGCGGCCGGTAAACGGACGCGCGCCGGCCGGGCGATGAGCAGCAGCAGCGCGATCACGACTGCCGCGACGCCGGCCGGATTCGCCTCGAGGGCGCGTCCGACGTGCAGCCGCACCGTCGCTTCGACGCTCGTGGTCATGCCGCACAGCGGACAGGGCACGCCGCTGAGGCGGCGCAGCGGGCAGCCGAGCTCGTCGTGGCCGGGGAGCAGCGGAAGCACGGCCGCGGCCCCGAGCAGGACGGCGCCGCTCGTCCTCAGGTCGTGCGGGTCGAGGGCGACGATGCCTCGAAGCACGGCGCGACGCTAACACGTCAGCCGGCGGCGTACGGGTGCCCCGACTTGGCTACGACGAGCTGCTCGAGAAACGGCTCCCCGTGCAGGTCGTCGGGCGCGCCCGCGATCTTGGGCCGGAGGCGTCCCTCCATCGTCGAGGCGAGCTCGTAGCGGGCATCGCTCGCGATCTCCGTGCGCCGCTCGAGGAACCGCCGCACCGCGGCGAGCTCCTCCGCCGTGATCGCGCTCACATCCCAGCCCGCCGACGGAAAACCCGGCGACGGGCCGCCGGCAAAGACCGGCGGTGCCGGTGCCCGGACGCGCCGCTCGCGCACGACCACGCTGCCGGCGACGAGGTCACCGAGCCGCTGGTTCTTGCCGGTGACGAGGATGGAGACGACCCCGACGAGGTAGAGCGACGGCAGCCAGTCGATCAACCGGAGGAGGTTCCTGATCGCGCTCGCGAAAAAACCGATCGGCTGCCCGCCGTCGAGGACGACGCGGATGCCGTTCCAGCGCTTGCCGGGCGTCCGGCCGGACGCGAGCACCTCGAAGGCGACGTCGTAGCCCAGGAAGACGACAAAGATCAGGAGGATCATGATCGCCGCGCCCCAGCCGCCGCCCGCCCCGAAGCCGTTCGTCTCGACGGCGAGGACGATGATCGCGATCAGGAGAATCGTCTCGATGATCGCGTCGACGACGGCGGCGACGAACCTCGATCCCACCCCTGCTAGCGTCAGGTTGAGCTCGACGCCCTCCGGCGTCCGGATCGTCAGTCGGTCCTCGTACTCGAAGGTCCCCATCTCGTGACTCTCGACCGGTTTCTGAGCGAGCGCAACCCATCGTGGCAGGAGTTGGACGACCTCGTGCGGCGGGCACGCCGCCGGCCGGACCGGCTCGGCTCGGAGGGCGTGTTCCGGCTGGGGACGCTCTACCGCGCCACCGCCGCCGATCTCGCCCGGGCGCGGCGCCTCTTTCCGCACGACCCCGTCGTCGAGCGGCTCGAACAGCTTGTCGCGCGGGCTCGGAGCCTCGTCTACGCCGCGCCGACCCGGCGCTCGTCGGCGATCCGGTTCTTCACGCGCGACTACTGGCGGCTCGTCGCCGAGAAGCCGGTTGCGCTGCTCGTCGCGTTCGTGCTCCTCTTCGGATCGGCGGCACTGGCCGGCGGTTGGGCGTTAGGGAGCCCCTCGGCCGCGGCCGGGCTCGTCCCGGCGGAGTTCCGCCCGGCGACGCAGTCCGAACGCCCATGGTCCGACCTCACCTCCGGCGAGCAGGCCGAGTTCACCACGGCGGTGTTCACGAACAACATCAAGGTGACGCTCGTAGCCTTCGCGGGCGGCGTAACCGGAGGGCTGCTGACCGGCGCGATCCTGCTCTTCAACGGCATCATCCTCCGCGCCGACGGCGGCCTGATGATCGGCGCCGGCAACTGGCGCGCCTTCCTCGAGCTCGTGACGGGGCACGGCGTGCTCGAGCTCTCCTGCATCCTCGTCGCCGGCGCGGCCGGGCTCAGGCTCGGCTGGGCGATCGTCGCGCCGGGGTATCGAACGCGCGGCGAGTCCGCACGCCACGAGGCGCGCAAGGCCGTCGCGATCGCCCTCGGGACGGCGCCCTGGCTCGTCGCGGCCGGCATCGTGGAGGGCAACCGCGCCCGCCTCGCCGGGGCCGGGCTCGGCGTCGACCTCGCCGTCGGCACCGCGATCGGCGCGCTCTACTGGATGCTCGTGATCTGGCTTGGGCGTGGAGCTAAAGCCGAGCGCGAGCCTTCGCCCGCAGGTACGCGCTGACGCAAGCGGCCGCGAGGCGGGCCGGCTCGGCCTCGACGACGTCGCCGCCGGCATGCCGCAGCTCGGCGACGACCGCGTTTCGCGCGGCGAGGACGTCGAGCGCGACAGCGGCTCGATAGACGTCCTGCGCAACCTGGGGGCGCGGAGCCGCCGCCAGCCTGGTCAGGTCGGGATCGGCGACGCTGGCGACGGCGACGGCGTGGTGCCCTGCCAGGACCGGCAGGGCATCCAGGAGGGGCTGCGCCGCGGTCGGCTCGATCAGGTCGGTGAGGACGAGCGCGAATGCCCGCTTGGCCCGGGTCAGCTCGTGGAAGGCTCGCTCGTAGTCGCTGTCCACGGGGACGGGCTCGACGTCGTAGAGCGCTTCCACGACGTCGCGGGCTCCGCGTCGGCGGGGCGGCACCGAACGACGGAGCTGCGCGTCGAAGGCGAGGGCGCCGCAACGGTCGCCGAGCTCCTCCGCGGCCGCGGCGACCGCGACGGCCGCGTCGACGGCGATGTCGAGCCGGGTCGCGTCCCCGATGGGCGCGGCCGTGAGCCGGCCGCAGTCGACGATGCAGATGACGTCGCGATCGCGCTCCAGCCTGAACTGGTTCGAGATCGGCCGCCCGAGCCGGGCCGTTGCGAGCCAGTTCACCTGGCGGATGTCGTCGTCCGGCGAGTAGTCGCGCAGCGTCTCGAAGTCGGTGCCGAGACCGATCGGCCCGCGGGTCCGGCGCCCCTCCTCGCGGAAGCGGCCGGTGCGGAGGCTCGCAGCCAGCCGGCGCGCCCCGGGCAGGTCCGGGTAGACGCGAACCCGCGTCTCCTCGCACGCGCGGTGCGTCCACGCGCCCAGGCCGAGCGGCCCGCGCAC
>JBKPNC010000134.1:0-16634 GCA_046732435.1 Actinomycetota bacterium
GCGAGCACCTCCGAGGCGCGGTCCTTGTCGATCACCGCGTCGACGCCGGCGAGCCTTCCGTCGCGGCGCGCGACGGGAATGCCGCCGCCTCCGCAGGCGATCGCGATCGCTCCCGACGCGAGCAGGGCCCGGATCGCGTCGAGCTCGACGACTTCGAGCGGCATGGGGGAGGGCACCACCCGGCGCCAGCCCCGGCCCGCGTCGTAGACGACGTTCCAGCCGCGCTCGCTCTCGAGCTGTCGTGCTCGGGGCTCGTCGTAGAACGGCCCGACCGGCTTCGTCGGCTCCGCAAACGCCGGGTCGTCCTCGGCCACGACGACGTGCGTCAGCAGGCAGGCAACCGGCCGGCCGGCGACCGGCACGAGCTCCGACTCAATGAGGGCGCCGATCTCGGCCTGCGTCTGCGCAACCGCGAGATAGAGCGGCAGGGCCGGCACCTCGTCGGCCGCGCGTTCCTGGCGCAGCAGCTCGTTGCCCACCTGCGGTCCGTTCCCGTGGGTGATCACGAGCTCGCGGTCGAGCAGCGGTCGGAGCGCCTCGCACGTCGTGCGCAGGTTCGCGCGCTGCTCGGCAGCCGTCCCGCGCTCGCCCGGCCGCATCAGCGCGTTGCCGCCGAGCGCGACGACTGTGATCACACGAGCGCTGGCGGCTGGATGAGCCCGGCCTCGGTGAGAACCGACTCGAGCGTCGGCTCTCCAATCTCCTGCAGCCGGTACGTCACCCGAAGCGCGGGAACGTCGAACTCGATCAGCCGGCGCAGGTCGATCGGCGTCCCGATCAGCACGAGCTCGGCGCCCGAGGCCTCGATCGTCGCGCGGAGGTCGTCCATCTGCTTCCGCCCGTAGCCCATCGCCGGCAGGAGCGCGCCCACGTGCGGGTAGTCCTGGAACGTCTTCGCGATCGAGCCGACCGCGGCCTCGCGCGGATCGATCAGCTCGGCGGCGCCGTTCGCCTTCGCGGCGAGCACCGCCGCGCCGTAGGTCATCTCCCCGTGCGTGAGCGTCGGCCCGTCCTCGATCGCAAGTACCCGCTTGCCCGCAATTTCCTCGACGTCTCCCTCGACCACGAACGGCGAGGCCGCGAGCACGATCCGCGCGTCTGGGTTGTGCTGGCGGATCGAGTCGAGCACCGCGTCGACACCTTCCTGCGGCGCGCTGTCGACCTTGTTCACGACGCACACGTCGGCCATGCGCAGGTTGGTCTCGCCCGGGTGATAGCGCAGCTCGTGCCCGGGCCGGTGCGGGTCGACGACGACCACGTGCACGTTCGGCTTGATGAACGGCGTGTCGTTGTTGCCGCCGTCCCAGAGGATCACGTCCGCGTCCTGCTCGGCCGCGTCGAGGATTGCGGCGTAGTCGATCCCGGCGAAGACGAGGTTGCCCTCGGCGAGGTGCGGCTCGTACTCCTCGCGCTCCTCGATCGTCGCGTCGGCGGCGTCGAGCTCGTCGTAGCGCTCGAACCGCTGGACTGCCTGCTTGGTCAGGTCGCCGTACGGCATCGGGTGCCGCAGAACGGCGACTCGCTTGCCGGACTTCCGCAGCAGCGCGGCGATGTGCCTCGTCGTCTGGCTCTTGCCGGAGCCCGTGCGCACCGCGCAGACCGCGACGACCGGCTTCGACGAGGTCAGCATCGTCTCGCGCGGCGAGATCAGCCGGAACGACGCGCCGGCCGCGTTCGCGCGCGAGCCGATGTGCATCACGTGCTCGTGCGTGACGTCGGAGTAGGCGAAGACGACCTCGTCGACCTCGTGCTTGCGAACGAGTTCCTCGAGCTCCGACTCCGGGCTGATCGGAATCCCCTCGGGGTACAGCTCGCCCGCGAGCTCAGCTGGATAGACGCGGCCTTCGATGTTCGGGATCTGGGTCGCCGTGAAGCCGACGACCTCGAATTCCTCGCGGCCCCGGTAGACGAGGTTGAAGTTATGGAAGTCGCGCCCGGCCGCGCCGGCGATCAGAACCCGCGTCCGCATGCATAAAGCTTATGCAGCTACACAAGACGGAGCTACAGGAACTTAGTTCAGGGTTTCGCGGACGCGGTCGCCGACCGCTTCCATCTCGACGCTCGCACCGGAGACCTCGCGCAGCAGCTCGTCGGCGGTCGGCTTCTGCCCCTCGGACCACAACTCGCGCAGCAGCGAGCCCGCCTCGCGCGATGCGAACCACTCGTTCCCGAACCGCTCCCGCAGATGGTCGCGAAGCTGCGCCTCGAACGCCCACGAGCGCAGGTACGAGTGCACGTAGAAGCCGTCGTCGATGTCGGCGAGGTAGTTGGCGGGGCTCGGCTCGATCCTGAGCGCGTCCCCGAGGAGCTCCACGTAGCGCTTCGGCATCTCCTCCATCGAGCCGTTGCCGTGGAACTCCATCTCGTAGAGGAGCTTCGCGGAGTAGCGGCGCACGAAGAACAGCAGCCAGAGCTTCCCTTCCACCGCGTAGTCCTCGGGCCGTGGGAAGTCGAGGCGGCGCGTGAGCCACGCCGGGTCGTCGATCAGGTGTTGCATCAGCATCGCCCAGCCCTCGGTGACCGCCGAGTCGCCGAGCCGCTTCTCCTCCATCGAGAGGTCGCGCGAGGTGTTCGCGTAGTGCTCGGTGTGCCCGGCCTCGTGGAAGAAGGCGCGCCAGTCGTCGGCGCCGCCGATCGGCTGGATCACGAGCATCACCTTGTCAGGGACCTCGATCGGAGCGCAGAACGCGCGCGGCGACTTCTGCGGCCGCTGCTCGATATCGAGGTGGACGTTCTCCTGGCTGTCCAGGTCGATCCCGAGGTCGCTCAGCGTCGCCTTGAGCGCCGGCAGCATCAGGTCGCCCGGAAAGCGGTCGTCCCACTGTGGCGACCGAACCATGCGATTGATGTCCCAGCGCTGCGCCTCGTCGAGGCTGATCCCCAGCACCTCGCGGAGCCCCTTGTCGAACGAGCGCTCGTAGAGCTCCTCGGTGGAGTCGAGGAAGGCGCGACACTGCGCGGCGAGGTCGTCCAGATCGAAGCGGAACTTCTCGTTGTAGAGCTCCAGGTACGTCGACACACCGAGCTTGGGCAGCTCGGCCCGCGCGATGTCAAACGCCTCGAGGTAGAGCGGGTTCAGGTGCTCCTCGGTCGCCTCCCACATCGCCCGGTCGAGGCGCTCGCGGCGGTCGCGGTCTGCCTCGTTCGCGATCGTCGGCCGCAGCATCCGGAACCCAATCGTCTCGCCGTCGACGGTCACCTCGAGCTCGGCCTCGAGAGCGGCGACCTTCTCCGCGAGCTCCCGGGTCAGCGAGCCGAAGTACCCCTCGCATCCGAACCGCCAGAGCTCGCGCGTGGCCGGATCGCCGTTCACGGCTGCGCCGATCGCCTGCACGCGCTCGAGCTCGGTCAGCGAGGCGTGGCGCTCGTAGATTTCCTCGAGCTCGAGACGGTCTTTCAGCCCCGCGTAGTGGAGGTAGTACTCCTCGTCGAGCTCCGCGATGAAGCGGTCGGCTTCAGCGCGGTAGGAGTCGAGCTCCGGCGTTGTCGGCGACTCCACAGCCCATAGGATACCGGGGTGCGCGAGATCAGCATTCGGACCGAGCGCCGCACGCAGCTGCTCGAGATCACGCCACAGGTGAGGGAAGCGTTGAACGGCGCCGACGGCGCCGCAGCCGCGCTGGTCTACGTCCCGCACACGACCGCTGGTGTCACGATCAACGAGGACATCGACCCCGACCTCGCCCACGACATCGAGGCCGCGATGGAGAAGATCGTCGAGGACGGGTGGGGTTGGCGCCACGACGACGCCGACGGGCCCAACGCGCCGTCGCACATGCGCGCGTCGCTGATGAGCCCGGAAGTGCTCGTGCCGCTCTCGGAGGGTCGACTCGCGCTCGGCCGCTACCAGGGGATCTTCTTCTGCGAGTTCGACGGGCCGCGCGAGCGCAAGGTCTACGTGACCGCGCTTCGCTGAGGCGCCGCGTGCGGCGCCGTCTTCAGGACGCGCTGGAGGCCAAACCGGCTTTGCCGGTATGGCCGGAAGCACGTCCGTCTGCGATGAGCGGCCGTAAACCAGTGCGGATGAGCATTCGCTGAGACACAACCTGCGCTTCACCTGATCTCAACAGGCGCCGCGTAGGTTCCGGGTAATGCGGCTGCGGCTCCTGTTGACCGTGCTCGTCGCGGGGGTCGTGTCGCTCGTAGGCCTGGTCCCGTACGTGCAAGACGGGCCCGTCCACGTTCACGCCGCGTCGCTGGCCGGCATCCACAGGATCCGCCACGTCGTGATCGTGATGCAGGAGAACCGCTCGTTCGACTCCTACTTTGGCACGTACCCGGGCGCCGACGGGATCCCCCGCCGCAACGGCCGCTTCACCGTCTGCTCACCGGATCCGAAGACGGGGAGGTGCTTCCGGCCGTACCACGACACCCAGAAGCGGAACACCGGCGGGCCGCACGAGCACCTGGACGCGGTGCGCGACATCAACGGTGGCGAGATGGACGGCTTCGTGCGCCAGGCGAGGCGCGGGCTCACCGCGAGCTGCGTCGCAAGCTCGGACACGCCGCTCTGCTCGCTCGGGGCGCAACACCCGGACGTGATGGGCTACCACGACCGGCGCGAGATCCCGAACTACTGGGCCTACGCGCGCCTCTTCGTGCTCGAGGATCACATGTTCGAGCCGAGCACGTCCTGGAGCCTGCCGGCTCACCTGTTCATGGTCTCGGAGTGGTCGGCGCGGTGCCGTCGTCATGGCGGGCCGAAGAGCTGCGTCAACGCGCTCGAGAATCCGCTCGCGCCGCCGCACGAGCCGCAGAACCCGACAGGCATCGCGCCCGACTACGCCTGGACCGACCTGACTTACCTGCTTCACAAGCGCCACGTGTCCTGGCGCTACTACGTCTTCGCCGGTTCCGAGCCGGATTGCGAGACCGGCGCGATGTTCTGCCGTGCGAAGCGCCAGCGGGCCAAGACGCCGGGGATCTGGAATCCGCTGCCGTGGTTCGACACCGTCCGCAACGACCACCAAATCGGCAACGTCACGTCGATCTCGAAGTTCTTCGCCGCCGCCCGGCTCGGGACGTTGCCGGCGGTCTCGTGGGTGACGCCGAGCAACCATGTGAGCGAGCACCCGCCGAGCCTCGTCACGAACGGGCAGGCCTTCGTGACGCACGTGATCAACGCGGTCATGCGCAGCCGCGACTGGCGCTCGACCGCGATCTTCCTCGCGTGGGACGACTGGGGCGGCTTCTACGACCACGTCGTGCCGCCACGCGTCGACCGGAACGGGTTCGGGCTGCGCGTGCCGGCGCTCGTGATCTCGCCGTTCGCCCGCCTCGGGTTCATCGACCACCAGACGGCGAGCTTCGATGCGTACGCGAAGTTCGTCGAGGACGACTTCCTCGGCGGCGCGCGGCTTGACCCGAAGACCGACGGCCGGCCCGACCCGCGGCCGACGGTGCGCGAAGACATGCCGCAGGCGGGGAACCTCGCCCGCGACTTCAACTTCAAGCAGCGGGCCCGCCCGCCCTTCATCCTCCCGCTGCACCCGCCCTTCTCGTAGCCTGAGGCGCATGGCTGCCCCGGTTGCGCGGGACCAGGAGCTCGAGCTCTCGATCGACTCGCTCGCGTACGGCGGGAACGGGGTCGCGCGCATGAACGGCTTCGTCGTCTTCGTGCGGCGGGGCCTGCCCGGCGATCGCGTGCGCGCGCGTGTGACGAAGGTGAAGCGGAACCACGCCGAGGCGCTGGCGGTCGAAGTCCTCGAGGCCGGGCCGCAGCGCGTCGACGCCCCTTGCGCGCACTACCCGGCCTGTGGCGGCTGCCGGTTCCAGGATCTGGCCTACGACGCGCAGGTCGCGGCGAAGGAAGAGCAGGTGGCGGACGCATTGCGGCGGATCGGCGGGATCTCGGAGCCGCCGCTGGAGCCGATCGTGCCGGCCGTGGAGCAGTTCCACTACCGCAACAAGCTCGAATACTCGTTCACGACGACGCCGTCGGGCCCGGCGCTCGGGTTCCACAAAGCCGGACGCTGGGACGAGGTGCTCGAGATCGACCGATGCTGGCTCAGCTCGGAGCTCGGCAACACCGTCCGCGACGCCGTGCGCGACTGGGCCCGTGGCGAGGGGCTCGAGGCCCACGACCAGGCCGAGCACACCGGGTACCTGCGCCACTTGGTGGTCCGCGAAGGCCGCAATACCGGCCAGGCGCTCGTGCAGCTCGTGACCGCTCCGGGCGAGCGCTTCGACCGCGACGAATTCGTCGAGGTGCTGCGTCGCTTCCCGGAGGTGCGCTCGATCCACTGGGCCGTGAACGACTCGCCGGCCGAGGTCACGAACCTGCCGACGACGCTGCTCTGGGGCGAGGACGCGATCGAGGAGGAGCTGGGCGGCCTGCGGTTCCGCGTGCGACCGAATGCGTTCCTGCAGACGAACACGGCGATGGCGGAGCGCCTCTACGAGCTGGCGGGGGAGTACGCCGGCCTGCGCGGCGAGGAGACGTTGTATGACCTCTACTGCGGGATCGGGACGATCGGGCTTTCGCTCGCCTCGAATGCGCTGACGGTCTGGGGCGTCGAGGTCTCGGAGGAATCCATCGCGTGCGCGCTCGAGAACGCCGAGCTGAACGGGATCGCGAACGCGGCGTTCTTCGCGGGCGAGGTCGGCGCGTCGCTGGAGGAGCTCCGGGATCGCGCCGGGCCGCCGGACGTCGCCGTGGTCGACCCGCCGCGCGCCGGGCTCTCGGGCAAAGCGCTCCGGCGGCTTGCCAGGCTCGAGGCGCCGCGGATCGTGTACGTCTCGTGCAATCCGACGACGCTCGCGGGGAACGTGAAGGAACTCCAGCGTGAGTGGGGCTACAAGCTGGAGCGGGCGCGGCCGGTCGACATGTTCCCGCACACGCCGCACATCGAGACGGTGGCGCTCATCACTCGCGGGTGAGCTCGCCCTCCATCGCCGAGCGGAGCGCGTTCAGGCCCTGCCGAAGGCCGTCCACCTCTTGCGCACCGAGCGCCTCCTCGACCGACAGCGCGTACGAACGAAACCGGGGCCGCGCCTGGCGCAGAAGCTCCCGGCCGCTCTCGGTCAGCTGCAGGAGGTAGGAGCGGCGGTCGTCCGGGTTTGGCGCCCGCTCAGCGTGACCGCGCCGTTCGAGCCTACCCACGCGGAAGAGCACCGTCGAGAGCGGCATCTCGACCCGCGCGGTGAGCGCTGTCGGCGTCCACGGCCCCTCGGCGCCGATCAGCACGTAGAACGGGTAGTCCTCCGGCGGGAGCTGGAGGCCGTCCAGCGCCGCCGCGATCAGGCGCTCGCGGACCTGGTTCGTCCGGAAGAGGTCGAGCAGGATCGTCTCCGAGGTGTCGTCGGGCACTACAACAACCTTGTGGTAATGTAGTTCAAGGTTGTGGTAACTCTACTGGTCGTCGCGGCGCTCCTGGCGGCGCCGTCACAGGTGCACGTCGGCGTCTCGGCTTCGTTCGTGCGACCGGGAGGCGGCGCGCTGTGGGTGACCGACCGGATCGACAACCGCTTGGTGCGCGTCGATCCCGCGACCGGACGCATTGTCTGGCGACTCGCAGTGAGCGGCAGCCCCTTCGGCGCCACGTACGGCGCCGGCAGCGTCTGGGTCGGTTCCCGCACGACGGGCGCCGTCACGCGTGTGAACCCGCAGACGAAGCGGCGCCGGGCGCGTATCAGGGTTGGAATCAGTCCGTAGTCGCTCGCGTTCGGCGGCGGCTCCGTCTGGGTCTCGAACGAGGGCGGGACGGTCAGCCGCATCGGGCCACGCCGGAACAAGGTGATCAAGACGATCCGCGTCGGAGGCCAGCCCAACGGCATCGCGGTGGCCTTCGGCAAGGTCTGGGTCGCCGACTACGGGCGCGGCCGCCTGATCCGCATCAACCCGAAGCGAAACTGCGTCGAGCGCCGAATCCCGATTCCCGAGGCCGACTGGATCACGCCCTCGCCGGATGCTCTTTGGGTCTCGAGCGAGACCGGGAAGATCTACCGGGTCGACCCTGCCTCGCTCGCGGTGCGTGCGGTAGTGACCGTCGGCGCCAACCCGCTGGCGAGCGCATTCGTCGGCGGCCGCCTCTGGGTTCCGAACATCGACGACAACTCGGTCTCGGTCGTCGACCCCGCGACGAACGCGGTCGTGCGCACGATCCCGGTCGGCCAGAGCCCACTCGCCGTCGCGGAGGCCGCGGGCTCCGCCTGGGTCACGTCGGACTTCGACGGGGACCTGTGGCGGCTCGACCCCTGACGGCGCGCCAGAGCAGATCGGCGTTCGGGAGTAGGAAGCCGAGCGAGAGCAGCGGCAGCGCCGGCAGGCCCCCGACGTCGAAGCCCGTCGCGAGCGCCATCGTCGCCCCGAGCGATGCCGTCAGCCCGAGCCAGGTCCAGAAGACGCGCAGGCGGAACCGCGCGGCGGCGCCGAGGTAGAGCGCGAAGAAGAGCAGGTCGGGCAGGCCGAGGTTCGCGGCGCTGTTCTCGCCCGGCACCGGAAACGCGAGCGACAGCGTCGTGAACACCTCCCGCCGGTGCTCGACGATGTGGTGCGTCGGCCCGCGCCAGACCGAGTACGCGTCCACCCACGGAACGATGCACGCGACGAGCACGACCCAGCTCACCTCCTCGAAGAAGCGCAGGAAGACCCACGCGACGCACGTCGTCGCACCGAGCTTGGCGAAGCCCGCGGCGGCCCCGGCGTCGGCCAGCTCGAGGACGACTGCCAGCGCGACGAACGCCAGGGCGACGAGGAAGAGCTGGAGCGGCGGCGAGCGCCAGAGCGGAAGCGCGAGGTACACGAGCCCGAAGACGGCCGGGATCAGAACGAACGCCATAAAGGCGATGTCCGCCCAAAGCGACTCGTTCCAGAGCGACTCGTGGAACACGTAGTAGAGCCCGAGAGCCGCGGCCAGGGCGACGAACGCCGCGACCCGCCAGCTCAGTAGGGAGGAAGCTCGGCCCACCAAGAGCCGACGGCCTTGAACGCGTTCCAGAACTTGGTCTTCGCCGGCTGCTCGTCGAGCGACGCGTCGATGTCCGGAACGAAGAGCCCCTGGATCGTCGGCGTGAAGCGCTGCAGCTCGCCGGGTTTCGCCTCGACCGGATCGCTCAGCGGAAACTCGAGCCCGTTCAGGAACTCCAGCGCCGCCTCTCCCATCACGACGACGAGCTTCGGCTGGACGATGTGCAGCTCGCGGGTGAGCCACGGCCCGGCCTCATCCGGATCGCCCGAGTCGAACTTGAGGCAGTTCGTGCCGTAGACGGCCATCGGGTCGACGCGTAGCCGCTGCAGCGACTTCAGGATCGCCTGCCCGGCCCGCCCGTAGAAGGCGACGCCCTCCTGGATCTCGGAGGGCTGCGGGGCGTACTTGAGGAGCATCACGTCGGCGAGCGGGTGGCCCGACCCGAGCACCGGAACGCGTCCCTCGCCGGCCGCGCGGGCGATCTCGTCGCCGAGCTCGTTGGTCTCGGCGATCGCCTTCTGGAGGTACTTGTCGAAGATCTCGTCGTTGGGCACGGTGGACACGGGGGGCACTGGCACGTTCTCGGCTAGCGGACTCTTTCCTTGGCCTGCGCCGCCCACTTGAGCGACTGCAGGTAGAGCAGCGACCGCGGCCGCCGCAGGACCTGCGCGGTGCGGAGGCTCTCGAGGAACTCGTCCTTGCCGCGGAACGAGCGCATCCGCACGCCGCCGGTGCCGACCCCTTGGAGCACGTGCGCGTCCGAGCCCGCACCCATCGTCACGCCGTACTTGCGCGCGAAGCGAAGCGCCTCGTCGTTGTAGGCCTCGAACAGGAGTCTCGCGTTGTAGACCTCGAGCACGTCGATGTCCTCGAGATGCCGGTGGAGCGTCGCCGGGTTTGGGATCGCGTGGAGCCGGTCGAAGGGGTGGGGGAGGTAGACGAAGCCGCCCTGGTAGCGGATTGCGGCAACGGTTTCCTTGAACGAGAGGCCGCGCGGGATCTCCTCCTTCAGGAAGAGCCCGATCACCTCGCCCTGCTCGTCGGTCTTCACCTCTTCGCCGGGGATCACGATCAGGTCGCGGTCCCGCGCAAGCTCGGCCGCCTCCTGCGCGCCGCCGAACGTGTTGTGGTCGGTGACCGCGATCGCGCCGAGGCCTCGCGCCTCTGCGTGGTCGAGCAGCTCCTCGACCGGGATCTGGCAGTCGTGGGACCACGACGTGTGCAGATGGAGGTCGGCGAGGATCCAGTCGCCGTCGAGCGGCAGCCGGCGCTGCGGCTCGTGCCGCTTTCGCTTGCCCGCGAGCTTGCGGTAGAGGACGTCGAGCTCGCCCGCGAGCGCCGCGAAGCTCTGGCCTTCGGCTTCCGAGCGCGCTCGCTGGGCCGAGCGCTCGCGGAAACCCTCGTCCTCGGCCAGGCGCGCGATCGCGGCCGCGGCGAGCTCGGGCTGCTGGCGCACGGCGGGCGGCGAGACGATCGCGGCGCCGCTCGCGGCTGCCTCGAGCAGCAGGCGGTCGAGCCCGTCGAACGCCGGCACGAAGACCGCGGCCTCGCTCAGGAGCTCCGCCCTCGAAGCACCGTCGCGGAGAGTTCGCACGTATGCCCGTCCGCGGAGCGCGCGGGAGATCGTCGGCCGCCCGCTGAGAGGCTTGGTGCGGAGCAGGACGAGCTCCCAGTCCGGGAGGTCCCGGAGCGCGCGGGCGACCGCCCGAGCGAGCGCGCGCTCGGTGGGGCGCCACTCGTAGACCACGACGCGCCGCTTCCGGCCCGGCTGGAAGAGCTCGAGGTCGACCCCGGGCGTGACCACCTGGTAGTCGCCGGGCAACCGCTCGGCTGCAGCCTCGGCGGTCGCCTCGGAGGTGGCCACGAGCGCGTCGATCCGTGCGAGCAGGCGCTCGCGCTGCGCCTTCCCGGGCGGGTAGCCGAGGCGCTCCGGCGACAGGAAGGTCGCGACGGAAAGCGCCTGCGCGTCACGCAGCGCCAAGTACGAGAGGCTCGGCAGCCCGGGCTCGAATCCGTGAACGACGTCGTAGTTCCCGCGCGCGAGCGCGAGCGACAGGTTGGCGCGCACGCCCACCGGCACGCCGATCCGGCTGCGGCGCGAGATCGGCACGGCCGGCCCGAGAGCGATCACGTCGTGGCCGCCGCCGTCGAGCAGCGCGCGGCGCCCGGCGAGCAGGTCGGCCGCCCGCGTCGAGGGCGCGAGGACGGTGACGTCGTGCCCGAGCCGCCGCAGCTCGGCCGCGGCCCCGGCAACGTGCTCGTTGACGTCGTGGGGCCGCGACCAGGCGAACGGTGTGACCAGGCAGATGCGCAACCCCATCTGCCCGAGTCTAGTCCTGCTTTTTACGCCTTAGCTGGTTCCTTGACGCGCTTGCGGGCGTGCTTCTTGATGAACTCCTCGGTGAGGTCGCGCGCCTCGTCATCCGGGTACTGCTTCGGCGGCGATTTCATCAGGTAGGAGCTCGGCCCGCCGAGCGTGCCCGACACGCCGTTGTTCAGCGCCAGCTTGGCGATGCGCACGCCGTCGATGACGACACCGGCGGAGTTCGGCGAGTCCCAGACCTCGATCTTGAGCTCGCAGTTCAGCGGCACGTCGCCGAAGCCCGTGCCCTCGAGCCTGATGTAGGCCCACTTGCGGTCCTCCAGCCACGGGACGTAGTCGGAGGGGCCGACGTGGATGTCCTTGTCCTCGAGCTCGTAGGGGAGCATGGACTTGATCGAGTACGTCTTCGAGATCTTCTTCGACTCGAGCCGCTCCCGCTCCAGCATGTTCATGAAGTCGGAGTTGCCGCCGAAGTTCAGCTGGAAGGTGCGGTCGACGCGCACGCCGCGGTCACGGTAGATGCTGGTCAGCACGCGGTGCGTGATCGTGGCGCCCACCTGCGACTTGATGTCGTCGCCGATGATCGGGACGCCGGCTTCCTGGAAGCGCTTGTGCCAGTAGTTCTCGCGCGCGATGAAGATCGGCATGCAGTTGACCATCGCGCAGCCGGCGTTGAGCACCTGCTCCGCGTACCACTTCGTCGCCTCTTCGGAGCCGACTGGGAGGTAGTTGACGACGACGTCGGTGCCGGTCTCCTTGAGGATCCCGACCACGTCGTCGGTCTCGCCCGGGGCCTTGGTGACGACCTCGGAGAGGTACTTCCCGAGCCCGTCGTGCGTCATCCCGCGGGCGACCGTGACGCCCGTCTTGGGCACGTCCGCGAACTTGATCGTGTTGTTCGGGTGGGCCCAGATCGCGTCGGCGAGGTCCTTGCCGACCTTGTCGGTCGTGACGTCGAAGGCGGCGGTGAACTCGATGTCGCTGATGTGGTAGCCGCCTAGGTCGACGTGCATCAGGCCGGGCACGAACTCGTCGGGCGCCGCGTCCTTGTAGTACTCGACGCCCTGCACGAGCGAGCTCGCGCAGTTCCCGACGCCGATGATCGCCACGCGCACCTTGTCCTGGCTGCGCGGGGCCTTGCCGTTGGTCGAAGCCATTAGTTCCTCCTGAGCTCTCTGCGGACGTGCAGGATTCGTTGTAGGACGGTGAACCACGTGATCGCGCAAAGGAACGCGATCGCCCATTGCATCCCGCCCCATGGGGCAAGCGTGAGGCCGGCGGTGATGATCACCACGCGCTCCGCGCGGCTGCCGAGGCCGACGTCGCCGCGCAGGCCGAGCAGCTCCGCCTTGGCGCGCGCGTAGGAGACGAGGAACGACCCGCCGATCGAGGCGATTGCGAGGGCGAGCGCGACCTCGTTGCCGTGGCGCGAGAAGACGAGCCCGATCGCGGTCAACACGAAGCCCTCGCTGACGCGATCGGAGATCGAGTCGAGGAAGGCGCCGAAGGGCGTGGCCTTGTCGCTGCGCCTGGCGAGCGCGCCGTCGAGGATGTCGAGCACGGAGCCGACGACGAAGACGATCGCGGCGCTCCAGTAGATCAGCCACTGGTTGTGGTCGCCGAACCAGATGAGCACCGCGGAGCCTGCGCAGAGCGTCACGCCCGCGGCGGTGAGCGCATTTGGGGTTACGCGCGTGCGCGCGAGGCCGGCGATCCAGCGAGAGGCGAGACGGCGCGTGCCGTCGGTGTAGCCCTGTTTCACCCAGGCGAGCGTGGCCACGCGGCCCACGCTACCAGCCTCCTCGCGAACCGGCCTGCGCCCCATCGACAGGCGGCGGGTAGCCGCCGCTAAGCGGTGACCGGCGCCGTCCGGCGGCGGCGGAGCCTGGGCTTCGGCCCGTAGACCACGAAGAGCGCGATCACCGCGACGACGACGCCCGCGAGCACGTCGAGCCAGAAGTGGTTGCCGGTCGCCATCACGCTGAACCAGACCCAGAGCGGCCAGAGCAGCCAGAGCGCCTTGAACACCGGCCGGCGGCAGACCATGAAGAGCACGACGCCGACGATCAGCGCGTCGGCCGCGTGGAGGCTCGGCATCGCGGCGTACGGGTTCGAGACGACCTCGACGAGGCCGCTGCCGTGGTTGAGGCCGCCGAAGTCTGCGAGCGTGTCGGCGAAGCCGAGGTCGGGGAACATCCGCGGCGGCGCGGTCGGGAGCAGCACGTAGCCGACGAGGCCGATCACGTTCGCGAGCAGGATCGTGTTCCGGAAGCGGACGAAGGCCTCGTTGCGGCGCAGGTAGACCCAGAGCAGCGCCAGGCCGACGACCGTGAACTCCGAGTTCCAGTACGTCCACGAGGCGAGCGTCGCGAGCACCTGCGAGCCGTCCACGAGCCGCTGGAGCGTGACCTCGAAGAGCGCGTGTGCGTTGCGCTCGATCCCGATCACGTGCAGCCCGTTGTCGAAGGCCTGCGGCGGGTTGCGGTCGGCGATGCCTCGCGCGGCCTGGTACGCGGCGAGGAACCCGAACCAGATCGCAAGCTGGCGCCCGAAGTCAGCCCAGCCTCTGGGCAAAAAGCGATGACCGGCGGCGACGAGGGCGCTCACGGAACCGGGAAATTCTAACGTCCTTTCCCGACGAGACCTTCCCGCTGCGAGGCCTTCAGCCGCCGATTTGGCTCATCGAGCGCGACGCTCGCACGAAGCCCGGCTCGTTGATCTTGTGCTTCAGCTCCTTGTGCCGCACGGCGAAGCGGAGCAGGTCTTCGAGCTCTGCGTCGGAAGCCCCTGAGCGCAGCGGCGTCTTCAGGTCCCACTCGCGCCGGGAGAAGAGGCACGTGCGCAGCTGCCCGTCGGCGGTCAGGCGGATCCGGTCGCAGCTCGAGCAGAAGGGCTCCGAGACCGGGTTCACGAACCCGATCTCGCCGGCGCCGTCCGCGAACCGGAAGCGCCGTGCCGTCGACGACGGCTTCGCCGGGATCTCCTCGAGCGGCCACCGCTCCTCGATCAGCGCGCGGATCTCGGCTCCGGTGAGCACGTCGTCGCCGCGCCACGACTCGTCCGCGTCGAGGGGCATGAACTCGATGAAGCGAACGACGTACGGCTTGCGCCGCGCGAGCTCGGCCAGCGCCGGCACCTCCTCCTCGGTGAAGCCCCGCATGGCGACGCAGTTGACCTTGATCGGCCGCAGCTCCGGATAGCGCTCTGCCTCCTCGAGCCCGGCGAGCACGCGGTCGAGCGCGTCCCGGCGCGTGATCTCCGCGAAACGCACGTGCGAAAGCGAGTCGAGGGAGACGTTCAGGCGCTGCAAACCCGCCTCCACCAGTGGGCCCGCGAAGCGGTCGAGCAATACGCCGTTCGTGGTGAGCGAGAGGTCGCGCACCCCGGCGGTCGCTGCGAGCTGGCCGACCAGAATCGGCAGGTCCCTTCGCACGAGCGGCTCGCCGCCGGTCAGCCGGACCTCGTCGACTCCCATCGCCGCGAGGACGCCGACGAGCCGCGTGATCTCCTCGAAAGTCAGCAGCTCGTCGCGCTCGAGCCACTCGAGGCCCTCCGCCGGCATGCAGTAGCGGCAGCGGAAGTTGCATTTGTCAGTCACGGAAACACGCAAGCTGCGGATTTCCCGGCCCCAACCGTCGACGAGCGGCTTCACAACGTGAGAGAGTAGCCGAGGTTTCACCCCCCAAACCGGGCGGGAAACTGAGCCCAGCAACCACCCCCAAGGAGGAAACGCATGTCCGAGTGGGAGCAGGAAGGCCAGGAAGGCCAGGAGGGCGGCGGCCAAGAAGGCGGCGGCCAAGAAGGCGGCGGCTCTGAAGGCGGAGAGGAGTCCGGCGGCGATATGGGTGGCGGCTCCGAAGGTGGAGAGGAGTCCGGCGGCGGGATGTAGCCGCTGAGCAGTTCGACAGGAGGCGCCTCACGAGGCGCCTTCGTCGTTGGAAGGGAGGGCCCATGAGCGAAGAAGAGTTCGAGAGCGGCGAGGAGAACATCGACGAGTCCGGACGCAACCCGACCCAGCGCCAGATCGACGAAGAGGTCGACGCGACCGGCGAGGAGCGCAGGCGCTGGGAGGAAACCGCCGACGAGCCACACCAGGGCGAGGAGGGCCAGGAGTCGGTCTAGCCTGTACGTTGACGGGTCGGTAGCGGCTTACTAGGAGAGCATGTTGGCGAAATCCGTCCTCGCCGCCGCGCTTCTCGCGCTCGTTGTATCCGGCGACCTCGGCGCCGTCCGCGCAGGGCCGACGTTCACAGGCGTGCGCACGCTCGTGCGTCTCCATCGGCACCGTCGACGGGTTCGCCCAGGACGGCGTCCGGATCGCCTGGCTCACGAGATCCGGCCGCGGCACGCGCTGCGTGCGGATCCTGCACGTTCGGTCGCTCTCAAGCGGGAAAACGACCACGACGCGCCAGCCGGGCTGCCTCGGTTCCGAATCGTCGCCAAATCTCGCGTTTGCCGGGCGCGCGGCCGTCTGGCAGAACATCACCGCCGGCGGAAACATCGAGTGCGACGTGGACCTCTGGACGGCACAGGCCGGAGCGAAGAACGCCACGAGGCTCGAGCACCTGCACGTCGCCTGGGATATCGAAGCAGGTATCGCGTACCCCGAGCTTCCGACCGCGGGAGCCGCCGGAGTCCTGATCTACGACGCCGAGCACGACGATACGGAGACGGTCCGGGCCATCCGAAGGATCGTCGGCGGCAAGCCGAGGACGCTCTTTCAGTTCGACCGCCCGGTCTCGACCTCGGTCGCCGGCAAGCGCATTGCGGTCATCCGGCAGGTATCGGAAGCTGACACCGGCGGGTTCGTCACGCACGGAGAGGTGAGGTCCTTGAGTGGTGCGCGGATCGCCGGCTTCGTGGCTCCTGGGAGGCCGTTGGGCGTCGCGCTCGGCGCACGTGCCGTCGCCGTCCTGACGCGGAGCCAGAAAGCGACCTCGATGTCCATCTTCGAGGCGGCGACAGGTCGACTCCGTTTTGCGATTCGCGTCAGTCCTCACGCATGGCTCCCGCAGCAGGCGATCACGGGCCCCTGGGCCGTCTTCAGCGTCGGAAGGACCATCAGGAGGCTCGATCTGCGGACGCATTCGATCGCCACGCTCGGCATCGCCGGGGCGGATCCGGGCTGGTTCTCGGTCTCCGGCCGGCGGGTTGCGTGGGTGCTTAACCTCACCCACGGAGGCGCCCGAATCGTCGCAGCGACCTTGCCGACGTAGGGATCTGCTACTCTCCGACTGAGATTTTCTCAGTACAAGAAGGAGAGTAGGAGCAATGGCGAAAACCATCGGAATCGACCTCGGCACGACCAACTCCTGTGTGGCCGTGATCGAGGGCGGCGAGCCGACCGTCATCCCGAACGCCGAGGGCGGGCGCACGACCCCGTCCGTTGTCGCGTTCACCGG
>JBKPNC010000135.1:0-15874 GCA_046732435.1 Actinomycetota bacterium
AACCACCACCGGAGCGCGTCGGTCTCGGAGCGGCGTGCGAGCGCCGCGGGCTCAGACGCCGCCGAACCGGACTTCGACAGCTTGCGGCGGCCCACGGTGACGTAGTCGTGGACGAGGACCGCGGTCGGCAACGGCTCGCCCGCCGACAGCAGGATCGCCGGCCAGTAGACCGCGTGAAAGCGCAGGATGCCCTTGCCGATCACGTGAACGCGATCGTCCGCTCCCTTCCACCACGCCTCGTAGCGATCGCCGCCGACGCCGTAATCGAGGGCGGTGATGTAGTTCGCGAGCGCGTCGAACCAGACGTAGATCACCTGACTCGGGTCGTCCGGCACGGGGATCCCCCACCCTCGCGCCCGCTCATGAGACCGGGAGACGCTGAAGTCGGCGAGGCCCGAGGCGACGAAGCTGAGCGCCTCGTTCCGCCGCTGCTCCGGCTCCACGCGAAGGCGGCCGCTCTCGAGGAGACGGCCGAGCTCATCCCGGTACCGCGAGAGGCGAAAGAACCAGTTGCGCTCGGCCACGTGCTCGGGCGGCCGGAGATGCTCGGGACAGAGGCCGTCGCCGAGGTCGCCCGGCGACACGAACGCCTCGCACCCGACGCAGTACAGGCCCTCGTAGTCGCGTTCGTAGAGGTCGCCCGCGGCGGCGCAGGCGCGCCAGAGTCGCTCCACGCCGGGGCGGTGGCGCGGGTCGACGCTCGTGCGGATGAAATCGTCGTACGAGAGCGACAGCGGGTCGCGAAGCGCCGCAAACCGTTCGGCCTTTCCGTTCACGAATTCCGCAACCGGGACGCCGGCGGCCTCCGCGGCCTCGACGTTCTTCAGCGAGTTGTCGTCGGTGCCGCTGAGGAACCGGACCCGATCTCCGCGCGCGCGTCGGTGGCGCGCGAGCACGTCCGCCTGGACGCACTCGAGCGCGAACCCGATGTGCGGGTCGCCGTTGACATACGGGATCGCCGTGGTGAGGAAGTAGCGTCGGCTGGTCATCGTGCGTTCCTTTCTGGCCCCTCGGGGCCAGACCGCACGGGATGAGCCCGGGCCCCGATCCGAGGGGCCGGTTCGACGGTGGGTGACTTAGCGCACGCCGACAGGCCCTGACATCAGGGCCATCATCGGCTGGAGTCCGGCGTGCGAGGTCACGCGATCACGATAGCGACTCGACCTCCGCGTCGGTGAGCTCGGTCTCCAGCGCCCCGAGGTTGTCCTTCAGGTGCGGGAGCGAGAGCGTGCCCGGGATCGGCAGCATCGCGGGCGACCGGTGCACGAGCCACGCGAGCGCGATCTGGTGCTCGGTCGCGCCGTGCGCCCGCGCGACCCGGGTCAGGTTCGGGCCGCCGGAGCCTCGCAGCGGAAAGTACGGGACGAATGCGATTCCTTCTCGCTCGCAGTGGTCGACGACCTCGTCGTACGTGCGCTCGTTCAGGCTGTAGTGGTTCTGCACCGCGGCGATGGGGACGACTCGGCGGGCGCGCTCGATCTGCTCGATCGTCACCTGGGAGACGCCGACGAGCCGGATCTTGCCGTCGTCTCGGCACTCCTTGATCGCGCCGAGACTCTCCTCGAGCGGGGTCTCCGGGTCGGGCCGGTGCAGGTAGTAGAGGCCGATCTGATCCGTCTGCAGCCGCCGGAGGCTCTCGTCGATCTCGGCGCCGAGCACCTCGGGCCGGGCGCCGTAGTAGCCGCCCTTCGTCGCCACGATGCACGTCTCCTGGACCGGCGCGAGCGCCTCGCCGATCGTCGCCTCGCTCTGCCCGCCCGTGTACGTGTGCGCGGTGTCGATCAGCTGCACCCCGGCGGCGACCGCCTCGCGGATGAAGGCGGTGTGGCCGGACGTGCGCGTGAGCCGGTTCGTGCCGAGCCCGATCCGGCGTATCTCCGTGCCGTCGAGCTCGAAGGTCGCGGGCACCCCCACCGCGCGGGAGCGTATCGTCAGGCGGATGGACAGGCGGATGGACGTCGTCGCGTACCAGGGCGAGGCCGGCGCCTTCTCGGAGGAAGGCGCCCTGGCCCTCTTCCCCGCCGCCGAACACCGTGCGTTTCCCTCGATCCGCACCGTCTTCGAGGCCGTCGAGGTCGGCCGCGCCGTGCGGGGCCTGGTGCCGATGGACAACTCGCAGGCCGGCAGCATCAACGAGACGTACGACCTCTTCCTCCGTCACGGCCTGCACCTCGTCGGCGAGACCGTCGTTCGCGTCGACCACTGCCTGCTCGCGCTGCCCGGCACGACGCTCGACGAGCTCCGCGAGGTGGCTTCGCACCCGCAGGCGATCGCCCAGTGCGAGGAGTTCCTGAACGCGCTCGGCATCACCGTGCGCGCCGAGTACAACACGGCGGGCGCGGCGAAGCGGATCGCGGAGGAGCGCCTGGAGCACACGGCAGCGATCGCCTCCCGGCGCGCCGGGGACCTCTACGGGCTGGCCGTCCTGGCCGAGCGCATCCAGACCTATCCCGACAACTACACGCGCTTCGGCGCGCTGTCGCGTGACCCGTCGCCGCTCGCGGAGCCGAACAAATCCTCGCTCGTGTTCGGGGTCGGGCACGTCGCCGGCTCGCTCTTCCGCTGCCTGGGCGCGTTCGCGGAGCGCCAGCTGAACCTCACGAAGCTCGAGTCCCGCCCACGACCCGGCCGCCCGTGGGAGTACGTCTTCTACGCGGACATCGAAGCGCCGGCCCAGCGACCGGAGATGGTCGAGGCGCTCGCGGCGCTGAGCGAGCACGCGACGTTCACCCGGCTCCTCGGGACGTACGCCGGCGCGGTGCAGCGCCGGCCGTAGCGTCCGTCGGGCGGCGCGCCGCCAGCTCGTCGTCGATCGCCTGACGGAGCGCGTCCAGCCCGCTCCTGAGTCCCTCGAGCTGCTCGGCTCCCAGCCGCGCCTCGACCGCCTCGGCGTAGGCGCGGAAGGCCGGCCGAGCGCGGCCGAGGAGACGGCGGCCCTGCGGAGTCAGCTGCATCAAGAACGACCGCCCGTCGTCGGGATTCGGGACTCGCTCGGCGTGGCCGCGGCCCTCGAGCCGCTTGAACCGAAAGATCACGGTCGAGAGCGGCATCATGAGACGCTCGGCGAGATCCGTCGGCGTCCACGGCCCTTCCGCGCCGACGAGAACGTAGATCGGGTAGTCCTCGGCGGGGACCTCCAGCCCGGCGAGCGCGGTCTCGATCAGCCGCTTGCGCTTCTGGTGCGTCCAGAAGACGTCGAAGAGGATCGTCGGCGGACCGGTCGCGGGCATTACTTCAATCTTGCCGTACTTCTGCTACAACGTTGCAGTAATGCGTCGAGGGGCGGACGGTGCGCGCAAGTATGGACTCATCGGGGCGGCGATTGCCGCAGCGGCCGTAGCCGCGTGCGCCGCAGCGGCGTCGTCTCCGACGCGAGTTGCAACCGTCCGCGTCGGCGCGGGGTCCGGAATGCTGGTGTCGTCCGCCGGCTCGATCTGGACGACCGACCGGGTCCTGGGGCGAGTCGTCAGGATCGATCCCGGCACGAACAGGGTGAGGCGCCGCATCTCCGTGGCGACGCAGCCGTTCGGGATCGCGGCCGGAGCCGGCAGCATCTGGGTTGCGGATCGCTCGGACAACGTCCTGCGGAGAATCAACCCGCGAACGAATCGCGTCAGGAAGCGGATCAAGATCGGGTTCTCGTCGTACGCGGTTGCGTTCGGCGCCGGGAGCGTCTGGGTCACGAGTGAGGCGGACGGGACGGTACGGAGGTTCAGCCCGACGAAGAACCGAGTCACGAAGAAGATCAAGGTGGGCACGACGCCGAACGGCGTCGTCTACGCCTTCGGCTCGCTGTGGGTTGCCGATCTCGGTCGCGGCAACCTCGTCCGGATCGACGTGAAGACGAACCGCGTCACGGCGAAGATCGGCCTCCCCGGCGCCGACTGGATCACGCCCTCGCCGGACGCGCTGTGGGTCTCGAGCGAGTCAGGCGAGATCGTGCGCGTCGATCCGGCAACGGGAACGATCGCTGCGCGAGTCCGGGTGGGGAGAAACCCGCTTGGATCGGCCTGGGTAAACGGCGAGCTCTGGGTGCCGAACATCGACGACGGCACGATGTCGATCATCGACCCGGCACGGAACGCGGTCCGGATCACGCTCGCCGTCGGCCAGGGGCCGCTCTCGATCGTCGCGGCCGCGGGCGACGCCTGGATCTCGAACTCGGAAGCGGGCGAGGTCTGGCGGATGCGGCCCTAGGTGGCCGGGGGTCGGCCCTCAAGGCCTCGGTACGACCAGCTCGAACGCGCGGACGGTCATCCGGAGCCGCCTCGTCGTGCGCTCGCCGAGATCGCGAATCGCGAGCTCTCCGAGGTCCTCGTCCTCGAGGAGCGCGGCGGTCGCCGGCGAGAGAAAGATCTGCCCGCCCTCGGCCGTATCGCACAGATCGACGCAGCGGATTACCGCCGGCCCGACCCAGCCGACGCCTGCCGGCCCCGAGTGGAGGCCGACGCTGATCTCGGGTCTGACCCCGCCCGGCCACTCGCTCTCGGCGACCGCCCGCTGCGACGCGACGGCCGCGAGCGCAGCCTCCTTCGCGGTCGGGAACGCGGCTGTGGCGGTGTCACCGGCGACCTCGAGCTCCCGCCCGCCCAGTTCCCCGAGCACTCGGCCCAACAGACGCTGGTAGGCGGCGAGTACCGCGCCGAAGGTCTCGGGTGCCAGCTCGCCGGCGAGGCGCATCATTCGCCGCCCTTCGGCCATCACGATCGTCACCGTGCCCGTCAGGGGCGGCTGGCGGTCGACCGACGCGAGCGGTGGAAAGTCGCTCGGCAGCGCGTCGATCACCAGCTGGAAGATCCGCTCTGGACGCTCGAGATCCTTCAAGCCGAGCTCGCCGAGATCTCGGAGCGACACGCCCGCGATCTCATCGTCGTCGACGATGCCTGCGGTCGAGCGCGAGAGCAGCACCTGGCCGCCGTGCGCGACCGTGCAGATCCTCGCCGCCCGGTGAACGGCCACGCCCGCGTAGCCGTCCTCGCTGACGTACGGGTCGCCCGTGTGGAGCCCCATGCGAACGGAGACACGAGCGTCGTCCGGCCACGGCTCGCCGGCGAGAGCCCGCTGGGCCGCGACCGCGCCTTCGACGGCCTCGCGTACGCGGCGGAAGACGACGAAGAACGCATCGCCCTGCGTGTCGATCTCCGTGCCGCCGTGCTCGGCGAATGCGCCGCGAAGCAGCTCGCGGTGCCGGGCGAGCGCGGCGCCGTAACGCTCCTGCAACCGCTTGACCAGCTGCGTCGACCCCGCCACGTCGGTGAAGAGCAGCGTGACCGTTCCGCGCGGTAACTCGGTCATGAGCGAAGGATCATCCCAGCACGCCCGAGCCGCGGGCCATCGTCATACTCGCGATCCGTGACTGGCGTGGTGCTTCGACCAGGGCAAGGCGAGTCGCTCTTCGGCGGCAGGATCGTGATCAAGGCCGGCTTCGAGGAGCTGTGCATCACCGAGTCGCACTTCCTCGGCGCGCGCCCCGGAGCCGATCCCCACTTCCACCGCCGGCACGCGGACGCGTTCTACGTTCTCGAGGGAACGCTGGCCGTCCTGGTTCACGACCGTGAGCACCAGCTTTCACCCGGTGCGTGCGTGTGCGCCCCGCCGGGCGTAGTCCACGGATTCCGGAGCGCGTCGACGGCCCGATTCCTCAACTTCCATACGCCGGACGGCGGTTTCGCGGCGAACCTCCGCGCCCGCGATCGCGGCGAGCCGGGCGGCTTCGACAGCGTCGACGCACCGGCCGGGAGCGGTCTGCCGGCCACCGGCGCGGTGCTGCTCGCCGCAGGAGAGGGCGAGCGGCTCGAAGCAGGCCGGTACGCCGCCACGATCAAGATCGGCCGTCAGGAGCTGTCGCTGGTCGAGTGGGAGCTCGAGCCGGGATTCGAGGGGCCGGCGCCACATGCGCACGACGACCATGTCGACTCGTTCTACGTCCTCGAGGGCGAAGCCGAGTTCGTGGTCGAGGGCGAGACGCTGCTGCTCGGCGAGGGCTCGTACGTGGCCGCCCCTCCGGGCGTCGTCCACACATTCGCGAGCGGGCCGGACCGCTGCCGGCTCCTGAACGTCCATGCGCCGAGCCGCGGGTTCCACGACTCGCTGCGTCAGGAGAGCAGCTAGATGGGGCAGACGATCGGCCAGATCCTTCCGACCGCGGTCGGCGTCGCGATCAGCCCGCTGCCGATCGTCGCGGTCATCTTGATGCTGTTCACGCCGCGCGCCCGCACGAACGGGCCCGCATTCGTCGTCGGCTGGGTCCTCGGACTCGTCGCCGTGGGCGTGATCGTGCTGCTGGTGGCCGGCGGTGCGAGCATCTCGACGAGCAAGCCCTCGCACGCGGCGTCGATCCTCAAGCTCCTCCTTGGCGTGCTACTGCTGCTGTTCGCAGCGCGCGAGTGGCGCGGCCGGCCGAAGGCCGGCGACGAGGCACCGCCCCCGAAGTGGATGGCTGCCATCGACCGCTTCACGCCACTGACCGCGCTCGGGCTCGGCGCCCTGCTTGCCGGGCTCAACCCGAAGAACCTGCTGCTTGCCATCGGCGGCGCGACAACGCTCGCGCAGGCGGGCCTCTCCGCGGGCGAGGACGTGGTCGTCTGGGCCGTGTTCGTCGCCATCGGGACGGCGACGATCGCCGGGCCCGTTGCCTACTACCTCGTCGGCGGAGAGCCGGCGAAGGAGAAGCTCGACGAGCTCAAAACCTGGCTCGGCGCAACAACGCCACGGTCATGGCGGTTCTCCTCCTCGTCATCGGCGTCAAGCTGATCGGCGACGGGATCAGCGGGCTCTCGTCCTAGCCTCACCACCAGCGTCGCTCGAGGGCGCGGCCGGTTCCTCCCGTCCGGTCGAGTGCGTCGAGCGCCGCCATGTGGTCGTCGCCGAGCTCGAAGTCGAAGATCCGCGCGTTCTCCTCGATCCGGTGGCGCCGGACCGACTTCGGGATCACGATGACGCTCCGCTGCAGGCCCCAGCGGAGCAGCACCTGC
Organism: Actinomycetota bacterium; assembly: GCA_046732435.1. Lineage (GTDB taxonomy): Bacteria > Actinomycetota > Thermoleophilia > Gaiellales > Gaiellaceae > JALZFG01. The sequence continues at coordinate 6,975 of JBKPNC010000135.1, forward strand.
GCGGGTGTGCGGCCGACCTCCTCCGCGATGCGACCGATCGTCGGCTCGTCGTGGTCCCGGCCGCGCATCAGCGGGCTATACGCCTCGACGGCGATTCCGTCGCCCTCGCAGCGCTCCTGGAGCGCGCGGCGGTAGTTCACCGGGTTGAAGAGCACCTGGTTCACATGCGGGGTCACCGATGCGACGTCGCGAAGCTGGTCGAGCTCGCGAATGCCGAAGTTGCTGACGCCGATCGACCGCGTGATCCTGCGCTCCAGCGCACGCTCCATCCCCGGCCACGCCCACGTGGCGCCGCCGCCCGGCCAGTGGACGAGGTAGAGGTCGAGCTGTTCGACGCCGAGCCGGCGCAGGCTCTGTTCCGCCTCCGCCTCGGGGTCCCGCGAGCGCGGGTAGAACTTCGTCGTCAGCCACACATCCTCCCGCGACACGCCGGACGCGGCGAGCGCACGGCCGACGTCGTCCTCGTTTCCGTACGCCTGCGCGGTGTCGACGTGGCGGTAGCCTGCCTCGAGCGCCCAGCGGACGGCGTCCTCGGTCTCGCGGCCGCGCCGCGCCTGCCAGACGCCGAGCCCGAGGACGGGCATCTCCGCGCCGTTGGCGAGCGTTCGCGTCGGGCCGGCCACGGGAGCCACCGTACCGACCGCAGCCCCGTTTCCTCGCCGCCACCACGGGAAGGGTGGTTGGATGGCCCGGGCCGCGATCCTGGACGTCGACGGGACGCTCGTCGACACGAACTACCAGCACGCGCTCGCATGGTTCCGCGCATTCCGTCGGTACGAGCACATCGTCCCCGTGTGGAAGCTCCACCGGCACGTCGGCATGGGCGGTGACAAGCTCGTCGGCGCGGTCGCCGGTGACGACGTCGAGCGCGAGCTCGGCGACGAGATCCGCGCCGCCGAGGCGGATCTCTACCAGGAGATGCTCGACGAGACCGAGCGCTTCGCCGGCGCCCGCGACCTGCTCGTCGACCTGAAACGGGAGGGGATGATCGTCGCGCTCGCGAGCTCCGCGAAGGAGCATGAGCTCGAGCATTACCTGGACGTGCTCGACGCCCGAGGCGTGGCCGATGTGTGGACGAGCTCGGCCGACGTCGAGGCGACGAAGCCCGACCCCGACCTCGTGCACGCCGCGCTCGCGAAGGCCGGCAGCGACGACGCGGTCATGGTCGGCGATACCGGGTGGGATTGCCAGGCGGCGGCCAGGGCGGGGATCGAGACGATCTGCGTGCGCACGGGCGGCTGGGCTGCCGAGGAGCTCTACGAGGCCGGGGCGACGGCCGTCTTCGAGTCCGTCGAGGAGCTTCGGTCTCGTCGCGGCGAGACCTCGCTCACGGCGCGCTGAGCGCCTCGCGGATAACACCGAAGAATCGCGCGGCCGTCTCGTCCCACGTGGGCCGTACGGCGGCGCGACGCTCCGCGGCCGCTGCGAGACGGGCGCGGAGCTCCTCATCGGTCGCGAGGCGGGCGAGCCCGTTCGACAGGGCGGCAATGTCGCCCGGCGGCACGAGCAGGGCCTCCCGCTCGTGCTCGGCAAGGTATGGAAGGTTTCCCGCGCGCCATCCCACGACGGGCAGCCCCGCGGCCATGGCCTCGCCCCAGACGGTGCCGTACGGCTCGCGGTACGCCGGCAGGACGAAGACGTCAACCGCCCGGTACAGCGCGGCGACACCCTCCAGCGGCAGGCGGCCGTGCACGACGACGCGATCGGCGAGATCGGGCTGGCGGAGGCGCGCCCATACTCGAGCCGCGTACCGTCGATCGACGGCATCGTCGCCGGCCATGTGGAGAACGCCGGCCGTCGGGGGAAGCCGTGCGAACGCGTCGAGCAACTCGAGGATCCCCTTGCGCGGAAGCCAGTTGGCGACGGTGAGGAACGCGACGCCCGGCCCGTCGCGGGTCGTGGCGACCGGCGCCGCCGCGGCGGGAGCGACGTCGCGACCCGGGGGGACGACGCGGATGCGTGCGCGCGGGATGCCTGCTTCCACGAGCTGCTCGGCAAGGTGGTCGCTCGCCGCGATCAGAAGCCGCGCAGACCGCCACGCGAGCCGGTCGAGGGGCGCCTGCGCCGCCACACGAACACGCCCGTGGTCGATCCCGCCCGGCGGTTGGTGAAGGATGCCGATGACGGGGACGTCCGTCCCCCGCGTCGCGAGCACGGGCGCGGCGAAGGCCGCCGCGATCGAATCGAGCAGGACGGCGTCGGCCGGCTGACGCGACGACCGCCGGAGCACCTGAGGGCCGCTGAGGGCAGGCCACGGGAAGCGCCGCTCGGGGAAGGAGACGAATACGATGCGAGCGCCATGCGCACGCGCGGCCTCGGCCATACGGAGGTGGTAGAGGTAGCCGCCGCTGAGCCGCCGCGGGTTCCCTAGCGTGACGAGCGGCAGTAGCAGGTGCGGATAGTCCACGTCGCCCCGACCCCCTTCGGCCCTGCGGGCATCTTCGGAGGCGGCGAGCGGTACCCCCTCGAGCTCGCCCGCGCGCTCGCCCGGCACGTCGAGTGCGAGCTCGTCACCTTCGGCGCGCCGGCCCGTCACTGGCGCGACGCCGGCGGGCTTCATGTCCACGTCCTGCGGCCGCTCGCGCTCCTCGGCGGCCATCCGGCGCATCCGGTCGCGCTCGGCCTCCCCCACGCCCTCGCCGGCGCCGATCTCGTCCATACCCATCACCTGCGCAGCGCGCCGAGCCGGCTCGCCGCGCTCGTCGCACGTGTTCGCCGAGTCCCGACCGCCGTGACCGACCATGGGCTCGCCGGTGGGGATTGGGCGGGGGTGCTGCCGAGGTTGTTCGACCGCTTCCTCACGGTGTCGGCCTATTCTGCGCGCGCGCTCGACCTTCCCGCCTCGCGCACACGGGTGATCTACGGCGGCGCCGACACCGAGCGCTTCTCGCCGCCGCCCTCCGGCGAGCGCCGCCGCGGCGTCCTGTTCGTCGGACGGCTCACGCCGCACAAGGGTGTCGATCGCCTCATCGAGGCGCTCCCGGACGGGGCCGAGTTGCGCGTGGCCGGTTCGACCGGCCACGACAGGAACGTGCCGGAGCGCGACTATCCCGGCCTCCTCCGTCGGCTGGCGGCAGATCGCCGCGTCGACTTCGTGGGTGCGGTTCCGGAGTCCGTCCTGCCGACTCTCTACCGCGCCGCCCGCGTGCTCGCACTACCGTCGGTGGAGCGGACGTGCTACGGACGTGACGTCGCCGTCTCCGAGCTGCTCGGCCTCGCGGCGATCGAGGCGATGGCCTCCGGCACGCCGGTCGTCGCGAGCCGGATCGGCGGCGTGCCCGAGGTGGTCGAGGACGGCATCACCGGCTTCCTGGTCGAGCCCGGGAACGTCGCCGAGCTGCGAACGCGGCTCGCGCAGATCCTCGGCGATGCTCGCCTGGCCGAGCGCCTCGGGCACAACGCGCGCGAGCGCGTCCTCGCGCGCTTCACCTGGGACGCATGCGCCGAGCGGTGTCTGAACGCCTACTCGGAGCTACTGACCGGGCCGCGGTAGCCGCCGTACGCCGTCGCCGATTCCCACACCCTGACCGCGAGCGACTCGCCGCCCGCGGCAGCCACGGCCCGCCCGAGGCGACCGTGGAACCAGCGGGCGAGGACTTCGACGGTCACCGCCTCCGTGTCCGGCGGCCGGATGTCGTCCAGGTCCTTGCCCTCGAGCGCGGCGGTTGCCTCGCCGAGCGCCGAGTCCAGCAGGTCGAGGTCGCAAACCATGCCGCGGCCGTCGACGGAGTCGCGCTCGACGACGATCTCGACCCGGTACTCGTGCACGTGCAGGTCGCCTTCCGGAGGCGGAAGCCACGGGATCCGGTGCAGCGCCCGGAACCCCGCCGACGTTCCAACCTCGAACGGGCCGCTCATGCGTAGGCGAGTGCCGCGTGGACGACACCGTCGTCCTCGCGGTCCAGGGTCGCGTACGCGTCTGCGGCGCGCTCGAACGAGAACGAGTGCGACGCGAGGGCCGTCAGCGGCAACTCGTCGAGAAGCGCCCGCGCGGCGTCGCGCCGCCGCCGGCGGTCCCAGCGCGTGGCCCGGCCCCCGACCGTCGAGACCTGGCTGCTTCGTATCTCGAGGCGGCGCCGATGGAATGCGGCGCCCAGCGGCAGCGTCACCGGCTTCGAGCCGTACCAGGACGCGACGACAGCGACCCCTTGATGGGCGAGAAGATCGAGGCTGTCGCCGAGCGCTGCGGGGTTGCCGGTCGCCTCGACGAGAACGTCCGCGCCACGATCGCGTGCCGCCGTCGACGCCGCCTCCCTGACTGCGCCGGGCTCGACCGCCGCGATCCCGCATTGTCGTGCGAGCTCGCGCCGCCACGGCTTCGGGTCGCTTGCGACGACGGTCGCCCCGCTGCGCTCCAGCAGCAGGGAGGTCAGGACTCCGACGGGCCCGAGGCCGAGCACGACCGCGACCTCGCCGTACCGAACGCCTGCGTCGAGCGTCACCTGGAGCGCCGTCTCGACGAGCGGGAACAGCGTTGCGGCTCGCGCGTCGGCGTCCGCGATGGGGACTACGTCGAGCCCGGAGACGACGAGCCGGTCTTGGTGGGGGCCGAACGCGAACACGCGAGCGCCCTCACCGACGTCGCCGTGCGACGCCTCGACCGTCCCGACCACGCTGTACCCGTAGGTGAACGGGTACGCGAACGTCCCGGCAAGCGCGGTGAGCGTCTCGTCGCGAGGGAGTGTCGGGTCGAGCTGCCCGCGGTAGGCGAGCAGCTCGGTTCCGGCGCTGATGCCCGAGAACTCTGTTCGCACGAGGACCTCGCCGGCACGGGGACCCGCCACGGGCACCTCGCGGATCTCCACCTGGTACGGCGCGACAAACCAGACCGCGCGCGCCGTGATCTCGGTTTCAGCGGCAGCCGACACCGCGAACATAGAGTAACCGGGCCGTGGCGATCTCAGACGTCGCGAATCTGCCGCTCGGCACGATCTTCGGAGAGTTCCGGCTGCGCGCGTTCGAGCTCCCTTCCGGAGGCGTCTACCTTGCCCTCGTGCGGGGCGATGTCGGGGATGGGCGGTCGGTGCTGACGCGCCTGCACTCCGAGTGCCTGACCGGTGACGCGCTCGGATCGCTCCGATGCGACTGCGGGACGCAGCTGCGCGAGGCGGCGCGTGCGATCGCCGCCGAGGGCCGTGGTGTCCTCGTCTACGCGACGGGCCACGAGGGACGCGGGATCGGGCTCGTCAACAAGCTCCGCTCGTACATGCTCCAGGAGGACGGGGCCGACACGTACGACGCCAACGTGCGGCTCGGCTTGCCGCCGGACGCACGCGATTACGACGACGCGGCTCGCTGCCTCATCCGCCTGGGCGTGCGCTCGGTCCGGTTGATGACGAACAACCCCGGCAAGGTGGACGCACTCGTTCGCGCGGGCATCACCGTCGAGGAGGTGCTGTCGCTTCAGACCTCACCGCACCTCCGCAACGTGGCCTACCTGCGCGCGAAGGAAGCCAGGCTCGGGCACGTTGCCCCAGCCGGGGTGCCGCTCCGAGACTCCGTCGGCGAGGTCACGAATGTCGCCCCGCTGCTCGGCTCCTCGCACGCGCCCATGTGGCGCCCGTACGTCGTCCTCAAGTACGCGCAGACGGTCGACGGGCGCATCGCGACCCGAAACGGGGACGCGAAGTGGATCTCGGGCGACCCCGAGCGGCGGATCTCGCATGCCCTTCGCGCCGCGTGCGACGCCGTTCTCGTCGGCGTGGGCACGGCGACCGTGGACGACCCGCAGCTGACGGTGCGGATGGTGCCCGGGTCGTCACCGCTTCGTGTCGTGCTCGATTCGACGCTCCGGCTGCCGGAGAGCGCGCGGGTGCTCGACGAGCAGGCCGGCACCGTGCTCATCACCACGAATCGCTCGAGCGAGTCGCAGCGAGCCGCATTCAGGGCACGCGCGGTCGGCGTGCACATCGTCGAGCGCGGCCCGCACGGGGTCGATCTCACGGACGCGCTTGGCACGCTGCGGAGCCTGGGCGTTCGCTCGCTTCTCGTCGAGGGTGGAGCCCGGGTGATCACGTCGTTCCTCGGCGAGAAGCTCGTCGACCGCCTCGTCGTCGGCATCGCGCCCACGATCATGGGCATTGGCATCGACGCAGTCGGCGACCTGGGCGTCGCCCGTGTCTCCGACGGCGTCCACCTGAGCAACCGCTCGGTGCACGCGGCCGGCGAGGATCTCCTCCTCGCGGGGGACGTGGACTACATCACGTAGCGGCCTCCGTGCAGTCGGCCATCCTCGTTCGTCACGCCGAGAGCGTCTTCAGCGCACAGGGTCTCGCCACCGGCCGCGCCGACGTGCGCTGCCCGCTCAGCGAGCGCGGCCTGGCGCAGGCGCGTGCCCTCGGCGTCGAGCTCGCCCGGCGCGACATCGATCTCTGCATCACATCGGAGCTCGAGCGGACGAAGCAGACGGCCGACATCGCGCTCGCCGGCCGGCAGGTGCCGCGTGTCGCGCTTGCGGCGCTGAACGACCCGCTGTACGGCCGCTACGAGGGCGGGCCGCTGGCCGAATATCTGGCCTGGGCGGTGGAGAGCGACTCGGCGACCGAGCCGCCGGGCGGCGGCGAGGCAAGGCAGGCGATCGTCGCGCGCTACGCCGCGGCGTTCCGCGGGATTCTCACGCGGCCCGAGCGGGTGATCCTGCTCGTCACCCACTCGTTGCCGATCGCCTACGCCCTCCTGGCGCTCGAAGGACGCGAACCGGCCCCGCGGCTCCCCCAGGTCGAGTACGTGAAGCCGTACGTCCTGACAAGCGACGAGCTGGCCGCGGTGATCACCCGGCTCGAAGGGTGGTGCGCCGCACCGACGTGGTAGCCGGGCGGGCGCTTCCACCGCGACCGAGGAGCTCCTCGGCTGCGTCGAGGACGTCGTCGACGGCGACGCTCGTGACGCAGGCGGGCTGGTGAGTCGCACCGCACGGTGGGTGCTCGAGCGTCCCGCACGGGCTACAGGCAAGGCCGGCACGGACGATCTTCACCCGGTCCAGCGCCGCAAGCGGCGCGAAGCGTACGGGATCTCCAGGACCGAACACCGCGACCGCGGGCGCACCCATCACCGCCGCGAGTTGCAGCGCGCCGCTGTCCGTCGAGACGACGAGACGCGCCCGCCGGTGGACGGCGGCGAGCGCTCCGAGTGAAAGCCGCCCGGCGACGTCGACTGCGTTCGTTCCGTCGACCACCTCCCCGGCAATGCCCTTCTCCGCGGCCGTGCCGGCGACGATCGGCCTCATCCGGCAGCGGCGAGCGAGCGCCAACGCCACTTCGCGCCATCGCTCCGGCGGCCAGTTCTTCAGCGGCCATCCCGACCCTGGATGGAGGACGACCGGCGCCTCGTCGGCGCCGACGTCCGCAAGGACCTCGTCGGCCTCCTGTTCGTCTTCGCGGCGCAGGACGAACGAGGGGTCGAGGACGCGCGTCGTCCGCTCGGCGTACCCGAGGCGTCCGAGCATTGCGTCGGCGAGGTCGAACCCGTCGAGCGCCACGTGCTGATCGCGCGGGACAGGCAGGGCGTCCGTCAAGTAGGGACGCGTGCGCGGCATCGCGAATCCGAGCCGGAACGGAATCGCGGCAGCGGCGACGAGCTCGCCCGACCACGGGTCGTCGGGCCGCACGACGAGCGCCGCGTCGAACGCACCGGCGAGGTGACGGGACTCCGTCCGAACGGTTTCGCGCCAGTCGGTCGAGCGGTGCGCGCCGCGTCTCACGGACGGAAACCGCACGACGAATGTCCGATCGAGCGCCGAGCAGCGTGCAGCGACGGCGGCGGCCGCCGGTGACGCCGCGTAGGCGAGGTAGGCAGCGGGTAACGCACGCCGGACGGCGGCGACGGCCGGAAGCGTGAGCAACACGTCGCCGACGTGGTCCGGGCGAACGAACAGAATCCGCGGCACGCTTGCCGGTTACCCCGCGGTTCGCGGCGTAACCGTGGCTTCCGCGCCATCCAGCAGGACGCCGACGGCGTAGATACTTGTGGAACGGATCAGGAGGACAGATGAAGATCGGACAGCCAGTTCGCGCGTACGTCGTCGAGCCGCTCGAGCAGCCGGCGACTCCGGCACAGCCGGAGGACGAGGAAGAGACGGCGCAGGAGCCTGTCGTCGTCGCCGATACGGAGCTCGAGGCCGCGCCGACTGCATGATCGTCGCCCCCGACTACATCGAGCCGGTGGTCGGGTGGCGAGTCTGGGCAGTCTCGGAGTCCAAGGGGCGGCTGCGACTGCGCAGCCTGATGGTCGACGCAACCTGGCCGGCGGGTCGGCCGTTTGTAGCCCACTGCCGGGAACGGCCGCACCAGTTCCGTCGACTCTTGCGCCGAGTGCCGACCGGTCACGAGCCACCCGGCTGGTCGTGCGTTTGCGGGATCTACGCGACCAGGGAGATCGCGGATGCCGTCCGCTACGCGGAGATCTACGGCGACAGGCACTGGACCGTGCTGCACCGCGTGCTCGGCCGGGTTTCGCTGTGGGGCTCGGTCCTCGAGTACACGAACGGATGGCGGGCCGCGCGCGCGTACCCGCTCGAGCTCCTCGTGCCTCGCGTTGGACCCCTCGGGTCCCCGGGGGCAGAGGCGGTCGCGGACGCGCTCGAGGACTACGGCGTCCGCGTCGAGGTCGTCGAAGGGACGGGGGCGGACAGGTTCGGCAAGGCGCTCCAGCCGCTCCCCGCCTGGCCTCCGGTCTAGCGGTGACATAGAGGCGACCGGCCGCCTTCCTACACTGCGCCGGATGGACGACGAGCCTCCGAAGCAGCGGCGGGTCGAGCTCTACCTGCCGATTCGGACGCTGCTCGTCGTCGCTGCCGCGTTCGCCGTGATGGCGGCGTTCATTGCGATCGGAGACACGTTCCTCATCGTCTTCGTCGGCATTTTCCTCGGGCTCGTGTTCGAGTACCCGGTGCGCTTCGTCAT
>JBKPNC010000136.1:0-12874 GCA_046732435.1 Actinomycetota bacterium
GCGAGCGGCCGCCGCGCCGCGACAAACCTCGGCCTCCGGCGAGGCTCGCCCGTCCGGTCGCTGACCGCCGCGACAAGGTCGGGCGTCGGCGGAAAGGCGAGCTGAGCGCCTAGCGCTCGCAGGTCGCGCTGGAGATCAGGCATCGACGGCCTCCACGCGGGCGCGCAGCTTCTCGAGCGCCCGCGACAGTCTCGACTTCACCGTGCCCCGGCGGAGCCCGAGCACGGACGCCGTCTCCTCCTCGGAGAGATCGAGGAAATACCGGCAGGCGATGACGAGCTGGTCCTCCTCGCGCAGCTCCTCCACGGCAGCGAGCAGCGCGGCCCGCCGCTCCAACTCGACCGCGTTCATCTCGGGGGACGGGGCCGCGCCCCCCGAGACGTTTTCGTCCGCGACGCGAAGGGCGAGCCGCTCGCGTCGGCCGGCCGACCGGCGGCGGTTTCGCGCCTCGTTCGCGACAATCTGCAGCAGCCACGGCCGAAAGGGCGCCCCGCGTCGGAACCGGCCCAGCGCGTAGTACGCCTTGACGAACCCGTCCTGCGCGGCATCCTCGGCGTCCTCCGCCGAGCGGGTGACCAGATACGCGGTCCGGAACGCGATCGCCTGATAGCGCTGGACGAGCAATTCGTAGGCACGGGGGTCTCCTCGCTTCGCACGCTCAACGAGATCCGTCTCCTCGGTTTTGTCCAGTGGCCGGCCCACCACCGTCCTTTCCTACACCGCCCGGCGGCCGGCCGTTCCGCAGGTTCTAAGGTCCGCGGGTGGAGAAGAGCCGCCTGGAGGCGTTCAGCGACGGCGTGTTTGCGATCGCGATCACGCTGCTCGTGATCGTGTTCCTCGACCAGGACCTCGGCGAGCACAACATCGGCCACGAGCTGCTGAAGCTATGGCCGTACTACCTGGCATATGTGCTCACCTTCGTCTCGATCGGAATTATCTGGGTGAACCATCACGCCTTATTCAGCATGATCGAGTCCGCCGACCGCACGCTGCTCTACCTGAATGTGGCGCTCCTCATCCCGGTCGTCTTCCTGCCGTTCCCGACGGAGCTACTGGCGAAATTCGTACGAACGGATCAGGGTCGAGCGGCAGCGATTCTGTACGGGTGCACGATGGTCCTGATGGCGCTGATCTTCAACGCCATCTGGCATTACGCGGCCCGGCACCGGCGCCTACTTCGAGCGGACGTGGACGCGCAGGAGATCAGCGGGATCTCGCGGAGCTATGCGCTGGGCCCGCTCATGTACGGGGCCGCGACGCTGGCCGCGCTCGCGAGCGCGGAGCTGAGTGCGGTGCTCTACGGCGTCGTCGCCGCGGTCTACATCTCGACGTCCCTCTGGGGCCGGCGCGGTCAGCAGTCCGCGTAGCGCATCAGCGCTGCACTACAGCAGGATCTTCGCCGCGAGCTCCGGCGCGCAACCGCGCCGAAGCAGGTCGATCGCGAGGTGGAGGTCGACGTCGGAGCGTTCGGCGAGCTCGGAGGCCAGCGGCTGGTCGTAGCCGCCCCGCTCGAGCGCCTCCAGTCGCCAGGCGCGCACGAGGGCCATCTCCCCGGCCGCCAGCGCCTCGCTCTCGATCGTCGTCATCGATCCATGCTTACCGCTCTGGGGTCGCGACTTCAATGGGCCGAGCGGATCATCTTTGCGGTCCGCGGGTCCTATGGCACCCGGCAGGGCGAGCCTAGCCGCGAAGCGCCGACTCGCCGAGGAGCGCCTTGATCTCGGCGAAGAAGTCCGGCACGGGCTGGACGCGGTACTCCGGTCCGAGCTGAAGCGTGCGGGGCCCCTCCGACGTCTCGAGGGCGAGCACGACGGGGGCATCTCCCCGGTACTCGCGGACAACCGTCGCGAGCTCGCGGACGAGGCCCGCGGGGGCGCAGCGAGCGTCGATCCGGAGGCGAACCTCCCGCCGCTCGGGCGTCGCCTCGAACGGCCGAACCTCTCGCGCCAGCAGCTTCGTCTCGCCCTCCTGCTTGTGGTCGACGCGCCCCGTCACGACGAGGATGCGGTCGACCTCGCAGAGCTCGCGCGCCTCGGCGTACACCGAGTTGAAGACGACGACCTCCGTCGAGCCTGTGAGGTCGTCGAGTCGAAGGAACACCATCGGCTCGCCCTTGCGCGTCGTCAGCTGCTTGACCGCGCCGACGATCCCACCGACCGTGACCGTTTCGCCCTCCCGCCGACGCTCGACCTCGGCAAGCGCGCAGTCGGTCTTCCGCTGCAGCGCAGCCCGCACGCCCTCCAGTGGATGCTCGGAGACGTAGAGGCCGAGGCTTTCCTTCTCCATCGCCAGGAGCTCGCGGTTGTCGAACTCGACCGGTGTGATCGGTGGATGGTGCCGGCGCCTGTCGCCGTCGCCCGGGCCGTCTCCGAGGTCGAAGATCGACCCCTGGCCGAGCAGGCGATCCCCCTGCTCGCGGGCGCCCCACGCGAGCGCCGCCTCGAGCACCTCGAGCATTCCCCTCCGCGTCGCGCCGGTCGAGTCGAGGGCGCCGCACTTGACGAGCGACTCGAGCGCACGCTTGTTGGCGATCTGTGGATCGATCCGCTCGGTGAAGTCCCAGATCGACCCGAACGCCCCGCCCTGCTTCCGCGCGTCGACAATCGCCCGCGCTGCCGAGTCGCCGACGTTCTTTACCGCGTTCAGGCCGAACCGGATCTTGCCCCCGACGACCGCGAAGTCACAGTCCGACGAGTTCACGTCGGGCGGCAGGACCTCGATGCCGAGCTCGTGGCAGGCGTTGACGTAGAACGGCACGCGGTCCTTCGTGTTCATGACGGACGAGATCAGGGCCGCCATGTACTCGTGCGGGTGATGAGCCCTCAGGTACGCGGTGCGGTACGCGATCAGGGCGTAGCAGGCGGCATGCGACTTGTTGAACGAGTAGTCCTGGGCCTGCTCCATGTCCTTCCAGAGTTGGTTCGCGACGGCGGGTGTGACGTCGTTCTGCGCACAGCCCTCCAGGAACTTGTCCTTCAGCGACGCCATCAGCGCGTGATTCTTCTTCGCGACGGCCTTGCGGAGATCGTCCGCCTGCGCCGGAGAGAACCCGGCAAGCTGTTTGGAGATCTCCATCAATTGCTCCTGGTACAGGCTGATGCCGTAGGTCGTCCCGGTGATCGGCCGCAACCGCTCGTCTGCATACGTGACGGGCTCCTGGCCGTTCTTGCGCCGCGCGTAGACGGGGATGTATGCCATCGGCCCGGGTCGGTAGAGGGCGACGAGCGCGATCAGGTCCTCGAACTCCGTCGGCTTCACCAGCCGCAGCGCCTCGCGCATGCCCGACGACTCGAACTGGAAGACGCCGGTCGAGTCGGCCCGGGCGAGCATCGCGTAGGTTGCCTCGTCGTCGAGCGGGATCGACGAGACGTCGAGGCCTCCGACGAGGCGGGCGGTGTGCTCGATGACGTCGAGGTTGCGGAGGCCGAGGAAGTCGATCTTCAGCAGGCCGAGCGCCTCGACATCGCCCATGGGGAACTGCGTCACGATCTCCTGGTCGGAGCCCTTCTGCTGGAGCGGGACGTACTCGACAAGCGGCCGGTCGCCGATGACGACGCCCGCCGCGTGGATCGAGTCCTGGCGGATCAGGCCCTCGAGCGGCTTCGCGAGATCGACGATCTCCCGCACGAGCGGGTCGGCGTCGTACGCCTGGCGCAGCTCGGCCCCGGCCTTGAGGCAGTCCTGGAGATAGACACGCGGGCCTTCCGGGATCAGCTTGGCGATCTTGTCGACGGTCCCGTACGGGATCTCGAGCACCCGCCCCGCGTCGCGCACGGCCGCGCGCGCCATCATCGTTCCGAACGTGATGATCTGGGCGACCCGGTCGCGACCGTACTTCTCGGCGACGTAGTTGATCACGCGGTCGCGACCCTCCACCGCGAAATCGATGTCCGCGTCCGGGAGCGACTTCCGCCCGGGGTTGAGGAACCGCTCGAAGAGCAGGTCGTACTTCATCGGGTCGAGGTCGGTGATGCCCAGGCAGTAGGCGACGAGGCTGCCCGCGGTCGAGCCGCGGCCCGGCCCGACGCTGACGCCGTTCCGACGCGCGAAGGCGATGAAGTCCCACACGATCAGGAAGTAATCGACGAAGCCCATCTCCCGGATCGTCCGCAGCTCGAACCGCAGTCGCTCCTCGATCTCGGGCGTGACATGCTCGTATCGGCGGCGGACGCCGTTCTCGACCAGCTCCGAGAGGTAATCGAACGAGTCGCGCCCGTCGGGAACCGGAAACGTCGGCAGCAGGATCCGGCCGAGGTCGAGCTCGACGTTGCACCGGTCGGCGATCTCCAGCGTCCGCGCCAGGGCGTCCGGATGCTGGGTGAAATCCGCCGCCATCTCGGCCGGCGACTTGAGGAAGAACTCCTCGGTGTCGAACCGCCAGTGTCCCGGGTTCTTGAGCGTGTCGTTCGACTGGATGCAGAGCAAAACCTCGTGCGCCCGGGCGTCCTCCCTCCGCAGGTAGTGGACGTCGCCGGTGGCGACGAGCGGAAGGCCGGTCTCGCCGGCGAGTCGTGCGAGCAGCGGGTTGATGCGCTGCTGCTCCGCGAGCCCGGCGTTCTGGATCTCCACGTAGACCTGGTCGCGTCCGAAGATCTGGACGAAGCGGTCGAGGTCGCCGGCCGCGTCCGCGGGACGATTCTCTTCGAGCGCCTTGCAGATGCGGCCCGAGAGGCACCCGGAGAGCGCGATCAGGCCGCTCGCGTGCCGCTCCAGCAGATCCCAGTCAATCCGCGGCTTGTAGTAGTAGCCCTCGAGATAGCCGAGCGAGGCGAGCTTGATCAGGTTGCCGTAGCCCTCGTTCGTCTCGGCCAGCAGCGTCAGGTGGTTGTAGCCCTTCGCCTGGGCGCGCCGATCGTCGGACAGGTAGACCTCGCAGCCGATCAGCGGCTTGACACCGTGCTTCTGCGTCTCCCGGTACAGCTGGACGGCTCCCGCCAGCGAGCCGTGGTCGGTGAGGGAGACTGCCGGCATCTCGAGCTCCGCCGACCGCGCCGCGAGATCGGGAATGCGACAGGCGCCGTCGAGGATCGAGTACTCGGAGTGGACGTGAAGGTGGACGAACGGCGCGGCTGTCACGGGATTGACGATTCTAGGTTCGCGATCAGACGAGCACGGCACCGGGGAAATGGGGGTTTCCCTTCGCGGCGTTCACTAGCTGTTCTCCGCTTGGACACCCTCAGACGTTGCGGAGCGTCGTACCCTTGATTTATGAGAGGAGCGCGGCGGATCACACAGAAGGCGGTCAGGTGACGAAGACCGTCGCCGAGCCGGCGTCGCCGCCCGACGAGCGGCTCCTCAACCGCGAGCTCTCGTGGCTTGCCTACAACGCGCGCGTGCTCGAGCTGGCCGCCGACCCGTCGGTGCCGCTCCTCGAGCGCTGCAAGCTCTGCCGGTACTTCTCCTCGAACCTCGACGAGTTCTTCATGGTGCGCGTCGCCGGCCTCCTCGACCAGGCGGCCTCGGGGCTCGCCGTCCTCTCACCCGACGGCCGCACCCCGGCGGCGACGCTCGCCGAGATCCGCGCCATTGTGCTCGAGCTGGCGACGAGGCAATCCCGGCTCTGGCGGCGAGAGCTCCAGCCGGCGCTGGCCGAGCAAGGGATCGTGGTCGGCGACGTCGAGGACTGCTCGCCGGCGGAGCTCGACGAGCTCGAAGCGACCTTCGATCACCAGGTATACCCCGTGCTGACGCCGCTCGCCGTCGGGCCGGGGCAGCCGTTTCCGTACATCTCGGGCCTGTCGCTGAGCCTCGGTGTCACCGTGCGCGACCCGGAGACCGGCGAGGAGCGCTTCGCGCGCGTCAAGGTGCCGGAGATCCTGCCGCGGTTCCTCCCGATCGGGTCGCGCGGCCTCCACCTGCCGCTCGAGCGGGTGATGCGACACTTCCTCCCCCGGCTCTTCCCGGACATGGAGATCGTCGAGTGCTGCACGTTTCGCGTCACCCGCGACGCCGACTTCGAGATCTCCGACGAGGCCGACGACCTGCTCGAGGCAGTCCAGTCGGAGGTCAGCCGGCGGCGGTTCGGCGAGGCCGTGCGCCTCGAGGTGTCGGGCTCGGTCTCGAGTGAGCTCCTCGAGCGGCTCCAGCGCGGGCTGGGCGCCACGGACGACACCGTCTACCTCGTCCGTGGCCTGCTCGACCTCGCGGACCTCGACGCGATCGTCCGGCTCGAGCGACCCGACCTGAAGGAGGAGCCCTGGCGCGGGCTGACGCACACGCGCTTCGCCCATGTGCAGAGCGCCGACGAGCTGTTCACGGAGATCCGGCGGGGCGACGTGCTCGTCCAGCATCCCTACGACTCGTTCGCGACCAGCTTCGAGGCGTTCGTCCTCGCAGCGGCCGACGACCCGGACGTCGTCGCCATCAAGACGACGGTCTACCGGACCAGCGACGAATCACCGCTCGTCCCGGCGCTGGTTCGCGCCGCGGAGAACGGCAAGCAGAGCGTCTGCCTCGTCGAGCTCAAGGCCCGGTTCGACGAACGGCGGAACATCGAGTGGTCCCGGGCGCTCGAGCAGGCCGGTGTCCACGTCGTCTACGGGTTCCCCAACATGAAGATCCACGCGAAGACGACGCTCGTCGTGCGGCGTGAGGGCGGCGACCTCGTTCGCTACGTCCACATCGGCACGGGCAACTACCACTCGGTCACGGCGCAGGCCTACGAGGACTTCGGGCTGTTCACCGCCGACCAGGAGATCGCCGCCGACGTCGCCGATCTCTTCAACTACCTGACCGGTTTCGGGCGTCCGCGGCGCTTCCGCAAGGTGCTCGTCTCGCCGTTCGACCTCCGGGAGCGACTGATCGGTCTCATCCGTTCGTGCGCCGACGCGGCGAAGGCCGGCAAGCCGGCGCGCATCCGGCTCAAGATCAACAACCTGACGGACGTCGCCGTCATCGACGAGCTCTACGCGGCGTCGAAGCACGGCGTGGAGATCGACATCATCGCCCGGAGCATCTGCACCCTCCGGCCCGGGATCAACCGCCTCAGCGAGAACATCCGCGTGCGGAGCGTCCTCGGGCGCTTCCTCGAGCACAGCCGCCTCTTCGTCTTCGAGGCCGGCGCAGCGACGACGTACCTCCTCGGCAGCCCGGATCTGATGCCGCGGAACCTCGATCACCGCGTCGAGATCCTCACGCCGGTCGAGGACGCTCGAGCCCGGCAGGACCTCAGCCGGTGTTTAGACGTTCTCGCCTCGGACAACAGCCGGTCATGGGAGCTTCGGACCGACGGCAGCTGGAAGCGGCTCGAGGGCAAGAAGGGCGAGCGGCGCCGTGGGGCGCAGGCGAGCCTGATCCGCAGCGCACGGGCTCGCGCCGCGCGCCGAAGCATCCGGGCGGTCTCTCAGAATCTCGAGCCGTGAGAGTCGGCATCGTCGACGTGGGGTCCAACACCCTGCGGCTGCTCGTGGCCGATGCCCTTCGCCGCGCCCGCCTCGACCCGGTGGACGAGGCGAAGACGCGGCTGGCCCTCGGCGAGGACATCGAGCGGCTCGGCTACGTCACGGACGAGAAGGTCCAGGCGCTCGCAAAGGCGGTGGGCGAGCACGGCCGGCGGGCGCGGAAGCTCGGGTGCAATCGGCTCGAGGTTCTCCTCGCGTCCCCGGGGAGGCAGGCGGCGAACGCCGCAGAGATCGTCGCGCTGCTCGAGCGTACGTCCGGGGCAGGCGTCCGCATCCTCAGCGCCGAGGAAGAGGCGATCCTCGCGTACGACGGTGCGACGGCTGCCGTGCAGGATCTCGCGCCGACGGTGGCCGTCTGCGACGTCGGCGGCGGGTCGACCCAGCTCGTGGTCGGCAGCTCCGAGTTCGGCCCCGCGTGGCTGACCTCCGTCGACCTTGGATCGCTGCGGCTGACGCAACGCGTGCTCGGCGGCGACCCGCCTGGACGCGCGGCACTGGAGGAGGCCCGCGCCGAGGCGGCACGCTGCTTCACCGCGACGACGCCGCCCCTGCCGAAGGCGGCGTACGCGGTCGGGGGCACGGCGCGCAACCTCGCCCGGATCGTGGGACAGGTACTTGGGGCTGACGAGCTCGCCGAGGCGATCGACCTGCTTGCCGAAACATCGCATAGGCGCCTTGTCGAACGATTCGGGCTCAGTGCAGCGCGCGCGAAAACGCTGGCGGCCGGCACCGTCATCCTCGCCGAGGTGCAGCGGCGGCTCGCCGTCGAGCTCGCCGTGGCCCGCGGCGGCCTACGCGAGGGCGCCGCCGCCTAGTCCCGCTACGCCGGGGGCGGGAGCTCCGCGACGACGTGCAGCTCGTCGCCACGGAGATCAGCGATGCGCGTCGAGCCCTTGGCTCCCTGCGACCCGAGGAGCAGCTCGAGGACGTCGCCGTGCGAGCAGAGCACCACGCCCTGGCCGTCGAGCTCGCGTACGAGAGCCCGCGCCGCGCCGCTCGACGCGCCTTCCGCGAGCGCCTGCCGCTCCTCAACTTGCAACCGGCGGGCGGCGGCGAGCGGTTCGACCGACTGAATACAGCGGACGTACGGGCTGGTGACCACGCGCTCGATCGTCGCCACCTCGAGCCGGCCCGGGAGCGCGTGCGCCTGCGCCCGTCCACGCTCGTCCAGCGGCCGCAGCTCGTCGTCGCCGCGCCAGCGTGCGCGTTCCCCGGCCGACGCATGGCGATGCAGGTAGAGCGGCGGCGGAAGGGCGATGGCGCGCCCGACGAGATCCAGGTCGCGTTCGTACGTCAGTCGGCGGCGGGCCTCGGCCGGCGCAAGCCAGGCGATCTCGTCGACCTCCGCATGCGGCCGGAAGCGTCCGGCGAGCGGGCGCATGGCGAAGTACCGCACCGTCTTGTCGCGTCCCCTCCCGTCAACGTAGCTCGTGACTCCGAGCTCCTCGCCGAGCGAGCAGAGGATGCCGGTCTCCTCCTCGACCTCGCGCAGCGCGCAATCCTCGTCGCTCTCGCCGGGCTCGTTCTTTCCCTTCGGGAAGGTCCAGTCCTCGTATCGCGGCCGGTGCACGAGCAGCACCTCGAGCTCGGCCAGGGGCCGACGGCGCGCGACGACGCCACCGGCCGCCCGAACGGTCTCGGTCAGGAGAACGCCTTCTTGCCCGCGCGCTTCAACGCCTTCCAGACCTGCGGCAATTCGGCGCGCGCCCCACTCCTGCGCTCCCGCTCCCGCTCGATCAGACGGCCCGCGGCGAGCGCCGTGTCGCGCGGCGCGTCGGCGGCTAGGTCGCGGATCTTCGCCTCCGCGACGATCGCGTCCTGGTGCTCTCCGAGGACGTCCTGGAACTCCTTGGCCCGCGCGATGAACCGGGCGGCGGGCTTGCCCATCGACGCCTCGGCGAGCTCGGCCGCGTAGCGGGCCCGCTTCCCCTTGATCCGGGCGCGGTGGAGCGCCTCGTCGGACGGCTTCGGCCCGAGCTTCGCCATCGTCCGCCGCAGCCGGCGGAACTCACCCGATGCGATCTCCGCGAGCGGCTGCTGCTCGGTGTGCAGGACCGGAGCCCGCGCTGCTCGCTCGAGCGTGCCGAGGAGGTCGAGGTAGCGCCGTGTTCGCAGCGCCGCGAGCATCGCCTCGCGTGCCTGGTCGCGCTCGGCCTCGAGGGCGGTGACGATCGGACGGCCGAAACCCTGCTCGTCGCCGAGCGCGGCCATCTCGGAGCGGATGTGGCCGAGCAGGACGTCGAAGTCCCGCACGGGACCGAGCGCTCTCCCCAGCCAGGCGAGCTCGTCGCGCAGCGGCTCCGACCAGCTCTCGACCACGAGCGGCCGGGCTGCGCGGAGCAGCGCGCGGAGCCGCCTGACGGCCACCCGGAAGTCGTGGAGGTCCTCCGGGTCGTCCCCGAGCCGCGCGCCCGGATCGTGACGCAGGATCTCCTGGTACTGCCGGCCGATCATCGCCCGGAGGTGCTCGCCCGCCTGCTCCGACGCCGGTCGGGGCGGTGCGGCCTCGACGCCGAGAACGCGAAGCAGCTTCGGACGGCCGTCGCCGTCGGCCGCCCCGGCGCCTCGAAGAACGGTCTCCACCGCCGCGAGGTCCCCCTCACCCTGCAGCTCGGCCTCGAGCTCGAGGAACGACGTGCCCGCTAGGGGCCCGTCCACGACTGCGACCTCGTCGAGCAGCACGTCGGCCTCCGTCCCGCTGAGATCCACCCGGACGCCGCGCCGCTCGGTGCGAAGCGTTACGACCGGCGCGAGCGACCGCCCGTGCAGCGGCGCGGCGAGGAGGTCCAGGACCTCGGTCGGAAGCGACGGCAGCTCGGCCGGCGCCTCGAGCTCGAGGCGCCCGCGCGACCGCGGAAGCTTCACCTGCCAGGCGGCGAACTCGCCCTCCGTCCGCAGCCGGAGCGTGATCCCCAGATGGGCGAGCCAGTAGTCCGGGGTGTCGTGGTACGTGGAGGTAAAGACCCGCGTCTCCAGCGGCTCCCCACCCAGCTCGCCAAGCCGGATTTGACCGGCATCGAGCTTCAGCTCACGCTCGAGTGCCCCCCGCATTCGTGGTGATCCTATGGCGGAACCTCGCCTCCGCGTGAATACGAACCCACCGACGGGGTACTTCCCCGGTGAACGACGCAAAGGGGGACCGATGGCAACCAGAGAACGACAGCGTCTGCGAGGCCGT
Source organism: Actinomycetota bacterium (assembly GCA_046732435.1). GTDB lineage: Bacteria > Actinomycetota > Thermoleophilia > Gaiellales > Gaiellaceae > JALZFG01. The sequence goes on from JBKPNC010000136.1 coordinate 10,579, forward strand.
GCGCGGGAATGGCTCGAGCAGCCGAACTTCGCGTTCCTCGCCACGCTCATGAAGGATGGCTGGCCGCACGTCTCGCCCGTGTGGGTCGACACGGAGGACGGCAACGTGGTCGTCAACACCGCGGAGGGCCGGGTCAAGGCGAGGAACGTCGAGCACGACGACCGGGTCGCGCTCTCCATCTCGCCGCTGGACGATCCGTATGCCCACGCGGACATCCGCGGCCGCGTCGTCGACATTGTCCGCGGCGAGGAGGCCGAGCAGCACATCCATCGCCTGCACGCGAAGTACCACGGCGGTGGGAGCTATCCGCTCCGACCGGGCGAGCAACGGCTGAAGGTGGTAATCGAGCCCGTCGCGGTGAAGGTTTCCGGCTGACGCCGTCCTCCGCGGTAGAGTCGCAAACGTGCAGGCGACCGTTCTCCTCTGCGACTACGCGGAGGCCGTCAACGGGAAGCTCTACGTCATGGGCGGTGGCTGGAACGTGGCGTTCGCCGCCGACCAGCCGATGAACGCCGCGCTCGCGATGCTCGTGATTGTCCCCTGGGACCGCACGAACCAGAAGCACGAGCTCCGCGTCGAGCTCGTCGACGGCGACGGGAACGTCGTCGACGTCCAGGGCCGGGAGGTGCGCTTCACCGGCGAGTTCGAGCTCGGCCGGCCGCCCGGAATCAAGCCGGGAACGTCCCTGAACGCGCCGTTCGCGTGGAACCTCCAGGGCCTTCAGCTGCCGCTGGGCAGCTACGAGTGGAAGCTGTGGATCGACGGCGAGCCCGTCGAGAGCCGGCCGTTCCAGGTGCTCGAGCGGCCGGCCGCGCCCGGCTAGCCGCTCCGCTCGCGGACCACGAACGCCGCGACGGCGGCGATCTGCCGGCCGCTGAGCCGATCGCCGAACGACGGCATGCCGCCTCCACCGTCGTGCACCTGGACGAACGCGCGCCGGTAGGTCACATGGGCATGGTCGAGGTTCGGCCCGAAGGCACCATGGGCGCCGGCGGCGGCGAAGGTGTGACAGCCGCCGCAGCCCGCGGACTGGAACACACCCTTCCCGGCCGCGGGATTGCCCTGCGGCAACACGTGAACGTTCCCTCCGCCGCCCGCGGAGCCGGAGCCGCCGCAGCCCGATGCCGCGAGGGCGCAGCCGGCGACGACGAGCGCGAGGTTACGTCTTCGCGTCGGGAGCGTTCCCGGCGGTGGAGGCGCTCTCCGCGAGCGTGGTCGCGACGTCGGGCTGGCCGCTGCCCTTCGTCGAGGCGCCCCGGGCAGGCGCCTGGTCCCAGCCGGCGGGGCCCGCGACGACGCGGAACTGCGGCGCGGGGACCGAGTCGTCGATCTGCCACAGGTCGAACTCGACCCCGTAGAAGACGATCGTCCGCGTCGTGTTGCGGTTGAGCTTGTCGAGCCGCTCGCGCGCGTCGGCCGGGATCGCGTTCGCGAGCAGGACGATCACGCCTGCGTCGAGCTCGGCGACGTACGCGGCGAGGTCGCGCTGGTCCCCGTCGGAGAGCTCCCGGGAACGCGCCTTGACGACCACCGGAACGCCTGCGGTCAGCTCGCCGATCGACTCGTCGACGTCATACGACTCGCCCGGCCGGATCTCGAGTCGAAGCGCCTCTCCGAGCAGCTCGGGGTTCGTCCGCAGCCACGGGGTCAGGTCGCCGGCGTTCGGCCAGATCTCATGTGGGTCGACGCGACGCAGCCGTCCCAGGCGAGCCTCGCTCGCCACGTCCTTCATCGGTGTGCTGCTGATACGGGTCTCACTCGAGCTCATGGCCAACCTCCGGAGTCGCCGGGAAGACGGCATTGTCTCCCGCACGGCCTGAGCGTGCAAGGCCGGCCGTAAAGCGGAGGGCGGCCGCGCCCGCTACGAGCCACCGGCCGCCCTCTGCCTCGTCTGGAGAGGAGGGGTGCACTGCTCCCTCATGCTCCCAGGGCCGGCTGTGAGACTGCTGAGAAGTGCCTATTAATCTGCTGCGTGCAACCACCGCCGGCCCGGCTCCAGCGACTTCCGCAGCAGTACTTCACGGGGCTCCTCGCCCGGGTCGTCGCCGCGTCCGCCGCCGGACCGGTCGTCGACCTCGGGCGCGGCAATCCCGAGGTCGGTCCGCCCGGCCACGTCGTCGAGCGCCTCGCCGCCGCCGGTCGGGACGAGCGGGCGCACGGCTACCCGCCGTTCCGGGGGCTGCCCGAGCTGAAGCAGGCGATCGCACGCCGGTATCGCACGGCCTACGGCGTCGAGCTCGATCCCGAGCGGGAGGTGGCCGTCGTCCCGGGAACGAAGACCGCGATCGTCGAGCTC
>JBKPNC010000137.1:0-28382 GCA_046732435.1 Actinomycetota bacterium
AGACGTACCAGTCCCGATGGCGCGAGGACCGGGAACTCCGCGCGTCGAGAAACCAGGGATGCCGGTCGCTCGTGTGGTTGGGGACGAGATCGAGCACCACCCGGATCCCCCGTTGACCGGCATCGCCGACGAGGCCGTCCAGGTCGTCGAGGTCCCCGAACGCCGGGTCGACGCCGTAGTAGTCCGAGACGTCGTATCCCCAGTCGGCGTTCGGCGAAGGAGTCGTCGGGTTCAGCCAGATCCCGTCGACGCCGAGCCATTCGAGATAGTCGAGCCGCTCTCTGATGCCCGCCAGGTCGCCGACGCCGTCACCCGACGCGTCGGCGAAGGAGCGCGGATAAATCTGGTACAGGACGCCGTCGGCCCACCAGGCCATAGCCGAGCAGAGCTCGTCTCAGTCACCAGCCGCGCGACGCGGCGTGGATCTCGGCAACCGAACCGCCACCTCAGATCTGCCAGTCGCCGTCGCGGAGCACCGGCACGCGCTCGCCGGTGCTCGCGATGCCGGTGACGGCGACGTCGTCGCCCCCGATCATGAAGTCCACGTGGATCTCGCTTGTGTTCGCGCGGTCGAGATACTTCTCGTCGAGGGTGAACCTGTACGCGGAGCCGAGGGCGATGTGGCTGGCCGCGTTCTCGTCGAGCAGCGTGTCGTAGAACGTCGTGCCGAGCCTGCCGATGCGGCTGTCGCGGTCGACCAGCGCGACCTCGCCCAGGCGGCTCGCGCCTTCGTCGCTTTCGGCCTGGGCACGAAGCGCCTCGGCGCCGGCGTCGGCGTCGATCTGCACGGCTCGGCCGCCCTCGAACCGGACGCGCAGCCCTTCGACGACGAGGCCGCCGAGCGCGAGCGGCCGCGTCGAGCGCACGACCCCGTCGGCCCGCTCCGGATCAGGAGTCGTGAAGACCTCCTCGCTCGGCAGGTTGACGAGGTGGGGAAGGCCGTCTTTGCGGCTGAACATCGCCGAGAGCCAGCGGGTGGACGGGAGTAGCCCGACGGTGAGGTCGGTCCCGGGGCCCTCGAAATGCACCGCATCGAGGTGCCGCTCGGTCAACCGCTCGGCGACCCCGTCGAGCTGGGCCATCCGGTCTTCCCAGGCCGCGGCCGGATCGGCCTCGTCGAGCCGGGACACGTGGGCGACCTCCTCCCAGAGCCGGGACAGCGCGTCGGCCTCGTCGAGCTCGGGGTGGACGAGGCTTGCCCAGGCGGGGATGGGGCAGGCGACCGCAGTCCAGTTCGTCGTCCGCTCCGAGACGACGGTCGAGATCTCCTTCAGCATCGGAAGCCGGTCGAGCCCGGCCCGGCCGGGATCCAGCCCGTGAAGCGCGGCGGGATCGACCGGAGGCCCGATGCCGATGCGCGCCGCGCCCTGCTCGCCGAGCGCGAGCATGCGGTCGCCGTACCAGGGCGGAACGTACGCGAGCGTCGAGCCGTCGGCGTGCGCGATGCGAGAGCGCTTGATCTCCGAGTCGAACCACATCAGGTCGACGAACTTGGCGCCCCGGCGGTACGCAACGTCGGCCACCGCGCGCGTCAGCTCTTCCTTGCCGGGGCCCGAGCTGATCGCCACGACCTGACCGGGTTGCACGTTGGCGGCGAATCCGACGATGAGGTCGGCGAATCGCGGGACCAGGTCGTTCCTCACGGCGCTGGAGCATAGGCGATCTGATTGGATTTCCGACCCGTGCCGCTTGCCGCACTCTCGTCCAGCCACAAGCTGGGGCTCGCTCTCGTCGCGGCCGTCTTCATCGTGTTCGCGCTCGTCTCGGCGTTGCTGATCCCGCGGTTGCGGCCGGAGTTCCCGGGCCGCCGTCGGAACGCGTTCCTCGGGCTCACGGTCGTGCTGTTCCTCGGGATGATGAGCGCCGTCGTCATTTTCGGCCGGGAGAGCGCGGAGTCCGAGGCGGGCGGATCGAGTGCCGGCAAGGAAGAGCAGACGACGACCTCCGGCGCGCAGCCGTCGCCGCCTCCGACGGCGCCGTCCGGGAATCCGGCGGCCGGGAAGCCGGTCTTCACCGCGAACGGGTGCGGTTCGTGCCACACGTTCACGCCGGCGGGTGCGACCGGCACCGTCGGCCCGAACCTCTCCCAGGTGCTCAAGGGCAAGAGCGCGGCGTTCGTCCGCCAGTCGATCGTCGATCCGAACGCCGTGATCGCGGCCGGCTACCAGCCGAACATCATGCCGAAGAACTTCGGCCAGACGCTGTCCGCGAAACAGCTCAACGACCTGATCGCGTTCGTGCAGCAGTAAGCCGATCTCGGGGCGCACGCATTTGCCGCCGGAGCCCGGCTTTGCCGGGCGGGAGGCTCACTTACGACAAAAGACGCTTGGACGGGCGGGGCTGCTCGACGGCTCCGCCGACGCAAGAACACCCGGGGCGCTCGCAAGGAGGGGGCCCGCGGGGGAACCAGGCGTTCCCTGCTCCAGAGCAGTTCGTAGCGGTGCGCATTTGGGGGAACCTCCCGGTTCCCCCAAACCCCCTCCACTGGTCCGCTTCGCGGACAGATCGCTGAGCGGCCGCCACTGCCGCGGCGGCCGCTCTACGATCGGAGAGGGCGGGATTCGAACCCGCGACCCACCTTTCGGCAGGTACGCGATTTCCAGTCGCGCTCCTTAGGCCAACTCGGACACCTCTCCCGGTTGATGCATGCGTATTGTGCCGTCATCGAGCGAATCGTCGTTGCGGCGCTCGGGGACTCCGTCACCGCCGGCTCACCGGGGTGGGATCCCGATCCGGAGGTTCGTGCCCGCATCACCGCACCGGATCCGGAGAGCCAGTGGGAGCACTGGGCCACGCTCGCGGACCCGCGGCTGGAGTTCCGAAACCACGGCGTCTACGGCGAGCGCGCCGAGCAGATCGCCGCGAGAATCGACCGCGCCGTGGCGGGAGCCCGCGTGTTGGTCGTTCAGGGCGGGATCAACGACATCGCGCAGAAGCGGCCGCTCGAGCCCGCGGCCGATCAGCTGCGCATGATGGTGCGACGAGGCGTCGAGCTCGGGCTCGCGACGGCGCTTGCGGACGTCCTCCCCTGGAACAACGGCTGGCCCCAAGCGGAGGCCGCGATCCGCCGCGTGAACGCGCTCGTGCGGGAAATCGGTGCTGAGGAAGCGGTGCCGGTGTTCCCGTTCCACGACACGCTCGAGGACGAGGAACGGCCCGGCCGCATGCGGGACGTGTGGACGTCGGACGGTGACCATCCCTCCGTCGCCGGGTACCGGCGGCTCGGCGAGCTGGTGGCGCGAGAGCTCGCGCGGCTACCGTCCGGCAAGGATTGAGCCGGCGCGGAGCTTGGCGACCGCGTCGACGAGCTCCGTCTCGTCGCCCAACTCCCTCGCGAGGCGCACGCCGCCGAACTGCCGGACCTCGAAGAGGATTCGTGCCCGGCGGACGAGAGCGGGATTGCGGCGACTGTAGGCCTCGATCGTTCGCCGGAACAGCTCGTCCGCGAGGTCGAGCTGGGCCGCGAAGTCCCACGCCGGGTCACCGATCTCGACGCCCTCCCAGTCGAGGACTGCGGCGAGGCGACCGGTCGCAGGGTCGACGAGAAGGTTCCCGTACCACGGGTCGCCGTGGCGGACGGCCGGCTCGAACTCGACCATCGTGTCGTCGGCGAGGAGGGCGTCCCACCAGCGCACGACGCGGCGATACTCGGCGGCCGTGAGCGCGCCGCGAAGCGGCTCCAGCACGCTGTCACGTTGCCGCTGGAATCCCTCGAGCGGCGGTACCCAGGGTGTGAGGCCCACCTTCTCGGCCTCCGTGACCGGCACCCCGTGGAGCGCGTCGAAGAAGGCTCCAAGGTCGCCAGCCAGCACGTCCATTCGGATGCGACCGGGGGCCGGCGTCACACCGGCGAGCTTCCGATATCCCATCGCCCCGAGCGGAAGGGCCGGGTCGCCGGGCTCGATCCGCCAGCGAGGGTCGGGAATGGCCACGGGCAACCGCCCGGCGAGGAAAGGGAGCGCTCGCAGCTCTGTCGCCTGGCCGTTCGCCGGCCCTTCCCAGCGTGGGATTCTGAAGACGACGCCGTCCGCGGTCTCGACGGCGATGCTGCCGAAGCCCGTAGCGAGCGGGCGGACGTCTCCGACGTCGAGCTCGGGATAGAGGCGCCCGAGCGCGCGCGCGATCTCGTCGAGCGAGAGCTCCATGACGCTATGCGTCCAGCGCCTGCCGGAGCGATGCGACGTAGCGCTCGAGCGCCTTGCTCCCCTCCTCTGCGACCTGGACGGCTCGGCTTCCCACGACGACGCCGTCCGCCAGCTCGGCGGCGGCGGCGGCCTGGTCCGGGGTCGAGATGCCGAACCCGGCGAGGAGCGGAAGATCGGTGACCGCGCGGGCGCGGCGCACGAGCTGCGGTAGTTGGGCAGAGAGCGATGCACGCGAGCCTGTCGTTCCGGTGACCGTCACGAGGTACAGCCAGCCGTCCGTGTGCTGTGCGGCGAGGCGGATCCGTTCGGTCGGCGTCGTCGGCGCGACGAGCTGGACGCGGTCGAGCCCGGGCTCGGCGTCGACGGGGAGATCGGCGACGATCAGGCTGGTCGCGCCGGCCGCGGCGGCGTCGGCGGCGAACCGGTCGTAGCCGTAGGCGTCCAGGAGCGACGCGTACGTCATCGGAACCAGCGGGACGGCCACGCGCTCGCGGGTTCCTGCGAGGCAGTCGAGGCAGGCAGCGGTGCGCATTCCCAGCGCGAGCGCCCGCTCCGCGGCCGCCCGTATCACCGGGCCGTCCGCGAGCGGATCGGAGAACGGGAACCCGAGCTCGACCAGGTCCGCTCCGGCGGCGACGGCCGCCTCGGCGAGCTCCGGCGTCGTCGGCCCGCACATGAGATAGACCGCGAGGCGCTTCCGGCTCATCAGTTGCCGCGCCGCGCGTCTTTCCTCACACAATCGGCACACGAGCGCGCGCCGACCGCAACTACCCTCGTCACAGTCCCCGGGTGGGTGGGGGATTGGGATGGGGCCTACACCGAGCGCGCGCTCGGCCCGGCTCGACTGCGGGCGCCCCGCGCGTCATCGCGCCAGCACCTCGGCGAGGTCCTTGTCGCCGCGGCCCGAGAGGCAGACGAGCACCAGGTCGGCGTCCGCATCGGCCGCGCGGGCGAGCGCATGCGCCGGCTCGAGCGCCGGAATGATCCCCTCCGTCCGCGCGAGCCGCCGGAACGCGTCGAGCGCCTCCGCGTCGGACGCGGTCACGTACCGAACGCGGCCGGAATCGCGGAGGTGCGCGTGCTCGGGACCGACGCCCGGATAGTCGAGCCCGGCCGAGATCGAGTGCGCGTCGAGCACCTGCCCGTTCTCGTCCGCGAGCAACGACGACCGAGCCCCGTGGAGGACTCCCGTGCGGCCGGAAGCAAGACTCGCGGCACCCTCGGCCTCCACGCCGACCAGACCGACCTCCACGTCGTCGACGAACCCTCGGAAGAGCCCGATCGCGTTCGAGCCGCCGCCCACGCAGGCGAGTGCGAGCTGCGGAAGCCGCCCCTCGGACTCGAGCATCTGCGCCCGGGCCTCGCGCCCGATCACCGCCTGCAGCGAGGCCACGATCTCCGGGTACGGGTGGGGGCCGACGCACGACCCGATCAGGTAGTACGTCGTCTCGACGTTCGTGATCCAGTCACGAATCGCCTCGCTCGTCGCTTCGCGGAGCGTCCTCGTTCCGAAGTCGACGGGCCGGACTTCGGCGCCGAGCAGCCGGATCCGCTCCACGTTCGGGTGCTGGCGGCGGATGTCCTCGGACCCCATGTAGACGACGCACTCGAAGCCAAAGCGGGCGCAGACCGTGGCCGTTGCGACGCCGTGCTGTCCCGCCCCCGTCTCGGCGACGACGCGGCGCTTCCCGAGGCGGCGCGCGAGCGCGGCCTGGCCGAGCGCGTTGTTCAGCTTGTGCGCTCCGGTGTGGAGGAGGTCTTCGCGCTTGAGGTACAGCCGCTTCCCCGGCGCAAACCGCTCGGCGAGGGTCAACGGCGTCGGCCGGCCGGCGTACGTCCGTCCGAGGCGGTCGAGCTCATCCCGGAAGCCGTTGTCCTCACTCGCCTCCAGCCAGGCTGCTTCCAGGTCCGACAGTGCGGGGACAAGCGTTTCCGGCACGAACTGCCCGCCGTAGCGGCCGTAGGTCAGCACCGCGCCGCCTGCACGAACGCGCGCACGCGCTCGTGATCCTTCACTCCCGGCGCCGACTCCAGCTGCGACGCCGCGTCGACCGCCCACGGGCGCACCGCCTCGATTGCCTCACGGACGTTGTCGGGGCCGAGCCTCCCGGCGAGGACGACGCGTCCGGGAGTCCGACGCGCCCGATCGAGGTGTGAGGGATCGCGTTCCTGCCAGGGGAGGTCGACGACGCTGGCCACCTTCTCACCCCGGTGGATCAAGGCGCCGTCGCGCGAACGGTGTCCGTCGACGCGCCCGTAGTGCTGGACGAGATCGGCGTCGGTCGGCTCGAGCTCGCCGACGAGCACCGCGACCGACAGCATCGTCTCCGGAACGGGCAGCACGCCGGGAGCCCGCCTGGGGCTCTCCCGTGCGAGGATGAACCCGGCGAGGTCGGCACCCGCGTCGGCCGCTGCCTCCACGTCCTCCTCTCGCGTCAACCCGCAGACCTTGACCAGCGGGCGCGAAACCAGGTAGCGGAGCGCCGCCGCCGGCTCCCGGGCACGCATGAGCGTGCTTCCGACCAGGATCGCGTCCGCTCCCGCGAGCTCGGCCCGCAGCACCTGCGCGCGGTTCGAGATGCCGCTCTCGGCGACGACGACTCGGTCGCGCGGCGCTGCGGCGACGAGCTCTAGTTGCGTTCGCAGGTCGATCTCGAACGACGTCAGGTCTCGGGCGTTGATCCCCACCGGGTCGGCGCCGAGCCGGACCGCCCGTCGCAGCTCGTCGGCGTCGTGCGCCTCGACGAGCGAGTCGAGGCCCAGCTGCGTCGCCGCGTCCATCAGCGCCTGCGCCTCGCCATCGTCGAGGTCGCGGAGCAGGAGCAGCACGGCGTCGGCGCCGGCCGCCCGGAGCGCCTCGAGCTCTTCGGGCCGGCGGAAGAAGCCCTTGGCGAGCAGCGGGATCTCGGTCGTCTGCCTGGCGGCACGGAGGTCGTCGATCGACCCGCCGAAGCGCTCGTCGACGAGAATCGAGACGGCGGCAGCGCCCGAGCCGGCGAACGACGCGGCCAGCTCGCCCGGGCGGGCGTCCGGACGCAGGTCACCGGCAGACGGCGAACGCCGCTTCACCTCGGCGATCGCCGCCATGCCCGGCCGCCGAAGCGCATCCCGGAGACGGCCCATCAGTCGCGCTCCTGCGAGAACGCCGCCAGCGCCGAGAGGCGCTCGGCTGCCGCACCCGAGTCCACGGCCTCGCGTGCGTAGCCCAGTCCGTCGCGTAGGTCCTGCGCGCGGCCCGCGGCCGCGATCGCTCCCGCGGCGTTCAAGAGGATTGCGTCCCGCACCGGTCCGTCCCCGCCCTCGAGCACCCGAAGGATCGCGGCAGCATTCTCGTCCGGGCTCCCGCCGCTCAGGTCCCGCGCAGCGCACCGCTGGATGCCGAACGCGGCGGGGTCGATCTGCCGCTCGTGCACGGAGCCGTCGACGACCTCGTACACCAGGTTCGGGCCCGCAGGCGACAGCTCGTCGAGCCCGCCCGCGCCGTGGACGACGAACGCACGCCTTGCGCCGAGCCGGGCCAGCACCTCCGCCAGCGTCTGCACGAGCTCGGGGGAGTAGACGCCGAGGACCTGTGCGCGAGCACCCGCCGGGTTCGTCAGCGGGCCGAGGACGTTGAAGACCGTCCGCGTCCCGAGCTCGCGCCTGATGGAGGCGGCGTTCCGCATCGCCGGGTGGTGGAGCGGCGCGAACATGAACCCGAAGCCGAGCTCGTCGATCGAGCGGGCGATCCGCTCGGGCGGCAACTCGAGCCGGAACCCGAGCGCTTCGAGCACGTCCGCCGAGCCGCACGCGGACGAGACGGCCCGATTGCCGTGCTTGGCGACGCCCGCGTCGGCGGCGGCGGCCACCAGCGCGGCCGCCGTGGAGATGTTGACCGTCCGCGCGCCGTCGCCGCCGGTGCCCGCCGTGTCGACCAGGTCGTCGCGTACGGGGCGGACGGCGACGACGTGCTCCCGCATCGCCTCGGCGAACCCGGCGATCTCGTCCGCGCTCTCTCCCTTGACCCGCAGCGCGATGAGGACGGCGCCGACCTGCGCCGGCGTTGCATCGCCTTCCATGATCGCGCCCATTACCTCCCGCGCCTCCGCGCGGGTGAGGTCGTGGCCGTCGAGCAACCGGGCGAGCGCTGCCTGCAGCACGCTCCTTACGGTACTGCGGCTACGAGGTCGTCGAGAGGAACGCGTCGACCGTGATCTCGACGTTGCCGGCGAGTGCCTGCGAGATCGGGCAGCCCTCACCCGCCTCGCCGGCGAGCTCGGCGAAGCGCGTCTGGTCGATTCCAGCGACGACGCCGCGGACGGCGAGCGCCGAGCTCGTGACGCGGTACCCCTCTCCGGCCCGGTCGAAGCTCGTGGTGGCGACGACCTCCAGGCGTTCGGCGGTGGAGCCGTTCCGTGCGAGCGCATGCGAGAACGTCATCGCGAAGCAGGCCGCGTGGGCGGCGGCGAGAAGCTCCTCGGGGCTCGTCGTGTCCGCCGTCCGCTCGACGCGGGCGCTCCAGGTCACCTCTTGCCCGTCGAGGATGCCGCTCGCCGTCGAGACGGTCCCTCTGCCGCTCGGCAGATCCCCTTGCCAGATCGCTTGGGCGGTGCTCGTCGCCATCGAAGTCGGTGCGCTCAAGCGCGAGAACGACGCGAGGCGAGCGCCTCTTCCACGCGCGGGTCGTCGAAGGTGGGCAGGACGGCCGCGAGGGTCGCCCGGACGTTTGCGTCGCCGTCCTCGAGCGCCGCGAGCAGCGGAGGAACGGCCTGCGGATCCTTCGCGCGCGCCAGCGCAGAGGCGGCCATCGATCGCACGAGGGGAGACTCGTCGGCGAGCGCGCCGGCGAGGGGCTCGACGATCGTCGTCAGCTCCGGCCGCCCCTGGAACTCTCCGAGTGCGAGCGCCGCATTCAGCCGGACCAGCTCGTCGGGATCCCGGAGGGCGGCGACCAGCGCGTCGATCGCCCGCGGGTCCGTGATCAGGATGAAGGCGTTCGCGGCGGCCCGTCGCGAGCGGGGTCCCGAGCTTTGGAGCGCCTGCACGAGACCGGGGACGTCGCGGCGCCTGCGCAGGCGGGAAACCCGCGGGCTAAAGAACTCCAGCACGGCGCGCGATCTTAAAGAACCCGAAGCGAAAGGAGGCCCTTGAGCCGCCATGCAGCAACCTCCCGGTCCGGGTTCTTAGAATCACGGCGTGTTCGGGCGCAAAAGGCACGCCGACGTCATCCGCCGCCTGCCGCTGTCCGAAAACCTGTCTACACGGGAGATCAACGGGATCGCCTCGCTTGCCCGTGAGGAGCAGCATCCGGCCGGGAACGAGCTCGTCCGGGAAGGAGAGCCGGGCCATGTGTTCTACGTCCTCCTCGACGGGCAGGCCGAGGTCGTCCGCGGGGGCCACCGCCTCGAGGTGCGGAACGCGGGCGATTTCTTCGGCGAGATTGCCCTGATCGCGCACGGGACGCGCACGGCGACGGTTCGGGCGACGACGCAGGTGCGGGCGCTCGCGATCCGCGATCGTGAGTTCCGCGCCCTGCTCGGCCGCGAGCCACAGCTCCAGCACAAGATCGTCGAGGCGATGCAATCGCGCCTTCCGTAGGTTCCGGATTCCCGGGTGTCGGGTATCGGCACGGCATGGCGACAAACGGCACGCACGACGAGGTCCACGCGCTGCTCGAGGAGGCCGAAACGCACGGTTGCCTCGAGCTTTCTCGCGTGTCCGACGCGATCCAGTCGCTCGAGCTCGACGACGACGAGATCGAGTACTTCTACGACGAGATCGAACGCCGCCACATCGAGCTCAGCGACGACTGCGGACACAAGGACGCGGCCGACGCGACGTACGTCAACGGCGGGCTGGCGGTTGCGACCACCGACTCGTTGCAGCTCTTCCTCAACGAGGCGGCGCGCTACCCGCTCCTGACCGCCGCCGAGGAGGTCGAGCTCGCGAAGCGGATCGAGCGAGGGGACCAGGCGGCCAAGGACCGGATGATCAACTCGAACCTCCGGCTCGTCGTGTCGATCGCGAAGAAGTACCAGGGCCACGGGGTCTCGCTGCTCGATCTGATCCAGGAGGGCGTGATCGGGCTGATCCGCGCGGTCGAGAAGTTCGACTGGCGCAAGGGCTTCAAGTTCTCGACGTACGCGACGTGGTGGATCAGGCAGGCGGTTCAGCGCGGCGTCGCCAACAAGGCGCGCACGATCCGGATCCCGGTGCATATCGTCGAGCGCGAGCAGCGCATCGGCCGGGCAGAGCGAGAACTGGCCGCGAAGCTCCGTCGCGCGCCGACAGACGAGGAGGTCGCAAAGGCGACCAGGCTCTCGGTCAAGCAGGTCCGCGAGGTACGGAAGGCGCCGCGGGCCGTGACCAGCCTCGACAAGCCGCTCGGAGACGACGGCGGGACGCTCGGTGAGCTCGTGCCCGCGGAGGGGAGCGACGTCGAGGCGGAGCTCGACGTCAGCCTGCGCGACGAGGCACTCCGCAAGGCGCTCGGCGATCTGCCCGACCGGCACCGCGAAGTGCTGCAGCTCCGGTACGGGATCAACGGGGACGAGACGCCGAAGTCACTCGAGGAGATCGGCAGGCGGCTGGACATCACCCGTGAGCGCGTGCGGCAGATCGAGTCCGATGCGCTCGAGCGCCTGGCAGTGGCGCGCGAGCTCGAGGCGATCTCGGACGCGGCGTAGCGCCGCCTTCGGTTACTCGGCGAGCCGCGCCAGCATCGTCGCCCGGATCCGCTCCGCCACGTCCGGAAGCTGTGTCTCGAGCTCTCGGAACTCGAGGCCGTGCACCACGAGCGCCCGCAGCGGCGAGGTGGCGACGACCGAGGCCGCCCGGCGGGCCGACGACCCGACAAGGGACATCTCGCCGAAGAAGTCGCCCGGACCGAGCGTCCGGATCTGCGCGCCCTCGCGCGTCACTTCGACCGTCCCGGTCTCGATGACGTAGAACTCGTAGCCGGCCGCGCCCTCGGGGACGATTCGCTCACCCGCGTCCGCCGTGCGCTCCTCCATCCAGGCCGCGACCCGCTCTCGCTCCGCGTCCGACAGGCCGGCGAAGAGGGAGAGCCGGCGCAGCCGATCAGAGTCGACGGTCACTCGGCCGAGACAGTAGCCCAGCTCTGCACCGCCTGGAGCAGTCCGCGCAGCCGGAGCCCGCGCTCGGTGAGGCGATACTCGACGCGCGGCGGGCGGGCGTCGATGACCGTCCGCTCGATCAGCCCCGCGCCCTCGAGCTCCGTCAGGCGCTGGGCGAGCGTCCGCGGCGGGACACTTCCAAGTGCCTGGCGGAACTCGTTGAACCGCACGGCGCCGGAGTGCGCGGCCCACAGGAGGGACACCGTCCAGCGCCGCTCGAGGAGGTCCGCCGCGCGGCGGACCTCCTCGGGGACGGGTGCGCACCTACGACAGCGATGCTGGGACATCGCCGCGTGCCGGCTCCAGCGCCAGATCGAGCACCTCGCCGACGCTCATGACCGGGTGGAACGAGAGCTGCTCCCGCACGGCCTCGGGCACGTCCTCCAGGTCGGCGCGGTTGCGCTCGGGGAGGATCACGTCCGTCAGCCCCGCGGCGTGGGCCGCGAGCACCTTCTGCTTGAGGCCGCCGATGGGCAAAACGCGGCCCTGGAGCGTCACCTCGCCGGTCATGCCGATCGTGTGCTTGACCGGCCGGCCGGTCAAGAGCGACGTCAGCGCCGTGGTCATCGTCACGCCGGCGCTCGGCCCGTCCTTCGGGATCGCACCGGCCGGGACGTGCACGTGGAACGACTTGTCGGCGAAGACGTCCTCGTCGATCCCGAGCTCGGCCGCGTGGCCGCGGACGTAGGAGAGCGCGATGCGCGCCGACTCCTTCATCACGTCACCCAGCTGGCCGGTAAGGACGAGGTCGTCCTTCCCGTTCATCGCCGTGGCCTCGACGAAGAGCACCTCGCCACCGTGTCCGGTGACGGACAGGCCGGTGGCGACGCCCGGAACGGCCGTGCGCTCCGCCGCCTCCTGGTAGAAGCGCTGGCGCCCGAGGGCGTCGCGGGCGGCCGCGAGGTCGATCGCGATCGGCGTCTCCATGTCGCCTGAGGCGATCTTCGTCGCTTCCTTCCGGAGCAGGCGACCGAGCTCGCGCTCCAGCTGGCGAACACCCGCCTCGCGCGTGTACTCGGAGATGATCGTCTCGAGCAGCTCGTCGCTGATCACGACCTCGTCCTCGCGAAGACCGTTCCGCTCCACCTGCCGCGGCCACAGGTAGCCGCGCGCGATCGCCACCTTCTCGTCGATGGTGTAGCCGTCGAAGCGGATGACCTCCATGCGGTCGAGCAGCGGACCGGGGATCGTCTCGGCGACGTTCCCCGTGGCGATGAAGAAGACCTCGCTCAGGTCCAGCTCCACGTCGAGGTAGTGGTCGCGGAACGAGTGGTTCTGCGCCGGGTCGAGTACCTCGAGCAGGGCGGCCGATGGATCACCGCGCCAGTCGGCGCCGATCTTGTCGACCTCGTCGAGCATGATCACTGGGTTCATCGTTCCGGCGTCGCGAAGTGCGCGCACCAGGCGGCCCGGCAGCGCGCCAATGTACGTGCGGCGGTGGCCGCGGATCTCGGCCTCGTCGCGGATGCCGCCCAGCGACATGCGCACGAACTCGCGGTCGAGCGCGCGCGCGATCGACTCGCCGACCGACGTCTTGCCGGTTCCGGGCGGGCCGATCAGCGTCAGGATCGCGCCGGACTTCTTGTCCTCGGCGACGCCGCGCTCCTTGCGGAGCTTGCGGACGGCCAGATGCTCGATGATCCGGTCCTTGACGTCCTCGAGGCCGGCGTGGTCGGCATCGAGCACCTCTCGGGCGTAGACCGGCTCGAGCCGCTCCTCGGAGCGCTTCGACCACGGCACGGCGAGCAGCCAGTCGAGGTAGCTGCGGATCATCGACGCCTCGCCGGAGGCCTCGCCCATGCGCTCGAGGCGGTTCAGCTCGCGCTCGGCCTGCTCGCGCACGGCGTCGGGCATCTCGGCCTCGGCGATCTTCGTCCGGTAGTCCTCGAAGATCGACGCGTCGTCCTCGCCGAGCTCGCGGCGGATCGACTCCATCTGCTTGCGCAGGAAGTACTCGCGCTGCTGCTTCTCCGCGCCGGACTCGACGTCCTCGCGGATGCGCTTGCGCACCTGCAGCTCGGCGAGCCGCTCGCGCTGGAACTTGACGGCCAGCTCGAGCCGCGCGCGAACGTCGAGCGTCTCGAGGAGCTCGACCTTCTGCTCGAAGGTCAGGTCCGGCGAGTAGCCGGCCGTGTCGGCAAGCGCTCCCGGCTCGGTGATCGAACGGACGAACGCGCTGATGCGTCCGTCGTCGCCGCGGAGCTGCAGGATCTCCTCGACGACGGCGCGGTACTCGCGCTCCAGCTCGTCGGTGACGATGCGCGGCGGCGTCTCGTCCGGGTGTTCCTCCACGGAGATGCGAAGCTGCCCCGTGCCACCGGCGCTCGCCGCGCCGGCCACGGCGCGGTGGAGACCGGTCAGGACGACGGCCTGAGCGCCGCCGGGCAGGCGAAGCCGGTCGCCGGCCTCGGCGACGGTGCCCACCTTCGCGTACTCGCCCTCGTGCCGGGGGATGAGCAGCACCCGCTCCTCGTCCCCGACCTCGACGGGGAGGGTGACGGTCATGTTCGGGAAGACGACGGCGTCTTCCAGCGGGATCAGCAAAAGCTCAGTCACGTGTGCTTCTCTCTTTCTCCTTGGGCTCTAGGTACAAAAAGTGTAGCTGCTATTCGTCGCTTACGTAGTATGAAAACGATCGCGCGCGCCTTGTTCTTCCCACGGCGGCGCTTCGATTCCGAAGGCGCTTAATCTCCGCCACCACATGCAATCGATCGAGGGTCGGCTCGAGGCCGTTGTCGCGACGGGTGTTCCGGGCGCCGTCGCCGTTGCCCTCGGACCGGACGGACCGGTCGAGGCGGCGGCCGGGTTGGCAGACCTGCGAGCGGCCAAAGGCATCACCGTCGATCACCGCTTCCGCATCGGGAGCGTGACGAAGATCTTCATTTCGGCGCTCATCCTTCAGCTCGTCGCGGAGGGGCTGCTCGACCTCGACGGCGACGCCGCACCGTTCGCCGACGGCATCACGATCCGACAGCTCCTGAATCACACGAGCGGCCTGGACGACTTCGTCGGCGACATCGTCGAGTTCTTCGAGCCCTACCGCCGAGACCCGAAGCACTGCTTCGGGCTCGACGCCCGTGAGCAGCTGGCGCTGGTCATGGCGAAGCCGCGCCTGTTCGCGCCGGGCGAGGGCTGGGCGTACCACGGCAGTAACTACATCGTCCTGAGGCTCATCGTCGAGGAGGCGACGGGCCTACCGCTGCGGGACGCGCTGCGACAGGGCGTGCTCGCGCCACTCGGCCTGGTGAGGACCGATCTCGTCGAAGGCCCTCTACGCGATGACTGTGCGCGAGGCTACCTGCCGGCGGACAACCCGATCCTGCCGGGCGGATCGCAACCGGTGGACGTGACCGAGATCGACGTGCCCTTCCATGGAGCCGGCGGCGGTATCGTCTCGACGCCCGGCGAGATCGCCAGGATGCTCCGCGCCCTGCTCGGGGGCGATGCCCTTTCCGAGCGCCTTCGCACGGAGATGCTTCAGGCGGTCGACTCGGATTGGCCGGAGACCGACCGGTACGGCCTCGGTATCGGAGAGATCACGGCGTTGATGGGCAGGCAGCGATCGCCCTGCGGCCTCGCCTGGGGCCATATTGGCTTCTCGCTCGGATACACAGCGATGGCGCTGTCGAGCGAGGACGGCGAGCGCCAGGTCGTGATCTGCGCAAACGGGAGTCCCACGACTGCCCCCAGCTCCGAGGCGTTTTGGGACGCCGCCGGCCTGCTGGCGTGGCAGCTGTACTGCAGGTGACGTCCGGCCAAGGTAAGAACGCTCGCCCGCGCGCCACAAACCGTCTCGATGCCAACGACGACGTTTCAGAACGTGTCGCTGCTGATCGCGCCGCGACAGGTCATGTCGCCGCGTCGCCCCACCGAGCAGCTGGTCGACCGGGCGCTCGAGCTCGTCGGCCGGGACGGCGTGCGCGTGGCCGACATCGGCACCGGCTCGGGCGCGATCGCGGTAACGCTCGCGCTCCTCGCGCCGCGCGCGGAGATCTGGGCCACCGACGTCAGCGGGCCCGCCGTATCACTCGCCCGCGCCAACGCGGCGCGCCATGCCGTCGAGAAGCGCGTGCACGTCCTCGTCGGCGACCTGCTCGAACCGATCCCGGGCGATCTCGACCTCGTCGTCGCCAATTTGCCGTACCTCCCCGTCATCCTTCGCGCCGACGAGCGCTATGCCGACCTCACCGGCGAGCCGCCGCACGCCGTCTTCGCGGCGGGAGACGGGCTCGACATGTGCCGGCGGCTGATCGATTCGGCGGACCGGCGGCTCGCTCCCGAGGGCAAGGTGCTCCTTCAGTACCGCGCCGAGATCTTCGAGGCCGAGCGCGCGGAGCTCGAAGCGCTCAAGGGACGACTGGAGGCCGCGGCGGCGATCGCCGCCTAGATCCGGCCCGCCGACTCGGTCAGCGCGCGCAGGCGCGACGCGAGCTCGGGGCCGAACGCCTCCCCGCTCATCCGCCACCGCCAGTTGCCGCCGAGCGTCCCGGGGCGGTTCATGCGCGCCTCACTCCCGAGCCCGAGGACATCCTGCATCGGGATGATCGCGAGCCGGGAGCGGGACGACATGGCCCTGGCGATCAGCGTCCAGTTCGGCTCCGGGCCGAGGTCGAGCCCTGTGGAACGCGCGAAGCCGACCGCCGTATCGTTGTCGTGGGTGCCGGTGTAGACGACCGCCCACTCGCGATGGTTCTCGAGCCGGTGCGGATTCGACGCAGAGCCTTCGAGCCCGAACTGCAGGACGTGCATGCCCGGGAATCCGAGCTCGTCGCGTAGCCGCTCGACCGGCGGCGTGATCAAGCCGAGGTCCTCGGCCACGATGTCGATGTCGCCGAGCGCGGCACGGGCGGCGTCGAAGGGCTCGCGGCCGGGGCCGCGTCTCCAGGAGCCGACGGCGGCTGTCGTCGACTCGGCGGGAACCGCCCAGTACGCGACGAACGCGCGGAAGTGATCGACCCGGCAGAGATCGACGAGGTCGAACGCCCGGCGGAACCGCTCCACCCACCAGCGATAGCCGTTGGCGCGCATCGCGCGCCAGTCGTACACGGGGTTTCCCCAGCGCTGGCCCTCCTCGCTGAAGTAGTCCGGCGGGACGCCGGCAACGATTCCGTCGCGAAAGAGCTCCGGGTGCGCCGCGTAGTCAGCGCTTCCTTCCGACACGTACAACGGTATGTCGCCGAAGAGCCGGATGCGCCGCCCGGCCGCGTAGCGGCGGAGAGTGGACCACTCGAGGTCGAAACGAACCTGGTCGGCGGTCGCGCCCTCGCCGGCGAAGCGCGACCAGTCGTCGATCCAGAACGCATTGCGCGCCCGGAAGGCTTCTGCCTTGCGCTCGGAGACCGCGGCGTTCGGATCGGCAAGAAGCTCGGGAGAGCCCGCGAATGCAGACCGCGCCCGATACGGAGAGCCGAACTCGTCCGGCGGCCCGAGCGGCAGCACCTGCCACCACGACTGGCCGGCCTCGGCGAGCCAGTCGACGAACCGGTAGGCGTGGTCGTCGATTCGGCCTGCCGGGAGGGAGGTCGGATGTAGCAGGATTCCGCTCGAGCGGGCGAGGCTCATGGAACCTGGAAAGCGCATGGACGTGAACCGTAGAGGCGTGAGAACCGAGGAGCTCGAGCGCGGGCCGCGAACAGGCCGGGCGGCGCCGTCACGGATCCAGATCCGCGACGCCGAGCCCCAGATCGAGTGCGGGCGCTACCCGGTCAAGGCGTGCGTGGGCGATCGAATCGACGTGAGCGCCACGATCTTCCGCGATGGGCACGAAGTGCTCGGTGCCGCCGTACGCTATCGCGCGCCCGGCGAGCGGCGCTGGGCCGAGACACCGCTGCGCGCGCTCGGCAACGATCAGTGGGCCGGCTCCTTCGACGTCGACCGCCCGGGCCGCTGGCAGTTCACCCTCGAGGGCTGGATCGACCGGCTGGCGTCGTGGCGCTGGGAGGTGCAACGGAAGGTCGACGGCGGCCAGACCGACCTCGCGAGCGAGCTGCTGGAGGGAGCGCGGCTGTACGGCGTCGGCTCACTCAACCTCGAGGAGGGACTCCGCCGCGCGGACGAGGACCGGCACGAGCGGACCGCCCTGCCGCGGCCGCTCGAGGTCGACGTCGATCGCCGGCTGGCGCGCTTCGGTTCGTGGTACGAGCTCTTTCCCCGCTCGTGGGGCGGCTTCGCGGGCGTCGAGCGCGTACTGCCCGAGCTCGCCGACCTCGGCTTCGACGTGCTCTATCTCCCACCGATTCACCCGATCGGGCGGACGAACCGGAAAGGGCGGAACAACTCGCTCGACCCGGGCCCGGCCGATCCCGGAAGTCCCTGGGCGATCGGTGCCGAGGAGGGCGGGCACGAGGCCATCCATCCGGACCTGGGGACGCTCGAGGACTTCGAGCGCCTCGTGGGGCGGGCACGAGAGCTCGGCATCGAGATCTGCCTCGACTTCGCGATCCAGTGCTCCCCGGACCATCCCTACCTCCGAGAGCATTCGCAGTGGTTCCACCGCCGCCCGGACGGCACGCTGAAGTACGCGGAGAACCCGCCCAAGCGCTACCAGGACATCTACAACGTCAACTTCGACAGCGAGGACTGGCGCGGGCTCTGGAGTGCGCTCCTCGGCGTCGTCCGGTTCTGGGCCGACCACGGCGTCCGCGTCTTTCGCGTCGACAACCCGCACACGAAGCCGCTCGCGTTCTGGGAGTGGCTGATCGCCGAGATTCGCCGTGACAAGCCGGAGACCATCTTCCTGTCCGAGGCGTTCACGCGCCCCGCGATGATGACCGCGCTCGCGAAGGCGGGCTTTGCGCAGTCGTATACGTACTTCACGTGGAAGAACACGAAGGCGGAGCTCGTCGAGCTCGTCGAGCAGGGGCGCTCGTGGGCGCGCTTCTACCGGCCGAACTTCTTCGCGAACACGCCGGACATCCTGCACGCGTACCTGCAGGCCGGCGGCCCGCCGGCGTTCGCGGCGCGGTTGGTGCTCGCCGGCACCCTGTCGCCGGCGTACGGCATCTACTCCGGCTTCGAGTGGTTCGAGAACACCCCGGTGCGGCCCGGGAGCGAGGAGTACCTCGACTCCGAGAAGTACGAGATCAGGGAGCGCGCGCTCGACGGGCCGCTGCTACCCCTGATCCGGCGGCTCAACCACGTTCGTCGCGCCAGCCCGGCGCTGCAGCACTACGACAACCTGGCTTGGCTCGAGACGGAGAACGACGAGTTGCTCGGCTACGCGAAGCGCACCGGCGGGGACGTCGTCATCTGCGTCGTGAACCTCGACCCGTTCGCCCCACAGGAGGGCCTCGCGATCCTCCCCGCGGCGCTGGGGCTTCCGCCTGCCTTCCCGGTTCGCGACGCGCTCGCCGACGAGAGCTACCTCTGGCACACCGGCCGCAACTATGTCCGCCTCGAGCCCGGCGCAAGCCACGTCCTCCAGGTGGTGCGGTGAGCCGTGCCCTCGCCGAGGCCTCCCGCTCGTCGTCGCCGGCCGCTTCGCGTCAATTCCCCCCGGGGGCCTTCGGCCCCTCGCCCCCACTTCGGACCGTAGCGCGGAAATCGTCGCGCATGGGGAACGACTTCGTGCCAGAAGTGAAACGGCGAGCCCCGGGCGGGCCAACCCGGCAGCCGCGGGTCGCCCCGCCGCTGGGCGCCGGACCACGCGGCGCACGCCCGAGCCCGGAGGGCGCCCGCACCACACAGCACGGAGCCGGAGCGCCCGGGTCACGACGGGATCGTGTCTGAGCACTGGTTCGAGAGCGACCCGCTCTGGTTCAAGCGGGCCGTCTTCTACGAGATCCACATCCGCGGCTTCTTCGACGCGAGCCAGGACGGGTCGGGCGACATGCGCGGGATCATCGAGAAGCTCGACTACCTCCAGTGGCTCGGCATCGACTGCATCTGGCTCCTGCCCATGTACCCGAGCCCGTTGCGCGACGGCGGCTACGACATCTCGGACTACTTCGGCATCCACCCGGACTACGGGACGGTGGAGGACTTCAAGTCGCTCGTCGACGCGGCGCACCGTCGCGGCATCCGCGTGATCGCGGACCTGGTCGTCAACCACACGTCGTCGGATCACCCCTGGTTCCAGGAGGCCCGATCGTCGCCGGACTCGGCCAGGCGCGACTGGTACGTCTGGTCCGACAACGACGCCAACTACGCGGACGCGCGCGTCATCTTCCTGGACGCCGAGTCGTCGAACTGGGCCTGGGATTCGGCGGCCAACGCCTACTACTTCCACCGCTTCTTCTCGCACCAGCCCGACCTGAACTACGCCAACCCTGAGGTTCGCGACGCGATGCTGCAGGTGCTCCGGTTCTGGCTCGACCTCGGGATCGACGGCTTCCGCCTCGACGCCGTTCCGTACCTCTTCGAGCGGGAGGGCACCAACTGCGAGAACCTGCCCGAGACGCACGAGTACCTCCGACGCATCCGAGCCGAGGTGGACGCCCGCTACCCGGACCGGGTCCTGCTCGCGGAGGCGAATCAGTGGCCGGAGGACGTCGTCGCCTACTTCGGTGAGGGCGACGAGTGCCACATGGCGTTCCAGTTCCCGGTCATGCCGCGCATGTTCATGGCCGTCCGTCGCGAGGACGCAGCGCCGGTCTACGAGATCCTCGAGCGGACGCCGCCAATCCCGGACAACTGCCAGTGGGGGCTCTTCCTCCGCAACCACGACGAGCTGACGCTCGAGATGGTCACGGACGACGAGCGCGATTACATGTACGCCGAGTACGCGAAGGACCCTCGGATGAAGCTGAACCTCGGTATCCGGCGGCGGCTCGCCCCGCTGCTGGACAACGGGAGAGCCGAGATCGAGCTCATGCACGCGATCCTGTTCTCGCTTCCGGGTTCCCCCGTCCTCTATTACGGGGACGAGATCGGCATGGGGGACAACATCTACCTCGGCGACCGGGACGGCGTCCGCACGCCGATGCAGTGGACCGGCGACCGCAACGGCGGCTTCTCGCGCGCGGACTTCGCCCAGCTCTACCTGCCGCCGTCGCTCGATCCCGTCTACGGGTATCCGGCGGTGAACGTGGAGGCGCAGCTCCGAACGCCGACGTCCTTGCTGCGTTGGCTCCACCGCTTTATCGCGCTCCGCAAGGAGCATCCGGTCTTCGGCCTGGGGACGTACGAGCCGCTACGTGCCGAGAATCCGCGCGTCTTCGCGCACGTCCGCCGCTACGAGGACGACGCCGTGCTCTGCGTCCACAATCTCGCCAACTCCGCGCAGCCCGTCGAGCTGGACCTCTCGGCGTTCGAGGGTAGGGTGCCCGAGGAGATGTTCGGGCGCACGAGATTCCCGCCGATCGGCCGCCTGCCCTACCTGCTCACGCTCGCGCCGCGGGGCTTCTTCTGGTTCGAGCTGCGGGAGGAGCGATGATCGCCGAGCGAATGATCGCGGGCGAGCTCCTCGACGAACGCTCGCTCATCGAGTTCGTGCGCAGCCGCCGATGGTTCGGCTCGAAGACGGAGGACGTCGCCCACGCCGGCGTCGTGGACGGCGTCGTTGTGCGATCGCAACCGCCGGTGCTCGTCGCGGCCGTGACGGAGATTCGGTTCCACACCGGGACGCACGAGCTGTACCAGCTCCTGCTCGGCCTGCGGCCGCGGGACGACCGGCCGCCGGGCGACGTCATCGAGGCGACGGGACAGTGGGTCGTGTACGAGGCGCTCGCCGATCCGGCACTCGCCCGCGAGCTCGTCCACCTGATGCGCGGCGAGACGACGATCCACGGCGACGAGGCAGTGGTCGAGTTCCGCGCTGCGAACCTCGGCGGGTACGGCCCGGATCTCTCCGACACGCGTCCGCTCTCGGCCGAGCAGTCCAACACGTCGGTCGTCTTCGGCGACGAGTTGATCCTGAAGGCATACCGGCGCCTCGAGGCCGGAATCAATCCGGAGCTCGAGCTGCTGCGCTTCCTCACGGAGCTCGGTTTTCCACACGTCGCCGCTCTGGCGGGCTGGTACGAGTACTCGGGACGCCTGATCGACGCGACGCTCGGGATCCTCCAGGCGTACCTTCCCGGCGCGCGAGACGGCTGGGAGCTCGCGCTCGAGGAGATCCCGGTGGCGCCGGATCGCTTCCTCGCCCGCCTACGGCGGCTCGGCGAGGTGACGGGTGAGCTCCACGGCGCGCTCGCATCCGACTCGCTGGACCCCGATTTCGCGCCGGAGGAGCCGAGCTCCGAGTCGCTCGCGCTCGTCGTGGCGACGGTGGACGAGGAGATCGAGCGCATCTTCCTGGAGCTGCCCGAGGACGAGCGCCTCGAGCCGATCGCCGGACGCGGTGAGGAGGTCCGGGAGCGCCTGCGGCTCATCTCCCACGCCGGTCCGATCGGGCGAGTGATCCGGACGCACGGGGACTACCACCTCGGACAGGTCCTGTGGAGCGACAACGACTGGGTCGTGCTCGACTTCGAGGGCGAGCCGGCGCGCTCGCTGGCGGAGCGGCGGCGGAAGCGGTCGCCGCTGCGCGACGTCGCGGGAATGCTCCGCTCGTTCGCCTACGTCGCGTCGACCGTCGAGGGAGTGCCCGAGGGCTGGGAGGAGCGCGCGCGGGAGGAGTTCCTCGCCGGCTACTTCGACTACGTCGATCCGAGCATCGTCCCGCCGCCCGGCGAGGGGCGCGATCGGCTGCTCGAGGTATTCGAGCTCGAGAAGGCGGTGTACGAGCTCCGGTACGAGCTCAACCACCGGCCGGACTGGATCGGGATTCCGGTGGCAGGGATCGCCCGCCTTCTCGAGTCGTGATCGACCTCGCGAACCCGCACGGGCTGCTCGGCGCGCACCCGCAGAACGGCGGCGTCGTCGTGCGGGCGCTGCGGCCCGAGGCGACCTCCGTCCGTGTCGTGCCGCACGGCGTCGATCTGGAACACGTCGAGGGTGGCGTCTGGGAGGGCGTCGTGCGAAACGCCGACGTGCCGCTCGACTACGAGCTCGAGGTCTCGTACCCGGACGGCAAGACGTTGACGGTTCGCGACCCCTACGCGTTCGTGCCCACGATCGGCGAGCTCGACCTGCACCTGATCGCCGAGGGAAAGCACGAGCGGCTGTGGGACGTGCTCGGCGCCCATGTCCGCGAGGTCGGCGGGGTGCGCGGCACGGCCTTCGCGGTCTGGGCGCCGAACGCGTCGGGTGTGAGCGTCGTTGGGGACTTCAATTCCTGGGACGGCCGGCTGCACCCGATGCGCTCGCTCGGCGGCGCCGGCGTCTGGGAGCTGTTCGTGCCGGACATCTCGGAGGGGGTGCGGTACAAGTACGAGCTCCGCGCGAGCGACGGCGAGCTGCTGTTAAAGGCCGACCCCGTCGCCTTCTACGCCGAGGACCCTCCTCGCGACGCGTCGATCGTCTTCGCATCGGCGTACTCGTGGCTCGACGCGCCCTGGCTCGAGCGGCGCCGGCGGGCACAGCCGCTGGCCGATCCGGTCTCGATCTACGAGGTGCATCTCGGCTCCTGGCGCCGAAACGCGCTCGAGGGCAACCGGCCGCTCACGTATCTGGAGCTCGGCGACGAGCTCGCCGACTACGCGCTCGACATGGGCTTCACGCACGTCGAGCTGCTGCCCGTCATGCAGCACCCGTTCAGCGGCTCCTGGGGCTACCAGGTCACCGGCTACTACGCGCCGCAGTCGACGTTCGGGACCCCCGACGACTTCCGCGCGTTCATCGATCACCTCCACGAACGCGGTGTCGGGGTGATCCTCGACTGGGTGCCTGCGCACTTCCCGCGGGACGCGTGGGCACTGCCTCGCTTCGACGGCACGTCGCTCTACGAGCATGCCGATCCGCGCCGGGGCGCGCACCCGGATTGGGGCACGCTCGTCTTCAACCTGGGCCGGCGAGAGGTGCGGAACTTTCTCCTGGCCAACGCGCTCTACTGGTTGGAGGAGTTCCACGTCGACGGCCTCCGCGTGGACGCGGTCGCGTCGATGCTCTACCTCGACTACTCCCGGCGCGACGGCGAGTGGGTCGCGAACGAGCACGGCGGAAACGAGAACGTCGAGGCGATCGAGTTCCTCCAGGAGCTGAACCGGCTCGTCCACGCGCGGGAGCCGGGAGCGATCTCGGCGGCGGAGGAGTCGACCGCCTGGCCGGGCGTTTCGCGCCCCACGTACGTCGGCGGGCTCGGCTTCGGGTTCAAGTGGAACATGGGGTGGATGCACGACACGCTCGACTACTTCAATCGCGATCCGATCTACCGCCGGTACCACCA
This sequence comes from Actinomycetota bacterium, assembly GCA_046732435.1. GTDB lineage: Bacteria > Actinomycetota > Thermoleophilia > Gaiellales > Gaiellaceae > JALZFG01. The sequence goes on from JBKPNC010000137.1 coordinate 23,466, forward strand.
CCACCAGCTCACGTTCAGCCTGATGTACGCGTTCTCCGAGAACTTCGTGCTGCCGCTGTCACACGACGAGGTCGTGCACGGCAAGCGATCGCTAATCGGGAAGATGCCCGGTGACCGCTGGCAACGGTTCGCCAATCTCCGTGCCTGCTCGCGTACATGTGGGCGCACCCGGGGAAGAAGCTGCTCTTCATGGGCGGGGAGTTCGGGCAGGAGGCGGAGTGGTCGTACGACCGCTCGCTCGACTGGCATCTGCTCGAGGACGCTTCCCACTCGGGAGTGCAAGCGCTGGTGCGCGAGCTCAACCGGGTCTATCGCGAGGAGCCGGCGCTCTGGGAGCTCGACGTCTCGCATGAGGGCTTCCAGTGGCTGGAGCCGAACGACGCCGAGTCGAACGCGCTTGCCTTCGCCCGGCTCTCGGGGGGCGGCGGACGGCCGCTCGTCTGCGTGTGCAACTTCTCGCCGGTGCCGCGGTATGGATATCGGGTCGGGTTCCCGGCCCTGGGGCGGTGGCGGGAGGTGCTGAACACGGATTCCGTTTACTTCGGCGGCAGCGGTGTCGGCAATCTCGGTGCGGTCGAGGCCGAGGCGGCCCCATGGCACGACCAGGGGTTCTCCGGCGAGGTCACGCTGCCTCCGCTCGGAGTCGTGTGGTTCGTCCCGGAGGCGTTCGAGGGCGCCGAGACCGCCCCGCCGCGAGCCGGCCGCTGACCGGCGACCTGCTCGTTGCCACCATCCGGAGCCGTGCCGACCGCCGGCATGAGCAGAATCCGCGCCGCCGGATGAACGAGCCGCAGCCGTGACGGAGCCGCCACGATGGCCATGACGCCTGTCTGGCCCGGTCGGCCGTTCCCGCTCGGCCCGACCTGCGACGGCGGCGGAACGAACTTCTCGCTGTTCTCGGAGAACTCCGAGCGCGTCGAGCTCTGCCTGTTCGACGAGGAGGACAACGAGACGCGGGTGCCGCTCCCCGAGCGGACCGCCTACAACTGGCACGGCTACCTCCCCGGCGTCGGCTTCGGGCAGCGGTACGGCTTCCGGGTCTACGGCGACTACGCGCCGGAGCGCGGCCACCGCTTCAACCCGTCGAAACTGCTGCTCGACCCCTACGCGAAGGCGATCGAGGGCCCGATCCACTGGGAGCGCGCGAACGTGCTGCCGTACCTGCCCGGCGGCGGGAGCGCCGACCTCCAGCCGGACGACGAGGACGACGCGACCGCAATCCCCAAGTGCGTCGTGGTCGACCCGCGGTTCGACTGGGAGGGCGACGAGTTCCTGCGGACGCCCTGGCACGAGACGGTCATCTACGAGACGCACGTAAAGGGATTCACGAAGCGTCATCCGGACGTGCGAGCGGACCTGCGAGGGACGTACGCCGGCCTCGCCTCCGAGCCCGCGCTCGCGTACCTTCGCGACCTGGGAGTCACGGCGGTCGAGCTGCTCCCGGTCCACCACATCGCCGATGAGAGCTTCCTCCGCGACCGCGGCCTGACGAACTACTGGGGCTACAGCTCGATCGGATTCCTCGCCCCGCATGCGCTGTACGCGGCGACCGGGACGGCCGGCGAACAGGTGCGCGAGTTCAAGGGGATGGTGAAGGCGCTGCACCGCGCCGGCATCGAGGTGATCCTCGACGTCGTCTACAACCACACGGCCGAGGGCAACCACCTCGGCCCGATGTTCTCGTTCCGCGGCGTCGACAACGCCTCCTACTACCGGCTCGTGCCCGACCAACCGCGCTACTACATGGACTTCACCGGCACCGGGAACAGCCTGAACCCCATGCACCCGAGCGTCCTGCGGCTGATCATGGACTCGCTCCGCTACTGGGTGATCGACTGCCACGTCGACGGCTTCCGCTTCGACCTTGCCTCCGCGCTGGCGCGCGAGTTCTACGACGTCGATCGCCTCTCCGCCTTCTTCGACGTCATCCACCAGGACCCCGTGCTCTCGCAGGCGAAGCTGATCGCCGAGCCCTGGGACGTCGGCCCCGGCGGCTACCAGGTCGGGAACTTCCCCGTGCTGTGGACGGAGTGGAACGGGATCTACCGCGACACGATGCGGGACTTCTGGCGCGGCGGCTCGTCCGTCGCCGACTTCGCGTCGCGCTTCACCGGCTCCAGCGACCTCTACCAGCACGACGGCCGCACGCCGGTTGCCTCGATCAACTTCGTCACGGCCCACGACGGGTTCACCCTCCACGATCTCGTCTCCTACACCGTGAAGCACAACGAGGCGAACTTCGAGGAGAACCGCGACGGCACGGACGACAACCGGTCGTGGAACTCCGGCGTCGAGGGGCCGACCGACGACGCGGACATCGTCCGGCTCCGCCGCCGGCGGATCCGCAACTTCCTGACGACGCTCTTCCTCTCGCAGGGCGTGCCGATGCTCCTCGGCGGGGACGAGCTCGGCCGGACGCAGCTCGGCAACAACAACGCGTGGTGCCAGGACACCGAGCTCTCCTGGTTCGACTGGGAGCACGCCGATCATGAGCTGATCGCGTTCACGCGGCGGCTGATCCGGCTGCGGCGCGAGCATGCCGTCTTCCGGCGCCAGAGCTTCCTGGAAGGCCGGGAGGTGGTCGGGTCGGGCCTACCGGACATCGTCTGGTTCCGGCCGGACGGGCGGCGGATGGCCCAGCGCGACTGGCAGCAAGGCGACGGACACCGCCTCTGCATCTTCCTGAACGGCCAGGAGCTCCCCTCGCCGCGCGAGAACGGCGAGCGCGTCGTCGACGACAGCTTCCTCCTGCTCTTCAACGCGCACCACGAGGCGTCCGAGTTCGTGCTGCCGGCCATTCGCTACGGGCGTCGGTGGGTGCTCGAGTTATCGACCGACGATCCCGACGCCGGCCCCACGGAGCACGCGGCCCGAGCGCGGGCGTGGGTCGAGTCGCGGTCGATTATCGTTCTGCGGCGCGACGGCTAGCGTGGCGGCCCGCGCCGACCTCGTCTCGGCACTCGCGGCGCGGGCGCTCGACGCCCGCCGTGTGGGAGTCGACGGGCCCGACGCCGCCGGGAAGACCACCCTCGCCGACGAGCTCGCCGAGGCGCTGGCGCGCCGCGACGTCGGAGTGATGCGGATCCGCCTCGACGACTTCCTTCGTCCGGAGACCGAGCGATATCGCGCCGGGCGCGAATCACCGGAGGGCTACTACCGCGACTCCTTCGACCACGAACGCTTTCGCGCCGCCGTGCTCGCCGAGGCCGCGACCACGGTCATTGCGGACGGCGTCTTCCTGCTTCGCCCGGAGCTCCGAGACCTGTGGGATCTCACCGTCTTCCTCTCGGTCGCGGAAGACGAGATCCTCAGGCGAGCTGCCCACCGCGACGGGCCCCGGCTGGGCGCCGACCTCACGCGCCTCTACCGGCGCCGCTACCTGCCGGCACAGCGCGCATACGAGGAACGAGTCCGCCCGACCGACCGTGCCGACGTCGTCGTCGACAACACCGATCCGGCGCGTCCCCGGGTGGGCAGGATGTGAGCGGAAAGAGCGATGGCCTACACGCGTCTGCTGCTCGCGTACGACAGCTCCGACCCGGCCCGCCGCGCCCTCGAGCGCGTCGCCGACCTGGCCGGGCTAGGCGACGTCACGATCCTGACCGTGTTCGCGACCTCGTTCACCTCGCTCGGGCCGGTGCCGCCGCCGGAGGAAGACGTCGAGAAGGCGCGCGAACGGCTGGGCGAGGCGACCGAGTTCCTCCAGAGCCGCGGCGTGCGCGCCCGCGGGGAGGAGGCGCTCGGCGATCCGGCTCATCGGATCCTGGAGGAAGCGGGGCGCCGGAAGGTGGACCTGATCGTCGTCGGCAGCCACGGCAAGCGGTTCGTGGAACGCATCATCGTCGGCTCGGTGAGCGCGAAGACCGTCGCCCATGCGGATTGCGACGTCTACGTCGTGCGCTGACTTAGTAGCCTCCGCGCCCGGTGGACCCGATCCGCGTCAGGGAGGCGATGCGCCGCCTACAGGGGGCCGGCGGCGGGTACGAGGTCGTCCACGAGTCGCCGGGACTGGAGGTCGGCGTCTACGTGCTCGTCGCGCCGGAGCCCGACCGCCAGCAGCCGCACGAAGACGACGAGCTGTACGTCGTCCTCGAGGGCCGCGGCACGCTCGACGTCGAAGGGGACTCGACGGAGCTCCACGAAGGAGATGCGCGGTTCGTCCCGGCGGACGCGGATCACCGGTTCTCCGGCTACGAGGGCATGAGCGTCCTCGTCATCTTCAGCAAGCCGGCCGAGCACGCCGCGCCGCCCTAGCCACGATGTCGGAGGCGGAGGACGCGACCCGGCGCACGCGACTCGCGAACGAGCGCACCTACCTGGCCTGGTGGCGGACGGGCCTGACGTCCTTCGCGGTCGGGATCGGCGCCGGGAAGATCGCCCCGGAGCTCGCCGGCGGCGCCCGCTGGCCGTACGTGGCCGTGGGAGTCGCGTTCACGCTGCTCGGTGTCATCTTCGTCGCGTACGGGTTCCGGCGCCTCCGAGAGGTGGAGGCCGCGGTCGCGCGCGGCGAGTGGGCACGTCCCGACGATCGTCTCGTCGCGATGCTCGCAGGCGCGGGCGTCGTGCTCGGCCTGCTGACCGTCGCGCTGCTGATCTACCGATCCTGATCACTTGCTCACCGGCTGCAAGTAGTGCTTGCGGAGGTAGTGGGCGACCTTCAGGCCTAGCACGGCTCCTTGTTCGTCGGCGGTGCGGAAGTGGATGCCGCCCCAGACGCGGGCGTCGATGATCTCCCTGAGCGCCTGCGAGAACCGGTCGAAGTGCCTCGAGTAGCCCGGGAACCTGGGGCTCTGGACGTCGAACGGGGTCTTGTCGGTGCCGAAGAAGTCGTGGAGGACGTGCAGGATGGCGCTGCTGTTGCAGCTGTGGCCGGACGGGTGCTCGGGGAAGGGCGGCGTTACGAGCGGCGTCCCGGTG